>NZ_JBFTNH010000010.1:0-185032 GCF_056397385.1 Pseudomonas sp. 05N36 | reverse complement strand
GGGTTTTTTCAGGACAGTCGGGAGCGGCTACTCATCGAGGGCCGAGCGTTGTAGCAGCAACGCTCACAATGAGCCCGGATACATTAGCGCAAGCCAGCTTTACCGAAAACAGCCAAAGAGGTTGCAGGAGAGGGGCTGACCATACATTGTTTATGGGCAGGGCGCAAGTGCAGTGGTGTCTGGGCTGACGCTATCGCGAGCGGACGGAACGCCGCCCGGCTGCTCCCACAATTAATCGCAGGCATGCACGAGTAGTGTGCTCACAGCAGATCCCCTGTGGGAGCGAGCCTGCTCGCGATGGGGCCATCCCAGATCCCGGATTTCTCCAGCCCAAACGCAAAAACGGCACCCGAAGGTGCCGTTTCTGTTTTTGCTGAGTGTCGCTTAAGCGATCAACCCGCCAGGCCAGTCTGCTGAACCAGTGTCAGCAGCGGTTGTGGGTACAGGCCGAGGAAGAACGCCAGCACTGCGATGGCCAGCAGCATCACGCCGCCTGCCTTTTGTTCCCAGTGCAGTTGGGCGTCGACGCGACGCAGGTTTGGCTCGATCAGGTACAGGGTGACCATGACGCGCAGGTAGTAGAAGACGCCGATGGCGCTGCCCAATACCAGGGAGCCGACCAGCCACCATTGGTGAGATTCGACACCGGTGGCGATGATGTAGAACTTGCCGATGAAGCCTGCGGTCAGCGGGATGCCGGCCAGCGACAACATCATCACGGTCAGGACGGCGGTCAGGTACGGACGACGCCAGAACAGGCCGCGGTACTCGTACAGTGCGTCAGCGTCACGGCCTTTGTACGGCGAGGACATCAGGGTGATCACGCCAAAAGCACCGAGGCTGGTGATCACGTAGGTGACCAGGTACACGCCGATGGCTTCCATCGCCAGACCCTTGCTCGCCACCAGGGCGATCAGCAGGTAACCGAAGTGGGCGATGGACGAGTAACCCAGCAGACGCTTGAGGTTGCTCTGGGTCAGTGCCAACAGGTTACCGAACAGGATCGAGGCAATCGCGATCACGGTCAGCACGGTGCTCAACACACCGCTGCTGGCCACTGGCGAGATCTGGAACAGACGCACCATGACCGCGAACACGGCAACTTTCGAGGCGGTGGCCAGGAACGCTGCAACCGGTGCCGGGGCACCTTCGTAGACGTCCGGCGTCCAGAGGTGGAACGGTACCAGCGACAGTTTGAACGCCAGGCCGATCAGCATCATGCCCAGGCCCATCTGCGCCAGCGGGCTTGGCAGGCCAGTGGCCGCAAGGGCGTGACCGATGCCGCTGAAGCTCAGGGTGCCGGCTTCGGCGTAGAGCAGGGCCATACCGAACAACAGGAACGCAGAACCGGCTGCCGACAGCACCATGTACTTGATGCCGGCTTCCAGAGAGCGCTTGTTGAAGAAGGCATAGGCCACCAGACCGTAGACCGGTACCGAGAGCAGTTCCAGACCGACGAACAAGCCGGCCAGGTGCTGCGCGCTGACCAGAACCAGGCCACCGGCGGCAGCCATCAGGATCAGCAGGTACAGTTCTTCACGGTTGCCCGGGTAACCCGTACCGCCTTCGCCGAGGTAGGCATGGGCGAGAGTGACGCAAGCGAGGGTGGCGACCAGGATCAGCGCCATGTACAGGCAGGCAAAGCTGTCGATTTGTAGCAGTGGAGTCACGGCCAGAGGCGCGACTTTCAAGGCTGGCAGGATCGACAGCAAGGCCAGGTTCAGACCCGCGACCGACAGCAGGAAGGTCTGCGAGTGGTTGCGACGCCAGGCGATCGCCAGCATCACCACGATGATCGTGGCGCTGGTGATCAACAATGGCGCAAGCGCGATAAAGTGTTGAATCGTAAAGTCCATAGCGCTCTTACCGGGCCGAAGCGAGTTGAGTGAAGGCGGTACCGAACCATTGCTGCACGCCATGCATCGTTGCGGCAGAGGTATCGAGGAACGGTTGCGGGTAGACGCCGATGTAAATCAGCAGTGCCGCCAGTCCAACCACCATGATCATTTCGCGAGTATCCATGCCATGCAGCACGGCGTCCGATTTGGACGGACCGAAGTAGGCACGGTGAATCATGATCAGCGAGTAGACCGAACCGAACACCAGGCCGGCAGTCGCGATCACGGTGACCCACGGCGCGCTGGCAAAGGTGCCGATCAGGATCAGGAACTCACCGACGAAGTTACCGGTCACCGGCAAGCCCAGCGAAGCTGCAGCGAAGAACAGGCTGATGGCAGGCAGGTAGGCGATCTTCGACCACAGGCCGCCCATCTCACGCATGTCGCGAGTGTGGGTGCGCTCGTAGAGCTGGCCGCAGAGGATAAAGAGTGCCGCTGCCGACAGGCCGTGCGCGAGCATCTGGATCACTGCGCCTTGCAGGGCCAACTGGCTGCCGGAGTAGATGCCGATCAGTACGAAGCCCATGTGCGAAACGCTGGAGTAGGCGACCAGGCGCTTGATGTCGGTCTGGGCGAAAGCCAGGAACGCACCGTAGAAGATCCCGACCAGGCCCAGGGCCATGGCGAACGGCGCGAACTCGGCCGACGCATTCGGGAACAACGGCAGGGCGAAACGCAGCAGACCGTACGCAGCGGTCTTCAGCAGAATACCGGCCAGGTCAACGGAACCCGCAGTCGGTGCCTGTGCGTGAGCATCCGGCAACCAGGAGTGGAACGGTACTACTGGCAGCTTCACCGCGAAGGCGATGAAGAAGCCAAGCATCAGAACGTACTCGGTGGTCAGCGACATCTTGGTTTTCAACAGGTCGGCGTAGTTGAAAGTAATCACGCCCGTGCTGTTGAAGTTGACCAGTACCAGACCCAGGATCGCCACCAACATGATCAGGCCGCTGGCCTGAGTGAAGATGAAGAACTTGGTCGCTGCGTAGATCCGGGTTTTCTTGCCGTCCGAAGAACTGTGACCCCAGAGCGCGATGAGGAAGTACATCGGCACCAGCATCATTTCCCAGAAGAAGAAGAACATGAACAGGTCGAGGGCCAGGAACACGCCGACGACACCGCCCAGGATCCACATCAGGTTCAGGTGGAAGAAGCCAACATGACGCTGGATCTCTTTCCACGAGCAGAGTACCGAGAGGACACCCAGCAGACCGGTCAGCATGATCATCAACAGCGACAGGCCGTCGAGGGCCAGGTGCACGTTGATGCCGAAGCGCTGGATCCAGACATGCTTGAACTCAAGCGCCCAGGTCGGATCGGCGCCAGGCGCCGGAGCAAATGAATAGTCACCGTGGGCCCACAGCCAGAGGCCGAGGGAGAGCAGCAGGGACATGGTGATCAGCGCAATCCAGCGGGGGAGGGTAGCGCCGAAGCGCTCACCCATCCAGCACAGCAGGCCGCCGATGAAGGGGATCAGGATTAGCCATGGCAAAATCATGACGGGCTCGTTTCCTTTCGCAAGTTCGCAAGGTTCATATCAGACCGCTACCAGCACGACAGCGCCGATAACCAGCACGGCACCAGCAGCCATCGAGGCGGCGTACCAACGCAGTTGACCAGTTTCGGTACGGCTCAGGGAGTTGTGACCCCCTTTGGCCATCCGCGGGATCAAACCGATGGTTTGGTCGAACGGGTCTTTGCGCAGCATGTGGCTGATCGCAAGGTACGGCTTGACGAACAGTTTGTCGTAGATCCAGTCGAAGCCCCAGGCGGCGAACCACCAGGCCGAGAGCAGACGGCCGATGCCGCTGTTGGCGATGGCGGTGACGAAGCTACGCTTGCCGAGGAACAGCAGCGCGGCCAGCAGGATACCGGACAGGGCGATAGCACCCGAGACCAGTTCCAGGCTGTGTTTGGCTTCGCCGCCGGCATGCCCAACGCTTTCTGGCAGTACGCCGTGCAGCGGCGGAACGATCATCGCGCCAATGGCGGTCGACAGCACGATCAGCACCGACAGTGGCAGCCAGTGAGCGATGCCGTGACCGGCATGGGCTTCGGTCTTCACTTCACCGTGGAACGCGATGAAGATCAGGCGGAAGGTGTACAGCGACGTCATGAAGGCACCCACCAGACCTGCATAGAGCAGACCGTGGTTGCCGCTGGCGAAGGCTTCCCAGAGGATTTCGTCTTTCGAGTAGAAACCTGCGGTCACCAGTGGCAGGGCTGCAAGGGCCGCACCGCCGACGATGAAGCTGGCGTAGGCCAGTGGCAGTTTCTTCCACAGGCCGCCCATCTTGAAGATGTTCTGCTCGTGGTGGCAGGCAACGATCACCGAACCGGAAGCAAGGAACAGCAGGGCCTTGAAGAACGCGTGGGTCATCAGGTGGAAGATCGCGCCTTCCCAGGCACCTACGCCCAGCGCCAGGAACATGTAGCCGATCTGGCTCATGGTCGAGTAGGCGAGGATACGTTTGATGTCGGTTTGTACCAGGGCTGCGAAACCGGCGAGCACCAGGGTCACACCGCCGACGATGCCGACCAGGTGCAGGATATCCGGCGCCAGGGCGAACAGGCCGTGTGTACGGGCGATCAGGTAGACACCAGCGGTCACCATGGTCGCGGCGTGGATCAGTGCCGAAACCGGGGTAGGACCGGCCATCGCGTCCGCCAGCCAGGTTTGCAGCGGCAGTTGCGCGGATTTACCGACAGCGCCGCCCAGCAGCATCAGGGTCGCCATGACGATCCAGAAGTCACCGGTCTTGAAGTGCTCAGGCGCTTTGACCAGCAGCTCTTGAATGTTCAGCGTGCCCAACTGCTGGAACAGGATGAACAGGCCGATGGCCATGAATACGTCGCCGATACGGGTGACGATGAAGGCTTTGAGTGCGGCGTTACCGTTGTTGCGGTTGCTGTAGTAGAAACCGATCAACAGGTAGCTGCACAGGCCCACGCCTTCCCAACCGAAGTACAGGAACAACAGGTTATCGCCCAGCACCAGGAACAGCATGCTGGCGATAAACAGGTTGGTGTACGCGAAGAAGCGCGAGTAACCGTCTTCACCGCGCATGTACCAGGACGCGAACAGGTGGATCAGGAAGCCCACGCCGACGACCACACCGAGCATGGTCACGGACAGGCCATCCAGGTACAGGGCGAAGTTCGGCTTGAAGTCGCCTACCGACATCCACTGCCACAACACCTGGGTGACGTGACCGCCTTCAGGCGGCGCGACGTTGAACTGCCAGATGACGTAGGCAGCAACGATCGCCGAGAGGCCGACGGAGCCGACGCCGATCAGCGCCGAGAGGTTTTCCGAGAGGCGGCCGCGTGAGAACGACAGCAGCAGGAAACCGATCAGGGGGAATACGAAAGTCAGATAGAGAAGGTTCATCCGCGCATCTCGCTGGCAGCGTCGATATCGAGAGTGTGGAAGCGGCGATGCAGCTGCAACAGAATCGCCAGGCCAATGCTGGCCTCGGCGGCTGCCAGGCTGATCACCAGGATGAACATGATCTGTCCATCCGGCTGGCCCCAACGGCTACCGGCAACGATGAAAGCCAGTGCGGAGGCATTCATCATGACCTCCAGGCTCATCAGCACGAAAAGAATGTTGCGGCGGACCATCAGGCCAACCAGACCGAGGCAGAACAGGATGCCGGCAACCGCCAGACCATGTTCGAGAGGGATAGCAGGCATAAAGTTACTCCTTCGCCTCGTTGCGGCCCAAGTGGAACGCCGTGACGGCTGCGGCGAGCAGCAGCATCGAGGCGAGTTCGACCACCAGCAGATAAGGACCGAACAGGCTGATGCCCACGGCCTTGGCGTCTACGGTGGTGTGGCCGACGCCGGTGCCGCTGGAATGGCTGAACAACACATACAGCAGCTCAGCCAGCAGCAGCGCAGCCAGTACAACGGGACCCGCCCAGATACCGGGCTTGAGCCAGACGCGTTCTTGCTGAACCGAGGCGGGGCCGAGGTTCAGCATCATCACCACGAACACGAACAGCACCATGATGGCGCCGGCGTAGGCGATCACTTCCAGTACACCGGCAAATGGCGCACCGAGGCTGAAAAAGGTCATCGCCACGGCGAGCAGCGAAATAATCAGGTAGAGCAGGGCGTGTACAGGATTGGTGTTGGTGATCACGCGAAGCGTGGACACAACGGCAACTCCTGACGCGAAATAGAAAGCGAATTCCATCTTTCTTCCTTAAGGCAGCAAGCTCTTCACGTTGATCGGTTCGGCTTCATTCTGCGCGGAGCCTTTCGGCTTGCCGGCAATGGCCATACCTGCAACACGATAGAAGTTGTAGTCAGGGTTTTTGCCGGGGCCGGAGATCAAAAGATCTTCTTTCTCGTAAACCAGGTCCTGACGCTTGAACTCGGCCATTTCGAAATCCGGTGTCAGCTGGATCGCGGTGGTCGGGCAGGCTTCCTCGCAGAGGCCACAGAAAATGCAGCGCGAGAAGTTGATACGGAAAAACTCCGGGTACCAGCGACCGTCTTCGGTTTCGGCTTTCTGCAGCGAGATGCAGCCGACCGGGCACGCCACGGCGCACAGGTTGCAGGCAACGCAACGCTCTTCACCATCGGGGTCGCGGGTCAGGACGATACGTCCACGAAAGCGCGGCGGCAGGTACACCGCCTCTTCCGGGTACTGCAGCGTGTCGCGCTTGCGGAAGGCATGGCCGAAAATCATCACCAGGCTGCGAAGCTGGGTGAAGAAGCCATGCACGATGTCAAAAATATACTTCATGATTCTCTATCCTCACTGAGCCGCGATGGCGGGCGTGTTGAGCAACACGATCGCAGCGGTCACCAGCATGTTGACGAGGGTCAGCGGCAGGCAGAACTTCCAGCTGAAGTCCATCACTTGGTCATACCGTGGGCGCGGAATCGAGGCGCGCAGCAGGATGAAGAACATGATGAAGAACGCGGTTTTCAGTGCGAACCAGATGAACGGGATCTGCGGCAGAATGCCGAACGGACCGTGCCAGCCACCGAAGAACAAGGTTACCAGCAGCGCCGAAATCAACACGATGCCGATGTACTCGCCGACGAAGAACATGCCCCATTTCATGCCGGCGTATTCAATGTGGTAACCGTCGGCCAGTTCCTGCTCCGCTTCCGGCTGGTCGAACGGGTGACGGTGAGTCACGGCGACGCCGGCAATGAAGAAGGTCAGGAAACCGAAGATCTGCGGAATGACGAACCACAGGTGCTGGGCCTGGTAGTCAACGATGTCGCGCATGTTGAACGAGCCGACCTGGATCACGATGCCCATCAGCGACAGGCCCATGAACACTTCGTACGACACGGTTTGTGCCGAGGCCCGCAAGCTGCCCAGCAGGGCGAACTTGTTGTTACTCGACCAGCCGGCGAACAACACCGCGTATACCGACAGACCGGCCATGGCGAAGAAGAACAGGATGCCGATGTTCAGGTCCGCGACACCCCAGGTCGGGGTGATCGGGATGATCGCGAAGGCAATCAGCAAGGCGCTCATGGCCACGACCGGCGCCAGGGTGAAAATCACCTTGTCGGCGAACGGCGGCGTCCAGTCTTCCTTGAAGAACATCTTGATCATGTCGGCTGCAATCTGGAACGCGCCGAACGGGCCGACGCGGTTAGGACCGTAACGGTCCTGCCAGAGGGCGAGCAAACGACGCTCGACCCAGCTCAACAGCGCGCCGCAGACCACTACGGCGAGCAGGATCACGATGGCCTTGAGCACCGCGATGATGATGTCGATCACTTCAGGAGTGAACAAGGTCATTGCGCTGCCTCCTGCAGACCGTCAACGGATTTGCCAAAGATTGCCGGTGGAATGCCTGCTATACCCGCAGGCAGCGCCACCAGGCCAGCGCCCAGTTCTTCGTTGATGCGCAGCGGCAGACGCAGAGTCTGGCCGGCAACGTTCAAGCTCAGCATGGCGCCGTCATTGACGCCCAGGCGATCGGCTTCGGACTTGGCCAGCGACACGTAGGCGGCCGGAATGCGTTCCTGGACCGGAGCGGCTTTCGAAGAGTTCTCGTCGCTGCCGAACAGGTGATAGAACGGCACAACCTGCCAGGTGCCCTGGGCCGGGTTGAATGCACGCGGAACACTGGCGAACCAGTTCAGCGAATCACCCTGGCTTTCGATCAGGCGAGCACCCGGATCACCGGCACGCAGGTGACCACCGACTTCGTCCTGGAACTTGTTCCAGGCTTGCGGCGAGTTCCAGCCCGGCGACCAGGCGAATGGCACTTGCTGACGCGGTTCGACGGAGCCCGAGTAACCTTCCATGGAGAACGAGAACGCGGTGTCGTTGTCCTGGGAAGTACGCGGCTCGTGCACACTGATGTCGGCGCGCATGGCGGTCCGGCCACTGTAACGCAGCGGTTCGCGAGCCAGTTTCAGGCCTTTGATCCGGAACGAAGCCGACGGTGCAGCGTTGACGATACCGGCCAGTTGTGGAGTGCTCGAAGCGCAGGCAGCGGTGACGTGGTCCAGTTGGGTCCAGTCGATCGGCTGGTTCAGCAGGGTCGCGCGCAGGGCATGCAGCCAGCGCCAGCCTTCGTGAACCAGGATGCTTGCATCGAGGTAAGTCGGGTCGAAGACCTGGAAGAAGCGCTGGGCGCGGCCTTCCTGGCTGACCAGCGTACCGTCGCCTTCAGCGAAGCTGGCGGCTGGCAGAACCAGGTGCGCGCGATCGCTGGTAGCGGTTTTCTGATGGTCGGTGACGATCACCACTTTAGCGGCGGTCAGGGCGGCATCGACCTTGGCTTTGTCGGTACGGGTGTACAGATCGTTTTCGAGCACCACGATGGCGTCGGCGTGACCAGAGATCACCGCTTGCAGGGCTGCATCGACCGACTCGCCACCGAGCATGGCCAGGCCGAGGCTGTTGGCCTCTGGCACGATCAGGCTGATGGAACCGTTCTTCTCGCGCAGCTTCAGGGCTTTGGCGATGTTCGCCGCCGCTTCGATCAAGGCTTTGGAGCCCAGCGAAGTACCGGCGATGATCAGCGGACGCTTGGCCGCGAGCAGGGCGTTGGCGATGCGTTGAGCCAGTTCGAGGGCTTCGCTGTCCAGGCCTTCGACGGCTGGGGCGCTGGCGTCGAGGGCGTGAGCCACGGCGAAACCGAGACGTGCCAGGTCGTCTGGAGCGGCGTGAACGCATTCTTCAGCCACGTCGTCGAGCTTGGTTTCAGCCAGGCTTGCGATAAACAGCGGGTTCAGCGCGTGCTGACCGATGTTTTTCACCGCGGCGTCGAGCCACGGCTGAACGCGCATGGCGTCGGCCATGTCTTCGGCTTTGCCCTTGACCGATTGACGCAGGGCCAGGGCCATGCGCGCAGCGGTCTGGGTCAGGTCTTCACCGAGGACGAAAATCGCGTCGTGGTCTTCGACGTCGCGCATGTTCGGGATCGGCAGCGGGCTGTCTTTCAGCACCTGCATGACCAGGCGAATACGCTCAAGCTCGGAAGCTTCGATACCCGAGTAGAAGTGCTCGGCACCGACCAGTTCGCGCAGGGCGTAGTTGCTTTCAAGGCTGGCACGCGGCGAACCGATACCAACGATGTTGCGACCGCGCAGCAAATCAGCGGCTTTATCCAGCGCTTCGTCGAGGCTCAGCTTGGCGCCGTTGGCCAGCAGTGGCTGACGTGGGCGATCTTCGCGGTTGACGTAGCCATAGCCGAAACGGCCACGGTCGCAAAGGAAGTACTGGTTCACCGAACCGTTGAAGCGGTTTTCGATGCGACGCAGTTCGCCGTAACGCTCACCCGGGCTGATGTTGCAACCGCTGGAGCAGCCATGGCAGATGCTCGGCGAGAACTGCATGTCCCATTTACGGTTGTAGCGCTCGGAGTGAGTCTTGTCGGTGAACACACCGGTCGGGCAGACCTCGGTGAGGTTGCCGGAGAACTCGCTTTCGAGGGTGCCGTCTTCAACGCGACCGAAGTACACGTTGTCGTGGGCGCCGAATACACCGAGGTCAGTACCGCCGGCGTAGTCTTTATAGAAACGTACGCAGCGATAGCAGGCGATGCAGCGGTTCATTTCGTGGGAAATGAACGGGCCCAGTTGCTGGTTCTGGTGGGTACGCTTGGTGAAGCGGTAACGGCGCTCGTTGTGGCCGGTCATTACCGTCATGTCTTGCAGGTGGCAGTGACCGCCTTCCTCGCACACGGGGCAGTCGTGCGGGTGGTTGGTCATCAGCCATTCGACGACGCTTGCGCGAAACACTTTGGCTTCTTCGTCGTCAATGGAGATCCAGCTGCCGTCGGTCGCCGGGGTCATGCAGGACATGACGATACGACCACGCTTGTCGTTCTCGTCGGTGTACTGCTTGACGGCGCACTGGCGGCAAGCGCCAACGCTGCCGAGGGCGGGGTGCCAGCAGAAATAAGGGATATCGAGGCCTAGCGACAGACATGCCTGTAACAGGTTGTCTGCCCCATCGACTTCGAGCTCTTTGCCGTCTACGTGGATAGTGGCCATGGTTCAAAGTTCTTCGTTGGCCCGGTGTCAGCGGGCGTGGCTAATGGAATCTTGTTATCCGTCCAAATCCAAACAGCCTTGAAAGGCGTCATCGGACGAAAGGCGAACGGCACGGACCGTTCGCCTTTTTTAAAGCGTTAAGCGCCGACTACGATCGGCCTTGCCAGAGGCGGGACGGCGGCGCGGGTAGGCGCGATACCGGCTTCGAACTCTGGACGGAAATACTTGATGGCACTGCCCAATGGCTCCACGGCACCCGGTGCGTGAGCACAGAAGGTCTTGCCTGGGCCGAGGAAGCCGACCAGACCCAGCAGGGTCTCGATGTCGCCGGCTTGCCCTTCACCGTTTTCGATGGCGCGCAGGAGCTTGACGCTCCACGGCAAACCGTCACGGCACGGGGTGCAGAAACCACACGACTCACGGGCGAAGAACTCTTCCATGTTGCGCAGCAGGGACACCATGTTGACGCTGTCGTCCACTGCCATGGCCAGGCCGGTACCCATACGGGTGCCCACTTTGGCGATGCCGCCGGCGTACATTTGTGCGTCCAGGTGTTCCGGCAACAGGAAGCCGGTACCGGCGCCGCCTGGCTGCCAGCACTTGAGCTTGTAACCGTCGCGCATGCCGCCGGCGTAGTCTTCGAACAGCTCGCGCGCAGGGACGCCGAACGGCAGTTCCCACAGGCCAGGGTTCTTCACTTTGCCGGAGAAGCCCATCAGCTTGGTGCCGTGGTCTTCACTGCCTTCGCGAGCGAGGGATTTGTACCAGTCCACGCCGTCGCCGATGATCGCTGGCACGTTGCACAGCGTTTCGACGTTGTTCACGCAGGTCGGCTTGCCCCATACGCCAACGGCGGCAGGGAAGGGCGGCTTGGAGCGCGGGTTGGCACGGCGGCCTTCGAGGGAGTTGATCAGTGCGGTTTCTTCACCGCAGATGTAACGCCCGGCGCCGGTGTGGACGAACAGTTCGAAATCGAAACCGCTGCCCAGGATGTTCTTGCCCAGCAGGCCCGCAGCCTTGGCTTCTTCCACGGCACGATTCAGGTGCTTGGCGGCGGTGGTGTATTCGCCACGCAGGAAGATGTAACCGCGGTAGGTTTTCAGTGCGCGGGCACTGATCAGCATGCCTTCGATCAGCAGATGGGGCAGTTGCTCCATCAGCATGCGGTCTTTCCAGGTGTTGGGTTCCATTTCATCCGCGTTGCACAGCAGGTAGCGGATGTTCATGGATTCGTCTTTGGGCATCAGGCCCCACTTCACGCCAGTGGGGAAACCTGCGCCGCCACGACCCTTGAGGCCGGAGTCCTTGACGGTCTGGACGATATCGTCCTGGGACATGTCGGCGAAGGCTTTACGCGCTGCCGCGTAGCCGTTCTTGGCCTGGTACTCGTCGAGCCAGACAGCCTCGCCGTCGTCACGCAGACGCCAGGTCAGCGGGTGGGTCTCTGCGCTGCGCTTGATGCGGTTGGCAGGGCCGAAGGAAGTCAGGGTCATACGTAGCCCTCGAGCAATTTGGCAACGCCAGCAGGCTGCACATCACCGAATGTGTCGTCGTCGATCATCAACGCCGGCGCCTTGTCGCAGTTGCCGAGGCAGCAGACCGGCAGCAGGGTGAAACGACCGTCGGCGGTGGTTTGACCCAGGCCGATGCCCAGCTTGCTCTGGATTTCGCTGACCACCGACTCGTGGCCACCGATGTAGCAGACCATGCTGTCGCAGACGCGAATGATGTGACGACCGACTGGCTGACGGAAGATCTGGCTATAGAACGTCGCCACGCCTTCAACGTCGCTGGCCGGGATGCCGAGGATTTCGCCGATGGCGTAGAGCGCGCCGTCAGGCACCCAGCCACGTTCCTTCTGGACGATCTTCAGGGCTTCGATCGACGCCGCGCGCGGGTCTTCGTAGTGATGCAGCTCGTGCTCGATGGCCGAGCGCTCGGTTTCGCTCAGGGCGAAACGGTCTGTCTGGATAAGCGTGCTATTCATGCTTAGCGGTCCACGTCGGCCATAACGAAGTCGATACTACCCAGGTACGCGATCAAGTCCGCGACCATGCTGCCTTTGATCACCGAAGGGATCTGCTGCAGATGCGGGAAGCTTGGGGTGCGAATCCGGGTGCGGTAGCTCATGGTGCCGCCATCGCTCGTCAGGTAATAACTGTTGATGCCCTTGGTCGCTTCGATCATCTGGAAGGATTCGTTGGCCGGCATGACCGGGCCCCACGAAACTTGCAGGAAGTGCGTGATCAAGGTCTCAATGTGCTGCAGCGTGCGCTCTTTCGGCGGCGGCGTGGTCAGCGGGTGATCCGCCTTGTACGGGCCTTCCGGCATGTTGCGCAGGCACTGGTCGATGATCTTGATGCTCTGGCGCATTTCTTCCACGCGCACGATGCAACGATCATAGGCATCGCCATTGGCCGCCAGCGGCACTTCGAATTCGAAGTTCTCGTAGCCGGAGTACGGACGGGCTTTACGCAGGTCGAAATTGCAACCGGTCGAACGCAAGCCTGCACCGGTGACGCCCCATTCCAGGGCTTCCTTGGTGTTGTAGGCGGCGACGCCGATGGTCCGGCCACGCAGGATGCTGTTGTCCAGTGCGGCTTTCTGGTATTCGTCCAGACGCTTTGGCATCCACTCGACGAAGTCCTTGACCAGTTTTTGCCAGCCGCGCGGCAAGTCGTGGGCGACGCCGCCGATGCGGTACCAGGCCGGGTGCAGGCGGAAACCGGTGATGGCTTCGATCACCGTGTACGCCTTCTGGCGGTCGGTGAAGGTGAAGAACACCGGGGTCATGGCGCCGACGTCCTGGATGTACGTCCCCAGGAACAGCAGATGGCTGGTGATCCGGAAGAACTCGGCCATCATGATGCGGATGACGTCGACCTTCTCAGGCACCTTGATGCCGGCCAGCTTCTCGACCGAGAGCACGTACGGCAGGTTGTTCATCACGCCGCCGAGGTAGTCGATACGGTCGGTGTACGGGATGAAGCTGTGCCAGGACTGACGCTCGGCCATCTTCTCGGCACCACGGTGGTGGTAGCCAACGTCCGGCACGCAGTCGACGATCTCTTCGCCGTCCAGTTGCAGGATGATGCGGAACGCACCGTGAGCGGAAGGGTGGTTCGGCCCCAGGTTGAGGAACATGTAGTCCTCGTTGGCACCGGAACGTTTCATGCCCCAGTCTTCAGGCTTGAAGCGCGCAGCTTCTTCTTCAAGCTGATGCTTGGCCAGCGTCAGGCTGAACGGGTCGAACTCGGTGGCACGGGCCGGGAAGTCCTTGCGCAGCGGGTGACCTTCCCAGGTCGGCGGCATCATGATGCGGGTCAGGTGCGGGTGGCCGGCAAAGTTGATGCCGTACATGTCCCACACTTCACGCTCGTACCAGTTGGCGTTCGGCCAGATACCGGTCACGGTCGGCACGCTGAGGTCGCTCTCGGACAAGGCGACCTTGATCATTACGTCACTATTACGTTCGATCGACATCAAGTGATAGAACACAGTGAAGTCGGCACCGCTCGGCAAACCCTGGCGCTTGGTGCGCAGACGCTCGTCCACGCCGTGCAGGTCATAGAGCATGACGTACGGCTTGGGCAGGTTGCGCAGGAAGGTCAGGACTTCGACGAGTTTGGCACGGGCAACCCAAAGCACCGGCATGCCGGTGCGGGTGGCCTGGGCGCTGAACGCCTCAGGGCCAAAACGGTTGTTCAATTCGACGACCACATCCTGGTCGTCTGCCTTGTAAGGCGGGATGTACAGAGCACTGCCTGTAGTCATGGTTTTTTTATCGCTTTCGGTCAACGTAAAGAATGAAGCCAGTTTCTCGTTTCTTTGTAAGAACAGATCTGGATCAGACTTCGTCGGGGCTGCGCAGGTTGGTTACCTGAATACGCTGTTCGCGGCGCTGTTCCTTTTGCGAAGGCATCTCGGCGCGGTAAACGCCTTGATCGCCAACGACCCAGGAAAGTGGGCGACGCTCCTGGCCAATCGACTCCTGCAACAGCATCAAGCCTTGCAGAAAAGCTTCAGGGCGGGGCGGGCAGCCAGGCACGTAGACGTCCACGGGCAGGAACTTGTCCACCCCTTGAACGACGGAGTAGATGTCGTACATGCCACCGGAGTTGGCGCACGAACCCATGGAGATAACCCACTTCGGCTCGAGCATCTGCTCGTAGAGACGCTGAATGATCGGCGCCATCTTGATGAAGCAGGTTCCGGCAATAACCATGAAATCCGCTTGACGCGGCGATGCCCGGATAACCTCGGCGCCAAAACGCGCGATGTCGTGGGGCGCCGTGAAGGCGGTGGTCATTTCCACGTAGCAGCACGAAAGACCGAAGTTATACGGCCACAGGGAGTTCTTACGCCCCCAGTTGATCGTGCCGTTAAGCACGTCTTCGAGCTTGCCCATGAAAATGTTTTTGTGGACTTGATCTTCTAACGGATCGGAGACGGTTTCCCGTGCGCCGATCGGATACTGCTCGTTAGGAGCATCGGGGTCGATCCTGGTGAGATTGTATTGCATCGCCAAAGCCTCATTGTTTCAGCTTCGCCTGCCGCTTATGACGAGCTGCCGGAGCCCAATCAAGGGCGCCCACTCGAAATAGGTAGACAAGACCTGCCAACAGAATTGCTATGAAAACGAGAGCTTCGACGAATCCGGTCCAGCCGCTTTCGCGGACGGACACAGACCAGGCAAAGAGAAATAGGGCTTCGATATCGAAGATCACGAACAGCATCGCGACCAGATAGAATTTGGCTGAGAGCCGCAAGCGGGCGCCACCGGTAGGTAGCATGCCGGACTCGAACGGTTCGTTTTTGCTGCGGCCCCAGGCTTTTGACCCGAGGAGGCTGGAGACGCCGAGCATGAAGGCGCACAGGCCGCCGACACCCAGAAGGAAAATGGCAAAGCCCCAGTTGTGGGCCATGAGTCCTGTCGCTTCGGGCATGCTGGTAATCCTTAACAGAGAGCAAAGGTCTCTGAGCTTGAAAAGAAATAAAGCAGTGACGATATGTCGCAGCAATCAATCGCGGTGATTTTATGGCTAAACACCGTGCAAGTAAAATTCCTGTAGCGAAATTATTTATAAGAATAAGGACATAGCGCACCTCAAAAGGCCTGCAGCCCATGCGTTGCGGGCATTAGCCGGGGTTTCGTCAATAATGTTTTGTGCGTGTTGTAACGAACATGAATCGCGTCAAATGATAATCAATATTGTTTGCAGTGGTTTTTGAACTGTTAGTCGGGGTGGTGGCTGGAAAGTTGCGCTTACATACCGGCTACTGCAAGTAGCACGCGGGGCCGTTTTACCCTGTTTTGCCGATCGAAATACCGCCCTGGATCAATGTTTCCCTTTGCTCGCCATCATCCCTTGTGGGAGCGAGCCTGCTCGCGATAGCGGCCTTCCAGTCGATACTGTGCTGCCTGACAATCCGCCATCGCGAGCAGGCTCGCTCCCACAGGGTTCGGTGGTTGCTTTCGAATCCCGGGCAAAAAAAACGCCCCGAACCAGTCGGGGCGTCAGATGTGCGGCATTCCGGTTAGTTTTCTACCCGGTCCGGAAGGGCCGTTTGCTCAGGTGAAGCGGATCAGTGGAACTGTTCTTCTTCAGTCGAACCGGTCAGCGCGGTAACCGAAGACGAGCCGCCCTGAATCACGGTGGTCATGTCGTCGAAGTAGCCGGTGCCCACTTCCTGCTGGTGCGCCACGAAGGTGTAACCCTTGGCCGCGTCAGCGAACTCCTGCTCTTGCAGCTTCACGTAGGCAGTCATGTCGTTGCGGGCGTAGTCGTGCGCCAGGTTGAACATGCTGTGCCACATGTTGTGAATGCCGGCCAGGGTGATGAATTGGTGCTTGTAGCCCATGGCGGACAGTTCGCGCTGGAACTTGGCGATGGTCGCGTCGTCCAGGTTTTTCTTCCAGTTGAAGGAAGGCGAGCAGTTGTACGACAGCAGTTGGTCTGGGTATTCCTTTTTGATCGCTTCAGCGAAGCGACGGGCTTCGTCCAGGTCTGGCTTGGCGGTTTCGCACCAGATCAGGTCGGCGTACGGCGCGTAGGCCAGGCCGCGAGCGATAGCCTGGTCGAGGCCGGCGCGTACTTTGTAGAAGCCTTCCTGGGTGCGTTCGCCAGTCACGAATGGCTGGTCGTACGGGTCGCAGTCGGACGTCAGCAAATCAGCCGCGTTAGCGTCGGTACGGGCCAGGATGATGGTCGGAGTACCAGCAACGTCAGCCGCCAGGCGCGCAGCGGTCAGCTTCTGTACGGCTTCCTGGGTAGGAACCAGTACCTTGCCGCCCATGTGGCCGCATTTTTTCACGGAAGCCAGTTGGTCTTCGAAGTGAACGCCGGCAGCGCCTGCTTCGATCATGCTCTTCATCAGTTCGTAGGCGTTCAGCACGCCGCCGAAACCGGCTTCAGCGTCGGCAACGATCGGAGCGAAGTAGTCGATGTAACCTTCGTCGCCCGGGTTCTTGCCGGCTTTCCACTGGATCTGGTCGGCACGACGGAACGAGTTGTTGATGCGCTTGACCACGGTCGGTACGGAGTCAACCGGGTACAGCGACTGGTCTGGGTACATCGATTCTGCAGAGTTGTTGTCTGCAGCAACCTGCCAGCCCGACAGGTAGATCGCCTGGATACCGGCTTTAACTTGTTGTACCGCCTGGCCGCCGGTCAGGGCGCCCATGCAGTTGACGAAATCTTTCTCGGGGCGGAAGGCTGGCTTGGCACCCTGGGTAACCAGATTCCAGAGCTTCTCGGCGCCCATTTTTGCAAAGGTGTGCTCAGGTTGAACCGAGCCACGCAGACGGACGACGTCAGCAGCGGAGTAAGTGCGCGTCACGCCTTTCCAGCGCGGGTTTTCAGCCCAGTCTTTTTCAAGGGCTGCAATTTGCTGTTCGCGTGTCAGTGCCATGGAGATAAACCTCGTCGCATAGGTCTGGTGGAAAATTCCTGTTGCCAGGTACGCACATTCAAATGGGGCGTAGATGGCGCTCGCTGACCAGAAGCTTAGGCGGTCAAGTCGGGTCTGGCGGGGAAGGCGACGGGATGAACGATGGGCTCGAGGATGAAAGCTGAGCAGGTAAGGGCGAACTGGCGGGCGCATTCGGGCGTCGTGGGCCTTTATACGATCATCAGTGTGTTGCCGGGCTACCTATTACGCTTCCGTCCCTCGGGACAACTTCGTTCCAGTCGCAACCTCGTCAAACACACCTTGTGGGCGGTACAGACACGAATCGGCTCAGGTCGGTAAGGTTAGAGCGCGACCCGAAGGCCCTTGCCAGGGCCCCTGATTAGCGGGAGCGAGGCCATCATGCCTTCGCTTTTTTGGCTCGTCAAACGTTTTGTAGTGCTATTTTTCAAGCACTACATCTTTAGTCTAATACGACTAATCAGTCAGTTTTTGGTGTGTTAGTCCAAGGTGTCGACTTTGACTCGCAATGTCATGTCATCCCGCCCCTGAGTAGAGTAGCTGCGGCTCATGGCCTGTTTGTCGGCTTGAGTCTGGCGGTTGACGCCAGCCAGGGTGATCCACTCGCCTAGGCGACCGCTGACGGTTGTGTCGGTACTTTGAACGTTCACTACATCGGGACGCTCCTGGCTCATCCGGTCACGGTTGGTACTGATTGCCAGGTGAACGATGTCGCCGGTGACGCTGGCGGTGACGTAGAAGCCCTGGGTGACGTTGCGGTATTGGGTCTGGTTTTGCTGGTGAGCGTAGTTGTTGAGCGGGTTTTGCGGCTGGCCGGAGGTGTTTGTCTGGTTTGGCAGGCTGGTGTAGGTGTCGGTCTGGGTGGTGGTCAGTGGCACGCTCTGGCCGATCTGGATCAGGGCGGGTGTGCCTTCGCTGGTCTGGACCTGCTGGATGCCGCCTTCACGGCTGTCGGTGCTGTAGGTGATGATCTGCGTTTGCCGATCGGCGTTGTTCTGCTGGTTGTTTTCGTTGGTGTCGACCGTGATCAGCAGGCGTTTGGGCGCGGTGTCGAGCTGTGCGATCAGGGCTTTGAGTTCGTCGATCTTGTCGGGTTCGGCGTTGACGATCAGCTGGTTGCCGTAGGCGCTGACCTTGCCGTCCCTGCCGATAATATTCTGCGCCACGGGCAGCAGGTCGGCGCTGGTGCGATTGTTGAGCTGCACCACTTCGGTAGCGGCGACGACCGAGAAACTGCAGGTCAGTAGCAGCGTGGTGAGCAGGGTGCGTAGGGACATGTCCGTTATCTCCGCGATCAAAGGCTTGAGTTTGCCAGTTTGTCGGCCTGCGGTGGGGCAAGTTGAATCGTAGACAGCAAAACGCCCCGCTACCTGAGGATAGCGGGGCGTTTTGTGGTGTTACTGGTGTGTACTTGTGGCGAGGGAGCTTGCTCCCGCTGGGCTGCGCAGCAGCCCTAATAATTTTGGGGCCGCTTCGCGACCCAGCGGGAGCAAGCTCCCTCGCCACAGGTAATCAGCCCTTGCGAACCATGTCCACATGCGGAATTCCTGCTTCCAGGAACTCTTCACTGACTACGGTAAAGCCCAGGCGCTCGTAGAACGCTGTCGCCTGCACCTGCGCGCTGAGCATCTGCTGCTTGAGCCCGCGCTTCTCGGCTTCACCGATCACCGCTTGCATCAGCTTGTCGCCGACCTTCAGGCCGCGCCAGTCCTTGAGCACCGACACCCGGCCGATGTGACCATCGGGCAGCAGGCGGGCGGTGCCAATCGGAAAGTCGCCTTCGAAGGCGAGGAAATGCACGGCGCTCGCGTCGTCGGCATCCCATTCCAGTTCAGGTGGAACGGATTGCTCGGCGATGAACACCGTTTCACGAATGCGCCGGATCTCGGCGTTGTCCTTTTGCCAGTCTGCGACACGTACGTGAATCTTATTCATCGGCAAATCCCAGGCTACCTTGCTTGACCAGTTCGCACAGCAGGCTGCGGCCGTCTTCATCGCTCAGCCATTGGCCAAGGTTGTCAATGTGCAGCGCATCGGCGGCGCAAATCATTTTCAGCAGTTCACGCAGTTTGCCCGGCAGATAACGGCTCTGGCCGCTGGCGAACAGCAGCAGGTCGTCGTCGACTTCGGACCAGGCCAGGCGCGCGCTTGGGTTGCGAATCAGCACAGCGCCTTGTTCGAGGCTGCTCAGCAGATCGTCTTCTTCCAGTTTCGGGCCAACCACCAGTTCCGGGTAGCGTGGCTCGGTCATGAACTGGCCGAACCAGGTCAGCAACAGGCGCTCGTCGCTCATGTGCTCCGCCAGCAGGCTTTTCAAGCGGTCGAGCGCATCGTGCTGGATCTGGTGCGGGTCGATCGCTGGCTGCGCGTCGGCATCGGTGTAGCGCTCTTCGTCAGGCAGGAACTGGCTGAGGAAGTCAGTGAAGTGGGTCAGCACTTCAGCGGCGCTTGGGGCGCGGAAACCGACCGAGTAGGTCATGCAGTCATCGACGGCCACGCCGCAGTGGGCCAGGCGCGGCGGCAAGTACAGCATGTCGCCCGGTTCCAGGGTCCACTCGTCGGTGKCTTCGAAGTCGGCGAGGATGCGCAGGTCGGCATGTTGCAGCAGCGGGCTGTCGGAATCGCACATCTGGCCGATTTTCCAGTTGCGCTTGCCGTGGCCTTGCAGCAGGAACACGTCGTAGTTGTCGAAGTGCGGACCGACACTGCCACCCGGGGCGGCAAAGCTGATCATCACATCGTCGATGCGCCAGCTCGGCAGGAAGCGGAAGTTTTCCAGCAGCTCGGCGACTTCCGGCACGAACTGGTCGACAGCCTGCACCAGCAGGGTCCACTCGCGCTCTGGCAGCTTGCTGAATTCGTCTTCGGCGAACGGGCCGCGACGCAGTTCCCAAGGGCGCTCGCCGTGTTCGATGACCAGGCGCGATTCGACTTCTTCTTCCAGCGCCAGACCGGCCAGTTCGTCGGCGTCGATCGGGCTTTCGAAGTCAGGGATCGCCTGGCGGATCAACAGTGGTTTTTTCTGCCAGTAGTCGCGCAGGAATTCCCGTGCCGTGATGCCGCCCAGAAGTTGAAGAGGAGTATCAGGATTCATGTGTAACCTATTGAAAAAAAGCACTTTTCAGACGGGAATAAAAACGCCCGGCGCTGCCGGGCGTCTCAAAGGGTCAAGCGGTCGATCAGATGCGTTTGGCTTGTGCCACGGCGTTGCCGATGTAGTTGGCCGGGGTGAGCTTTTTCAACTCGGCCTTTGCTTCGGCAGGCATGTCCAGTGCATCGATGAAAGTCTGCAACGCTTCAGGGCTGATGCCCTTGCCGCGCGTCAGTTCTTTCAGCTTTTCGTACGGGTTTTCAATGTTGTAGCGACGCATCACGGTCTGGATTGGCTCGGCCAGAACTTCCCAGCACGCGTCCAGGTCCGCAGAAATCTTCTGAGCATTGAGCTCTAACTTGCTGATTCCCTTGAGACTTGCTTCGTACGCGATCACGCTGTGGGCGAAGCCGACACCGAGGTTGCGCAGTACGGTGGAGTCGGTCAGGTCGCGCTGCCAGCGGGAGATCGGCAGTTTGCTCGCCAGGTGCTGGAACAGTGCGTTGGCGATGCCCAGGTTGCCTTCGGAGTTTTCGAAGTCGATCGGGTTGACCTTGTGCGGCATGGTCGAGGAACCGATTTCGCCGGCAATGGTGCGCTGCTTGAAGTAGCCCAGGGAGATGTAGCCCCAGATATCGCGATCGAAGTCGATCAGGATGGTGTTGAAGCGCGCGATCGCGTCGAACAGCTCGGCGATGTAGTCGTGCGGTTCGATCTGCGTGGTGTACGGGTTGAAGCCCAGGCCCAGCTCGTCTTCGATGAAGGCGCGGGCGTTGGCTTCCCAGTCGATCTCAGGGTAAGCCGACAGGTGAGCGTTGTAGTTGCCGACGGCGCCGTTGATCTTGCCCAGCAGCGGTACGGCCGCGACTTGAGCGATCTGGCGCTCCAGGCGGTAAACCACGTTCGCCAGTTCTTTGCCAAGGGTAGTCGGCGAGGCCGGCTGACCGTGGGTGCGCGACAGCATGGGTACGTCGGCGAAGCGGATGGCCAGCTCGCGGATGGCTTCGGCGGTCTGGCGCATCAGCGGCAGCATCACGTCATCACGGCCTTCGCGCAGCATCAGGGCGTGGGACAGGTTGTTGATGTCCTCGCTGGTGCAGGCAAAGTGGATGAATTCGCTGACGTTGGCCAGCTCAGGCAGCTTGGCAGCTTGTTCCTTGAGCAGGTACTCGATGGCTTTAACGTCGTGGTTGGTGGTGCGCTCGATCTCTTTGACGCGCTCGGCGTGTTCCAGAGAGAAGTTTTCCGCCAGGGTGTTCAGCACGGCGTTAGCTTCGGCGGAGAACGCCGGCACTTCGCTGATGGCAGGGTGAGCGGCCAGGCGCTGGAGCCAGCGCACTTCAACCAGGACGCGAGCACGGATCAGACCGTATTCGCTGAAAATTGGGCGCAGGGCCTGGGTTTTGCCGGCGTAGCGGCCGTCAACAGGGGAAACCGCAGTGAGCGAAGAGAGCTGCATGGGGTGTTCTCGGACAGTCGGGCAACGAAATGGGGCGCGTATCATACATGAAAAAATTCCGCTGGTCCGTTGCCAACTGACCAGCGTTTTACGCGTTACAGGCTAAAAATCAGTATTGCAGGCGCAGATCAGCTGCTGTGCATCAGCGGATAAAGCTCTTTGAGCAGTTTGCGGCGACTGATCACCAACTGCCAGCGATGACCGCCCAGCTGCCGCCACAAGCGCGCCGAACGGATACCGGCCAGCAACAGGGCGCGGATCTTCGAGGCGTTGCTTGGCTGCTGCAGGTTGCGCATGTCGCCGTGCACCTGAATGCGTTGGCGCAGGGTACTCAAGGTGTCCTGATACAGCGCGCCACAGGCGGCGATCACGTTTTCATGGGCCGGGCCGAAATGCTCGACCTGGGACTGAATCTGCGGCAGGCGCTTGCCGATCACTTCAAGCATGTCGCCGCGCTTGGCCAGTTGCCGCTCGAGACCGAGCATCGACAGGGCATAGCGCAGGGGTTCGCGCTGCAGGGTGCTGGGGTCGCGTTCAAGGGCGCCGATCAATGCGCGATAACCTTCGCGCAGATTGATATCGTCGCCGCCGTAGACTTCCAGCGTGTCCTTGGGGTCGATGATCAACAAGCTGCCAAGCATGCAGGTCAGGCCGGCTTCGCTGACCTGCCCGGTCTTGGCTATCTTGTCGACCAGCACGGCGGCGAGAAACACACCGCCGAGCGCTATCAGTTGCTCCTGAGTCGGGCTCATGCGCACGAATCCTTGCTGCTCCAGGGTTCGGCGACTTCGATGACACCGCCACCGAGGCAGACTTCACCGTCGTAAAACACCACCGATTGACCTGGGGTGACCGCGCGCTGCGGGTCATCGAAGGTGGCGCGGTAGCCGTTGGCGGTTTTTTCCAGGGTGCAAGGCTGGTCGCACTGGCGATAGCGTACTTTCGCTGTGAGTTTGCGTGGCGAGCTCAGGTCGACCGGGTTGACCCAGTAGATGTCCGAGGCAAGCAGGGCGCGGGAGAACAACGTAGGGTGATCATTGCCCTGGCCAACGATCAGCTCGTTGTGTTCCAGGTCCTTGATCAGCACGTACCATGGCTCGTCGCCGGCATCTTTCAAGCCGCCGATGCCCAGGCCCTGGCGCTGGCCGATGGTGTGGTACATCAGGCCATGGTGGCGGCCGATCACTTTACCTTCGGTGGTCTTGATCTCGCCTGGCTGTGCCGGCAGGTATTGCTTGAGGAAGTCGCTGAAGCGTCGCTCACCGATAAAGCAGATACCGGTGGAATCTTTCTTCTTCGCGGTGGCCAGGGCGTGTTTCTCGGCAATCGCGCGAACTTCGGGTTTTTCCAGTTCGCCGACCGGGAACAGGGTCTTGGCGATCTGTTCGCCGCCCACAGCGTGCAGGAAGTAGCTTTGGTCCTTGTTCGGGTCCAGGCCTTTGAGCAATTCGGTGCGGCCATCGATGTCGCGACGGCGCACGTAATGGCCGGTGGCAATCAGGTCGGCGCCGAGCATCATGGCGTAGTCGAGGAACGCCTTGAACTTGATTTCACGGTTGCACAGGATGTCCGGGTTCGGCGTACGGCCGGCCTTGTACTCAGCCAGGAAGTGCTCGAACACGTTGTCCCAGTACTCGGCGGCGAAGTTGGCGGTGTGCAGCTTGATGCCAATCTTGTCGCACACGGCCTGAGCGTCCGCCAGGTCGTCCATGGCGGTGCAGTAGTCCGTTCCGTCGTCCTCTTCCCAGTTCTTCATGAACAGGCCTTCCACCTGATAACCCTGCTCGATCAGCAGTAGGGCAGAAACGGAAGAGTCCACGCCGCCGGACATGCCGACAATGACGCGCTTCTTTTGTGTGTCAGAAGGGGCTGGATCACGCATAGGGATTTAATGAGTGTCTTGAAAAAGGACGCGATTCTATCAGGCCCGAGCCTGCAAGGCTAAAGAGAAGGGCGGATCAGTTCGAGACTGAAGAGTTTACCGCTCAGGTAATCGTCGATACAGCGAATAATCAGCTCGCTGCGCCAGTGGTCGCGTTGCGCAAGGAGTTCGTCGCGGGTCAGCCATTTTGCGCCGACGATGCCGTCGTCGAGTTGATAGTCGGGGTGGTGTTTCACTGCTTTGGCGGCAAAACACACACGTTGGTAAGTCACGCCGTTGCTTGGAGCGGTGTACAGGTAGATGCCCACCACGCCAGTGGCTTCAACGTCCCAGCCGGTTTCTTCGAGGGTTTCGCGAATGGCGGCTTCGGTCAGGGTTTCGTTCGGGTCCAGGTGCCCGGCCGGTTGATTGAGCACCGCGCGTCCGGCCTTGAGCTCTTCGACCATCAGGAAGCGGCCGTTGTCTTCGACAATGGTGGCGACGGTGATGTGGGGTAGCCAATCCATAAAGCTTCCTCGATCTAATGCTGGAATAAAAAATAATGTGGGAGCGAGCCTGCTCGCGATTGCGGCGGGTCAGTCGACATCGATGTTGAATGATAAACCGCTATCGCGAGCAGGCTCGCTCCCACATTTGTCCGGTGTTCACATTGGAATTGTGTGAAGGCTGGAAACAGAAACCCCGGCACGGGGCCGGGGCTTCTTTGCATCCTTACAACCTTAAACCAGCGCAGCAATCGCCGCGTTGAAGGTGTTGCTTGGGCGCATGGCCTTGCTGATCAGCTCGGCGTCGGCGTGGTAGTAGCCGCCGATGTCGACTGGCTTGCCCTGAACGGCGTTGAGCTCGGCAACGATGGTTGCCTCGTTCTCGGTCAGAGTTTTCGCCAGTTGGCTGAACTGCGCTTGCAGCGCTGCATCTTCAGTCTGGGCGGCCAGGGCCTGGGCCCAGTACAGCGCCAGGTAGAAGTGGCTGCCGCGGTTGTCGATGTTGCCGACTTTGCGCGATGGCGACTTGTTGTTGTCCAGGAACTGGCCGGTGGCCTGGTCCAGGGTCTTGGCCAGCACCAGCGCCTTAGGGTTGTTGTAAGTAACACCCAGGTGCTCAAGGGAAGCGGCCAGGGCCAGGAACTCACCCAGGGAATCCCAGCGCAGGAAGTTTTCTTCCAGCAACTGTTGAACGTGCTTCGGTGCCGAACCGCCAGCGCCGGTTTCGAACAGGCCGCCGCCATTCATCAGCGGAACGATCGACAGCATCTTGGCGCTGGTGCCCAGTTCCATGATCGGGAACAGGTCAGTCAGGTAGTCGCGCAGTACGTTGCCGGTCACCGAGATGGTGTCCTTGCCTTCGCGAGTACGGGCCAGGGTGAAGGTCATCGCGTCGACTGGCGACATGATGCGGATGTCCAGGCCGGACGTGTCGTGATCCTTCAGGTAGGCCTGAACTTTCTCGATCACTACGCCGTCGTGGGCGCGCATTGGGTCCAGCCAGAAAATCGCCGGCGTTGCGCTTGCGCGAGCACGGTTGACCGCCAGTTTGACCCAGTCCTGGATCGGCGCGTCTTTGGTCTGGCACATGCGGAAGATGTCGCCGGCTTCAACCGACTGCTCCAGCAGAGTGCGACCAGCGCTGTCGGAAACGCGTACCACGCCGTTTGCCTTGATCTGGAAGGTCTTGTCGTGGGAGCCGTACTCTTCGGCTTTTTTCGCCATCAGGCCAACGTTTGGCACGCTGCCCATGGTGGTTGGGTCGAAGGCGCCGTGTTGCTTGCAGTCTTCGATTACCGCCTGGTAGATGGTGGCGTAGCAGCGATCCGG
Source organism: Pseudomonas sp. 05N36 (assembly GCF_056397385.1). NCBI lineage: Bacteria > Pseudomonadati > Pseudomonadota > Gammaproteobacteria > Pseudomonadales > Pseudomonadaceae > Pseudomonas > Pseudomonas sp. 05N36. Next base: position 159,471 of record NZ_JBFTNH010000010.1, on the reverse strand, counting down.
GATCACGGCCTTGGTGTCGTGCAGCTGGCCGTCGGTGCCCCACATCTTGCCGGAGTCACGGATCATGGCTGGCATCGAGGCGTCGACGATGACGTCGCTCGGCACGTGCAGGTTGGTGATGCCTTTGTCGGAGTTGACCATCGCCAGCGACGGACGAACCGCGTAGACCGCCTGGATGTCGGCTTCGATCGCCGCTTGCTGCTCGGCCGGCAATGCCTTGATGCGGGCGTACAGGTCGCCGATGCCGTTGTTCAGGTTGAAGCCGATCTGTGCCAGCACGTCAGCGTGCTTGGCCAGGGCGTCTTTATAGAACTCGGCAACGATCTGGCCGAACATGATCGGGTCGGAGACCTTCATCATGGTGGCTTTCAGGTGAACCGACAGCAGTACGCCTTTTTGCTTGGCGTCTTCGATTTCTGCGGCGATGAAGCTGCGCAGGGCATTTTTGCTCATCACGGCGCAATCGAGGATCTCACCGGCTTGCACGGTGGTTTTTTCTTTCAGGACGGTGGTGGTGCCGTCTTGAGCGATCAGTTCGATTTTCACGGCGTCAGCGGCGTCGATCAGGGCAGCTTTTTCGCTGCCGTAGAAATCGCCGGTGCTCATGTGAGCGACGTGAGACTTGGAGTCCTTGGCCCAGGCGCCCATTTTGTGCGGGTGCTTGCGAGCGTAGTTCTTGACCGACAGCGGAGCGCGACGATCGGAGTTGCCTTCGCGCAGAACCGGGTTTACCGCGCTGCCCTTGATCTTGTCGTAACGGGACTTGGCGTCCTTGTCGGCTTCGCTGGTGACGGTTTCCGGGTAGTCCGGCAGTGCATAGCCCTGGGCTTGCAGTTCTTTGATTGCGGCCTGCAGTTGCGGAACCGAAGCACTGATGTTCGGCAGCTTGATGATGTTGGCTTCAGGCGTGACGGCCAGCGCGCCCAGTTCGGCGAGGTGGTCGGCTACGGCTTTATTACCCAATTGCTCGGGGAAGCTGGCCAGGATGCGCCCTGCAAGAGAGATATCGCGAGTTTCCACGGCGATATCAGCGGAGGCGGTGAAGGCCTCTACGATAGGCAACAGTGAATAGGTGGCGAGGGCTGGGGCTTCGTCGGTGAAGGTATAGATGATCTTCGAGCGGTTGGGCATATTCGGATTAACTCTCTTCTTTGCTAAAGCGTGCGCAGAAACTCGAGGGGCGCCGGGTAAGCGCGTTCGTTCAAAGTCATCCATGAGCCGAATGTCGAGGTTTCTTCGCGGTGATGTTGGGTGCATCAGTCGAGCGTCAAGCGGGTGGACTGCGGTAACAGTCCAGCTTTAATCAGGCGGAAAGTCTCGTCTTAGAGAGGTCCGCCTGCGTGACCCTGCGGTCAGCGGCGGCATTATACATAGGTAGCTGGCAATCTGCCGATGGTTCATATGCAACGATTCTCGTCCATTGGTCTAAAGGTCGCAGGCGTGCGTGGGGCGTAGAGTCGTCCACCGTGCTTGAGTTTGGCGCTTTTCCCTTTGCTTTCAGGCTTGTACGTCGCGAACTGTGCGGCTTTGCGGCAGATCGATGGAACATAGGGTTTGCGTGCCGATTCAACTGGGGTACGCTCGGACGAAGCCAGATGTTCAATCCAAACAATGGAGTTCAGCATGGGATACAAGAAGATTCAGGTTCCAGCAGTCGGCGACAAAATCACCGTCAATGCAGACCATTCTCTCAATGTTCCTAACAACCCGATCATCCCTTTCATTGAAGGTGATGGTATTGGCGTTGATATCAGCCCGGTCATGATCAAGGTTGTCGATGCTGCTGTTAAGAAGGCTTACGGCGGCGAGCGCAAAATTTCCTGGATGGAAGTCTACGCCGGGGAAAAAGCGACTCAGGTTTACGATCAGGACACCTGGCTGCCTCAGGAAACTCTGGATGCAGTCAAGGATTACGTGGTTTCCATCAAGGGCCCGCTGACCACGCCGGTCGGTGGCGGTATCCGTTCCCTCAACGTTGCGCTGCGTCAGCAGCTCGACCTTTATGTGTGCCTGCGCCCTGTGCGCTGGTTCGAAGGCGTGCCCAGCCCGGTCAAGAAGCCTGGCGACGTCGACATGACGATCTTCCGCGAGAACTCGGAAGACATCTATGCCGGTATCGAATGGAAGGCCGGTTCGCCAGAGGCGACCAAGGTCATCAAGTTCCTTAAAGAAGAAATGGGCGTTACCAAGATCCGTTTCGACCAGAATTGCGGTATCGGCATCAAGCCGGTTTCCCTGGAAGGCACCAAGCGTCTGGCACGCAAGGCCCTGCAATACGTTGTCGACAATGATCGCGATTCGCTGACCATCGTCCACAAAGGCAACATCATGAAGTTCACCGAAGGTGCCTTCAAGGAGTGGGCCTACGAAGTGGCCGCTGAAGAATTCGGCGCAACCCTGCTCGACGGCGGCCCGTGGATGCAGTTCAAGAACCCRAAAACCGGCAAGAACGTCATCGTCAAGGATGCCATCGCCGACGCCATGCTCCAGCAGATCCTGCTGCGCCCGGCTGAATACGATGTGATCGCGACCCTGAACCTGAACGGTGACTACCTGTCCGACGCCCTGGCGGCTGAGGTGGGTGGTATCGGTATCGCGCCAGGTGCCAACCTGTCCGACACCGTGGCGATGTTCGAAGCCACCCACGGCACTGCACCGAAGTACGCCGGCAAGGACCAGGTCAACCCGGGGTCGTTGATTCTGTCTGCTGAAATGATGCTGCGTCACATGGGCTGGACCGAAGCGGCCGACCTGATCATCAAGGGCACCAACGGCGCAATCTCGGCCAAGACCGTGACCTATGACTTCGAACGTCTGATGGAGGGCGCCAAACTGCTGTCTTCTTCCGCGTTCGGCGATGCGCTGATCTCGCACATGTAAGCTGATGTGCGTTAAATAAAAAACCGGCCGACTCAAGTGATGAGTCGGCCGGTTTTTTTATGTCTCTAAGTTTGGTGGTATCAGCCCAACACACGCTCGTGCTGGACGGTCGTTGCAGGCGCGGGCGCATTGGCCTTTACTGAAACTGAGTCGATGTTGATCGCGTGCAGGCCTTTGGGGCCCTGGATGATCTCGAAACTCACGGGTTGGCCTGCTTTCAAGGTCTTGTAGCCGTCCATTTTAATGGCCGAGTAGTGGGCAAAGAGATCTTCGTCCTTGCCGTCCTCGTTGATGAAGCCATATCCCTTGGCATTGTTGAACCACTTGACCTTACCGCTAGCCATGCTCATATCCCTCTGCAACAGACTCCATCACTGGAGTATCATCCAGTTAATCCGCATCAACCCTGAAATGGGTTGACCGTGCGGACCTTTTTTACCCACCGTGGGCTCTATTGGTTGTAACACTGATTTGCCGATAGTCAAGGTGACCAAGCAGTCGGGGTTGAAAAGCTCTGGGGCCGTCCCCACCACTGTATTCAGCTCAACTAACGAACCTTTCTTTCCATGCATGCTATCAGCCAGATTCGACTAACATTCAATCAGGATCGCCCTGATTTACACGACGACGATTCAGCAGGCATTGCTGTACAGGAGGCTAAGCCTGTGTTACAGGCGCCGCCGATGTACAAGGTGGTTTTGTTCAATGATGACTACACACCGATGGATTTCGTCGTCGAAGTGCTCGAGGTGTTTTTTAACCTGAATCGCGAGCTGGCGACCAAGGTCATGCTGGCCGTTCACACAGAAGGACGGGCAGTATGTGGAGTGTTTACCCGCGACATCGCCGAGACCAAGGCCATGCAGGTCAACCAGTACGCCAGGGAAAGCCAGCATCCGCTACTCTGTGAAATCGAGAAGGACGGTTAACGCCGACCACTTGGGTATGAGGTGAAGCTATGTTAAACCGCGAGCTCGAAGTCACCCTCAATCTCGCCTTCAAGGAGGCGCGTTCGAAACGTCATGAGTTCATGACCGTCGAACACCTCCTGTTGGCTCTATTGGATAATGAGGCAGCCGCCACCGTTTTGCGTGCGTGCGGTGCAAACCTCGACAAACTCAAGCATGACCTGCAGGAGTTCATCGACTCCACCACGCCTTTGATCCCCCTTCATGACGAGGATCGCGAAACCCAGCCAACCCTGGGCTTCCAGCGTGTACTGCAACGTGCTGTCTTTCATGTACAGAGCTCGGGCAAACGCGAAGTAACTGGCGCCAACGTGCTGGTTGCAATCTTCAGTGAGCAAGAGAGTCAGGCGGTGTTCCTGCTGAAACAGCAGAGCGTTGCACGCATTGATGTCGTCAATTACATCGCTCATGGCATTTCGAAAGTGCCAGGGCATGGCGAACACTCTGAAGGTGAGCAAGATATGCAGGACGACGAGGGCGGTGAGTCTTCTTCTTCAGGCAATCCTCTGGATGCATATGCCAGCAACCTCAACGAACTGGCGCGCCAGGGTCGTATCGACCCATTGGTCGGGCGTGAAATGGAAGTTGAGCGTGTCGCGCAGATTCTGGCGCGGCGGCGCAAAAACAATCCGTTGCTGGTCGGCGAGGCAGGTGTGGGTAAAACCGCAATTGCCGAAGGTCTGGCCAAGCGCATAGTCGATAATCAGGTGCCTGATCTGTTGGCCAATAGCGTGGTTTATTCGCTCGATCTGGGCGCGTTGCTCGCTGGGACCAAGTACCGCGGCGATTTCGAGAAGCGCTTCAAGGCGCTGCTCAATGAGCTGAAAAAACGTCCGCAAGCGATCCTGTTCATCGACGAGATCCACACCATTATTGGTGCGGGTGCCGCCTCTGGCGGTGTCATGGATGCTTCGAACCTGCTCAAGCCGCTGCTGTCGTCGGGTGATATCCGTTGCATCGGCTCGACCACGTTCCAGGAATTCCGTGGGATCTTCGAAAAAGACCGTGCTCTGGCACGGCGCTTCCAGAAGGTCGATGTGTCGGAGCCTTCGGTCGAAGACACCATTGGTATCCTGCGCGGTCTCAAGGGGCGTTTCGAACTCCATCACAACATCGAATACAGTGATGAAGCCCTGCGCGCCGCTGCCGAACTGGCATCGCGCTACATCAATGACCGGCATATGCCGGACAAGGCCATCGACGTCATCGACGAGGCGGGCGCCTATCAGCGTCTGCAGCCAATCGAGAAGCGTGTGAAACGCATCGAAGTGCCTCAGGTCGAGGACATCGTGGCGAAGATCGCGCGGATTCCGCCAAAACACGTCACCAGCTCCGATAAAGAGCTGCTGCGTAACCTTGAGCGCGATCTGAAGTTGACGGTGTTTGGCCAGGATGCGGCGATCGATTCCTTGTCGACCGCGATCAAGCTGTCCCGTGCCGGACTGAAGTCGCCTGACAAGCCAGTCGGTTCGTTCCTGTTTGCCGGCCCTACGGGTGTCGGTAAAACCGAAGCGGCCCGGCAACTGGCCAAGGCGTTGGGGATCGAGCTGGTTCGCTTCGATATGTCCGAGTACATGGAGCGTCACACCGTTTCGCGCTTGATCGGTGCACCTCCAGGCTACGTCGGGTTCGATCAGGGCGGCCTGCTGACTGAAGCGATCACCAAGCAGCCCCACTGCGTGCTGTTGCTCGATGAGATCGAGAAGGCGCATCCGGAAGTCTTCAACCTGCTGTTGCAGGTCATGGACCACGGTACGCTCACCGATAACAACGGGCGCAAGGCGGATTTCCGTAACGTGATCGTCATCATGACGACCAACGCCGGTGCCGAAACCGCAGCTCGGGCTTCTATCGGCTTCGCGTATCAGGATCACTCTTCCGACGCGATGGAAGTGATCAAGAAGAGCTTCACGCCGGAATTCCGTAACCGTCTGGACACCATTATCCAGTTTGGTCGCCTCAGTCATGAGGTCATCAAAAGCGTGGTGGACAAGTTCCTTACCGAACTGCAGGCGCAGCTGGAAGACAAGCGTGTACTGCTCGAGGTCACCGACGCTGCACGCAGTTGGCTGGCGGCCGGTGGTTACGATGCGACCATGGGTGCGCGACCAATGGCGCGCTTGATCCAGGACAAGATCAAGCGTCCGCTGGCGGAGGAGATTCTCTTTGGCGAACTGGCCGAGCATGGCGGTGTGGTGCACATCGACATCAAGGATGGCGAGTTGACCTTTGAGTTCGAGACCACGGCAGAAATGGCCTGACATTAACCGCGATAAAGCAAAAGGCGCCGAAAGGCGCCTTTTTGCTGTTTGGTGTAATGGTGATTTGCGCATATCTCCTGTGGGAGCGAGCCTGCTCGCGATAGCGGTGGGTCAGGCTGCATCAATGTCGGGTGTGAAACCGCCATCGCGAGCAGGCTCGCTCCCACAATGGATTGAGGGCGCCTGTCAAATCCAGGGCAAACAAAAACGCCCGGCAGAGCCGGGCGTTTTGTATTGACTTGATTAACGAGCGCGGTAAGTGATCCGCCCTTTGCTCAAATCATAGGGCGTCAGCTCGACGCGCACTTTGTCACCGGTAAGAATACGAATGTAGTTCTTGCGCATCTTGCCGGAAATATGCGCGGTTACGACGTGCCCATTTTCCAACTCCACACGAAACATGGTGTTGGGCAGGGTGTCGACGACAGTGCCTTCCATTTCGAAGCTGTCTTCTTTCGACATGCAGTAAAGCCCTCGGTATCCAATGAATGGCCCGGTGCAACTGCGCCAGGCAAAAGCGGCGTGCATTGTGCCCGAAAAATGGGGTTTAAGCCAAGGGCTTTAGGGCTGAACCTAGTTCAGTACCACCCAGCGCTGATTAATCAGCAGCTCTATGGGGCGATATTGGGTCTTGTAGTTCATTTTCTTGCAGTTTTTGATCCAGTATCCGAGGTAGACCGCTTCCAGTCCCAGGCGCCGGGCTTCGTTGATCTGCCAGAGAATCGCGTAACGGCCCAGGCTGCGGCGATCTTCTTCGGGCTCATAGAAGGTGTAGACCGCCGACAAGCCGTTGGGCAGCAGATCCGTCACGGCGATCGCCAGCAGACGTCCCTCGAGGCGGAACTCGTAGAAGCGCGAAAACGGCAGGTCGCGGACCAGAAAGGTTGAAAACTGATCGCGGCTGGGCGGGTACATGTCGCCATCGGCGTGGCGTTGCTCGATATAGCGCTGGTAAAGGTCGAAATATTCTTCGCTGAAACCCGGTTTGGCCGGGCGAACCTGCAGGTCGGCATTGCGTTTGAAAATACGTTTCTGCTGACGGTTAGGTGAAAACTGCGCAACGGGAATGCGCGCAGGCACACACGCATTGCAATTTTGGCAATGCGGCCGGTACAGGTGGTCGCCACTGCGACGAAAACCCATTTCCGACAGGTCTGCATAGACATGCACATCCATGGGCTGGCTAGGGTCGAGGAACAGCGTGGTGGCCTGTTCATCGGGCAGATAGCTGCAAGAGTGGGGCTGAGTGGCATAAAACTTGAGGCGCGCCAACTCGGTCATGAATCAACCCTCGGGAATAGCTGTTCAATTAAGTGTAAGCCACGGCTGCAAAAATCGCTCAGCAAACCCATGTGGCACGGCTGGGTTGATCAAGATGTTGCTGAAGATAACCGGCAAACTCGCGACGAGGGATCGCCCGGGCACCCAGGCTGTGCAGATGACCGGTCGGCATCTGGCAGTCGATCAGCACGAAACCGGCGTCCTTGAGGTGATTGACCAGCGTGGCGAAGCCGACTTTGGAGGCGTTGTCGGCGCGGCTGAACATCGATTCACCGAAAAACAGCCGACCCATGGCCAGGCCATAGAGCCCGCCCACCAACACCCCTTGGTCCCAGACCTCGACCGAGTGGGCGTATCCGCGAGCGTGTAGCTCCATGTAGGCGGTTTGCATCGCTTCGGTGATCCAGGTGCCGTCGGCATACTCCCGCGGAGCTGCACAGGCGCGTATGACGGCAGGGAAGTCCTGGTCGAACGTCACGTCGTAGCGCTTTTGGCGCAACAGCTTGCCGAGGCTGCGAGAAACATGCAGTTCGTCGGGAAACAATACGGTGCGTGGATCCGGTGACCACCACAGGATCGGTTGGCCCTCCGAAAACCACGGGAAACAACCGTGGCGGTAAGCCTGGATCAGCCGATCGGCGCTCAGGTCGCCGCCGGCGGCAAGCAGGCCGTTGGGGTCGCGCATGGCTTTTTCCAGCGGCGGGAATTTCAGGGAGTCGCGTTGTAACCAGGTCAGCATGGTATCCAGGCTTGCAGAAGGGGAGGGCAGCGATGGGTCGGTGCCCACCGCAATGAAGGTATATCAGTTGTCATCGAGGTATTTTTCAGCGTCGAGTGCCGCCATGCAGCCGGCACCGGCGGAAGTCACCGCCTGACGGTAGACGTGGTCGGCCACATCGCCAGCGGCAAACACCCCTTCGATCTCGGTGGCGGTGGCATTGCCTTCGCTGCCGCCACGGACTCGCAGGTAACCGTTATGCATCTCCAGCTGGCCCTGGAACAGGTCGGTATTGGGTTTATGGCCAATGGCGATGAATACGCCGGTCAGCTCCAGGTCTTTCATCTCGCCGGTCAGGCTGTCGCGCAGGCGCGCACCGGTAACGCCGCTGGCATCGCCCAATACCTCTTCAAGGTTCTGGTTCCAGTGCAGGCGGATGTTGCCATTTTTGGCGCGTTCGAACAGTTTGTCCTGAAGGATCTTCTCGGAGCGCAGTTTGTCGCGACGATGAATCAGGTGTACTTCCTTGGCAATGTTGGCCAGGTACAGGGCTTCTTCAACGGCCGTGTTGCCGCCGCCAATCACCGCGACCACTTGATTGCGGTAGAAAAAGCCATCGCAGGTGGCGCAGGCGGAAACGCCTTTGCCGGCGAAGGCGTCTTCGGAGGGCAGTCCCAGGTATTGTGCCGAGGCGCCGGTCGCGATAATCAGCGCATCGCAGGTGTAGGTGCCGCTGTCGCCGGTAAGCCGGAACGGCCGCTGCTGCAACTCTGCGGTGTGAATGTGGTCGTAGACGATCTCGGTGTCGAAACGCTCGGCGTGTTTTTGCATGCGCTCCATCAGCACCGGGCCGGTCAGGCCTTCAACATCGCCTGGCCAGTTGTCGACTTCAATGGTGGTGGTCAATTGACCGCCAGCTTGCAGGCCCGTGATAACGGTTGGCTTGAGGTTGGCGCGAGCTGCATAAACGGCGGCGCTGTAACCGGCAGGGCCGGAACCCAGAATGATCAGGCGTGAATGCTTAGCTTCGCTCATAAAAACACCTCATAAGCCTTTGTCACAAAAGAGAATGCATGCTCAAATTGAAGCGCGCGCAACGTACTTTTGGCTATGCTACACCTTAGCTGCTCTGGCGTGGCATCGTGCGGGCAAACCCGTACAATGCCGGTCTGTATCGGGATGTTCCGAAATCTTCGTTATAAAAGATCGCTGTCTTCGGCATCTCCTACGGTTTCAGATTTCGATGTCAGAGTGTTAAAAGTAGTCTCTGTTGCGCCCGTTAACTTTGTTACCTGCCCGGAGTGGGCAGTTTTTTGTAGTCAATCAACAGTTGGACGCGCTACAGGCGCAGGAAAAGACGCGTTTTGAAGAAATCCACCGCAGCACCTAAAACAGTAGTTCCACTTTGGCGTCAGCATCTGCACTACCGGCTCAAGGAAGGTGCACTGATCGCCATCGGTGCCTTGTGCCTGTTCCTGATGATGGCCTTGCTGACCTATGGCAAGGACGATCCGGGCTGGAGTCATAACAGCAAAATCGACGATGTACAGAACTTCGGCGGGCCGGCCGGCTCTTACAGCGCCGATATCCTGTTCATGGTGCTGGGTTACTTTGCCTATATCTTCCCGCTGTTGCTGGCGATCAAGACATACCAGATATTCCGCCAACGCCACGAACCGTGGCAGTGGAGCGGCTGGCTGTTTTCATGGCGCCTGATCGGCCTGGTGTTTCTGGTGCTGTCGGGCGCAGCCCTGGCGCATATCCATTTCCACGCCCCGACCGGTTTGCCGGCCGGCGCCGGCGGTGCATTGGGTGAAAGCCTGGGCGATCTGGCGAAGAACGCGCTGAATATCCAGGGCAGCACCCTGATGTTCATCGCGCTGTTTCTGTTCGGCCTGACCGTGTTCACCGACCTCTCGTGGTTCAAGGTGATGGACGTCACCGGCAAGATCACCCTCGACCTGTTCGAACTGTTCCAGGGGGCCGCCAATCGCTGGTGGGCTGCGCGCACCGAGCGCAAGCAACTGGTTGCGCAATTGCGTGAAGTCGACGATCGGGTACACGACGTCGTGGCTCCGACCGTGCCCGACAAACGCGAGCAAGCCAAGGTCAAGGAGCGCCTGATCGAGCGTGAGCAGGCCCTGAGCAAGCACATGTCCGAGCGCGAGAAGCAGGTTCCGCCGGTGATTGCTCCAGCACCGCCGAAAGCGCCGCTGCCAAGCAAACGCGTCGAGAAAGAGAAACAGGCGCCGCTGTTCGTTGACAGCGCGGTGGAAGGCACCTTGCCGCCGATCTCGATCCTCGACCCGGCGGAAAAGAAACAACTCAACTATTCGCCTGAGTCGCTGGCTGCGGTTGGTCATCTGCTGGAAATCAAGCTCAAGGAATTCGGCGTCGAAGTCTCGGTGGATTCGATTCACCCGGGCCCGGTGATTACCCGTTACGAGATTCAACCGGCGGCCGGGGTAAAAGTCAGCCGTATCTCCAACCTGGCCAAAGACCTTGCGCGTTCGCTGGCAGTGACCAGTGTGCGGGTGGTGGAAGTGATTCCCGGCAAGACCACGGTCGGCATCGAGATTCCCAACGAAGACCGGCAGATCGTGCGCTTCTCCGAAGTGTTGTCGACGCCGGAATACGATGACGCCAAGTCCCCGGTCACCCTGGCCCTGGGCCATGACATCGGCGGCAAGCCGGTCATCACCGACCTGGCAAAAATGCCTCACCTGCTGGTAGCCGGTACCACCGGTTCCGGTAAGTCGGTGGGTGTGAACGCGATGATCCTGTCGATCCTGTTCAAGTCGGGCCCGGAAGACGCCAAGCTGATCATGATCGACCCGAAAATGCTTGAACTGTCGATCTACGAAGGCATTCCGCACCTGCTGTGCCCGGTGGTCACCGACATGAAGGACGCCGCCAACGCATTGCGCTGGAGCGTGGCCGAGATGGAGCGCCGCTACAAGCTGATGGCGAAGATGGGCGTGCGTAACCTGTCGGGCTTCAACCAGAAGGTCAGAGAGGCGCAGGAAGCCGGTACGCCGCTGACAGATCCGTTGTACAACCGCGAAAGCATCCACGACGAAGCGCCGCTGCTGACCAAGCTGCCAACCATCGTGGTGGTGGTCGACGAATTTGCCGACATGATGATGATCGTCGGCAAGAAGGTTGAAGAGTTGATTGCGCGGATCGCCCAGAAAGCCCGTGCGGCTGGTATTCACTTGATCCTCGCGACCCAGCGTCCGTCGGTGGATGTGATCACCGGTCTGATCAAGGCCAACATTCCGACCCGTATGGCGTTCCAGGTATCGAGCAAGATCGACTCGCGGACCATCATCGACCAGGGTGGCGCCGAGCAGTTGCTGGGTCACGGTGACATGCTCTACATGCCACCGGGCACCAGTCTGCCGATTCGGGTTCACGGCGCGTTCGTTTCCGACGATGAAGTTCACCGGGTGGTTGAAGCCTGGAAACTGCGCGGCGCACCGGAGTACAACGACGACATCCTCAACGGTGTCGAAGAGGCGGGCAGTGGCTTTGAAGGCAGCAGCGGTGGCGGCGACGATGATGCTGAAACCGACGCGCTCTATGACGAAGCGGTGCAGTTCGTGCTGGAAAGCCGCCGCGCCTCGATCTCTGCGGTTCAGCGCAAGCTGAAGATCGGCTACAACCGCGCTGCGCGCATGATCGAAGCCATGGAAATGGCCGGGGTCGTGACCTCCATGAATACCAACGGTTCGCGCGAAGTGCTTGCACCAGGCCCTATGCGCGACTGACCGGTGCCGCGTGAGATCACGCGGCACGCCATTCAAGCGAACATCAAAGAGGACTCCCATGCGTCTTATCCGCATGTTGCTGCTGCCGGTACTGGCTTTAACCACGCTCTCGGCCCACGCCGATGACAAGGACGTGGCGCGTCTGACTCAGTTGCTCGAAAAGTCGCAGACCCTGACCGCACGTTTCTCTCAGCTGACCCTCGATGGCAGCGGTACTCAGTTGCAGGAAACCGCTGGCGAGATGTCGTTGCAGCGTCCGGGCCTGTTCTACTGGCACACCGATGCACCACAAGAACAGCTGATGGTGTCGGATGGCCAGAAGGTTTCCCTGTGGGACCCTGATCTGCAACAAGTCACCATCAAGAAGCTTGATCAGCGCCTGACCCAGACTCCAGCCCTGTTGCTGTCCGGTGACGTGTCGAAAATCAGCCAGAGCTTCGCCATCACATCCAAGGAAGCCGGCGGCGTGATCGACTTCACGCTCAAGCCCAAGACCAAGGACACGCTGTTCGACAGCCTGCGCCTGTCGTTCCGCAACGGCATGGTCAATGACATGCAAATGATCGACAGCGTCGGCCAGCGCACCAATATCCTGTTCACCGGAGTCAAGGCCAACGAGCCGATTCCGGCCTCCAAGTTCAAGTTCGACATCCCCAAGGGTGCGGATGTGATCCAGGAATAAGACAAAACCTGTGGGAGCGAGCCTGCTCGCGAAGAGGGAGTGTCAGTCACCATCAATGTTGTCTGGCACACCGCATTCGCGAGCAGGCTCGCTCCCACAGGGATTGCGGTGTTTAACACTTTGGCGGGTCGGCATCAGGACCCAGTAGAGGTTTCATAAGTAGTGATGGACCTGTTTCGCAGTGCCCCGATAGCTCAGCCCTTGGCCGCCCGTTTACGTGCGGCCAACCTGGACGAGTACGTCGGTCAGGAACACCTGTTGGCCCGCGGCAAGCCGTTGCGCGAGGCGCTGGAGCAGGGTGCCTTGCACTCGATGATTTTCTGGGGGCCGCCGGGCGTGGGTAAAACCACCCTGGCGCGGCTGCTCGCGGAAGTCTCGGATGCGCACTTCGAAACGGTCTCGGCGGTGCTGGCCGGGGTCAAGGAGATCCGCCAGGCGGTGGAAGTTGCCAAGCAGCAGGCCGGGCAATATGGCCGTCGAACCATTCTGTTCGTCGACGAAGTGCATCGCTTCAACAAGTCGCAACAAGATGCCTTTCTGCCGTACGTCGAGGACGGCACGCTGATTTTCATCGGCGCGACCACCGAAAACCCATCCTTTGAACTGAACAACGCACTGCTGTCCCGTGCGCGCGTCTACGTGCTCAAGAGTCTCGACGAAACCGCGCTGCACAAACTGGTGCAGCGGGCCTTGACCGAAGAGCGCGGCCTGGGCAAGCGTCAGCTGAGCCTTGGCGATGACGGTTTCAAGATGCTGCTCAGCGCCGCTGACGGTGACGGCCGGCGTCTGCTGAACTTGCTGGAGAACGCCTCCGACCTGGCCGAAGACGGCACGGAAATCGGCGTCGAGCTGCTGCAAAGCCTGCTCGGTGACACCCGGCGACGTTTCGACAAGGGCGGCGAAGCGTTTTACGACCAGATCTCTGCGCTGCACAAATCGGTTCGTGGTTCCAACCCGGACGGCGCACTGTACTGGTTCGCGCGGATGCTCGACGGTGGCTGTGATCCGTTGTACCTGGCCCGGCGCGTAGTGCGCATGGCCAGCGAAGATATCGGCAATGCCGATCCGCGTGCCTTGAGCCTGTGCCTGGCGGCGTGGGATGTGCAGGAGCGGCTGGGCAGCCCCGAAGGCGAGTTGGCGGTCGCGCAGGCGATTACCTATCTGGCCTGTGCGCCGAAAAGCAACGCCGTCTATATGGGCTTCAAAGCGGCCATGCGCAGCGCTGCCGAGCACGGCTCGCTGGAAGTCCCGCTGCATTTGCGCAATGCCCCGACCAAGTTGATGAAACAACTCGGTTACGGCGACGAATACCGTTATGCCCACGACGAGCCGGACGCTTATGCCGCCGGTGAAGATTATTTCCCGGAGGAGCTGGAACCGCAGTCGTTCTATCGTCCGGTACCGCGTGGCCTCGAATTGAAGATCGGCGAGAAGCTCAATCACCTTGCGCAGCTGGATCGCCTGAGCCCCAAACAGCGGAGAAAACCTTGATTCCCTTGATCGTTGCGGTCTCCGTCGGCGGTATTGCCGGCACCTTATTGCGTTTCGCTACCGGCAACTGGATCAACGCGAATTGGCCGCGGCACTTCTATACCGCTACGCTGACCGTTAATATCATTGGCTGCCTGTTGATCGGCTTTTTGTACGGCCTGTTTATGTTGCGCCCGGAAGTGCCGATTGAGGTGCGTGCCGGGTTGATGGTGGGCTTCCTTGGCGGCCTGACGACTTTTTCATCCTTTTCACTGGATACGGTGCGCTTGCTCGAAAGCGGGCAAGTGCCGCTGGCCCTGGGCTATGCGGCGATCAGCGTATTCGGCGGGCTGCTCGCGACGTGGGCTGGCCTATCCTTGACCAAACTTTGATAAACGAGAGACCGACATGCTCGATTCCAAACTGTTACGTAGCAACCTTCAGGACGTAGCGGACCGCCTGGCATCCCGCGGCTTCAGCCTGGATGTTGCGCGCATCGAAGCGCTGGAAGAACAGCGCAAGACCGTCCAGACCCGCACCGAAGCACTGCAGGCTGAACGTAACGCGCGCTCCAAATCCATCGGTCAGGCCAAGCAGCGCGGCGAAGACATCGCGCCGTTGATGGCCGACGTCGAGCGCATGGCGAACGAGCTGGGTATCGGCAAAGTCGAGCTGGACGAGATCCAGACCGAACTGGACTCGATCCTGCTGAACATTCCTAACCTGCCACACGAGTCGGTACCGATTGGTTCCGACGAAGACGGCAACGTCGAAGTGCGCCGCTGGGGCACGCCGACCACCTTCGACTTCGAGATCAAGGATCACGTCGCGCTGGGCGAGAAGTTCGGCTGGCTGGACTTTGAAACCGCAGCCAAGCTGTCCGGTGCCCGTTTCTCCCTGCTGCGTGGGCCGATTGCCCGCCTGCACCGCGCACTGGCGCAGTTCATGATCAACCTGCACACCACCGAGCATGGCTATGAAGAGGCCTACACGCCTTATCTGGTTCAGGCGCCGGCCTTGCAGGGCACCGGTCAACTGCCGAAGTTCGAGGAAGACCTGTTCAAGATCAGCCGCGAAGGCGAAGCCGATCTGTACCTGATCCCGACTGCTGAAGTGTCACTGACCAACATCGTGGCTGGCGAAATCATCGACGCCAAACAGCTGCCGATCAAGTTCGTCGCCCACACCCCGTGCTTCCGCAGCGAAGCCGGTGCGTCGGGCCGTGACACCCGCGGGATGATTCGTCAGCACCAGTTCGACAAGGTCGAAATGGTCCAGATCGTTGAGCCGTCGACTTCGATGGAAGCGCTGGAAAGCCTGACCGCCAACGCCGAGAAAGTCCTGCAATTGCTGGAACTGCCATATCGTACCCTGGCGCTGTGCACCGGCGACATGGGCTTCAGCGCGGTCAAGACCTACGACCTGGAAGTGTGGGTTCCGAGCCAAGGCAAATACCGTGAAATTTCGTCGTGCTCCAACTGCGGCGATTTCCAGGCCCGTCGCATGCAAGCACGTTTCCGTAACCCGGAAACCGGCAAGCCTGAGCTGGTCCACACCCTGAACGGTTCCGGCCTGGCGGTCGGTCGTACCCTGGTGGCGGTGCTGGAGAACTATCAGCAGGCCGACGGTTCGATCCGTGTGCCAGCCGTGCTCAAGCCGTACATGGGCGGCCTTGAGGTCATCGGCTAAATGGAATTTCTGCCGCTGTTTCACAACCTGCGCGGCAGTCGTGTGTTGGTCGTCGGTGGAGGGGAGATTGCCTTGCGCAAATCCCGTCTGCTGGCCGACGCTGGCGCGCTGCTGCGGGTCGTTGCACCTGAGATCGAAGCCCAGCTGCGCGAGCTGGTGCAGGACAGTGGCGGCGAGCTGGTGTTGCGCGGCTATCGTGAGTCGGACCTCGACGGTTGCGGGCTGATCATTGCCGCCACCGACGACGAACCGCTGAATGCGCAAGTTTCCAAAGATGCTCATCGGCGCTGCGTGCCGGTCAACGTGGTGGACGCGCCTGCCCTGTGCAGCGTGATCTTCCCGGCGATCGTCGACCGTTCGCCGTTGGTGATTGCGGTGTCCAGCGGCGGCGATGCGCCGGTGCTGGCGCGGTTGATCCGCGCCAAGCTGGAAACGTGGATTCCCTCGACCTACGGCCAATTGGCCGGGTTGGCAGCGCGTTTTCGCCATCAGGTCAAAGGTCTGTTCCCGGATGTGCAGCAGCGTCGGGCGTTCTGGGAAGAGGTGTTCCAGGGGCCGATCGCGGATCGTCAACTGGCCGGGCAGGGCGCTGAAGCCGAGCGTTTGCTGCTGGCGAAAATCAACGGCCAATCCCCCAATGCTCCAGGTGAGGTGTATCTGGTCGGCGCGGGGCCGGGTGATCCGGACCTGCTGACATTCCGCGCCTTGCGGCTGATGCAGCAAGCCGATGTGGTGCTGTATGACCGTCTGGTGGCACCGGCGATTCTTGAACTGTGCCGTCGTGATGCCGAGCGGATCTATGTCGGTAAACGACGTGCCGATCACGCCGTACCTCAGGACCAGATCAACCAGCAATTGGTCGACCTGGCCAAACAGGGCAAGCGTGTCGTGCGGCTGAAGGGCGGTGATCCGTTCATCTTTGGCCGTGGTGGCGAAGAAATCGAAGAACTGGCGGCCCACGGCATTCCGTTCCAGGTCGTGCCGGGCATTACCGCTGCCAGCGGTTGCGCAGCCTACGCCGGGATTCCGTTGACCCACCGTGATTACGCGCAGTCGGTGCGTTTTATCACCGGCCACCTGAAGGACGGTACCTCGGATCTGCCGTGGAGCGATCTGGTCGCACCCGCGCAAACCCTGGTGTTTTACATGGGACTGGTGGGGCTGCCGATCATCTGCGAACAACTGATCAGGCACGGTCGTTCGGCGGACACGCCGGCGGCGTTGATCCAGCAGGGCACGACGCCGAATCAGCGCGTCTTCACCGGCACGCTGGCCGATCTTCCACAACTGGTGGCGGAGCATGAAGTGCATGCGCCGACATTGGTGATTGTGGGAGAGGTGGTGCAACTTCGCGAGAAACTCGCGTGGTTTGAAGGCGCCCAGTCGCAAGTCTGAACACCGAGTTGCCCTCATCGCGAGCAGGCTCGCTCCCACATTTGATCTGTGTTTGGCCATGAATCTGTGGCTGAACGCGGTTCAGTGTGGGAGCGAGCCTGCTCGCGATGGGGCCCTCAAAACCTGCATAAACCTCAGGTCTTGCGCCAAACCCCTTTCCCGCTCAACCGCTCCCGATCATGCGCAGTGGTGAAATCCTGCGCCGGTCCCTTCGGCACAATGCCGGTCGGATTGATCGTGCGATGGCTCGCGTAGTAGTGCCCCTTGATGTGGGCAAAGTCCACGGTGTCGCTAATCCCCGGCCACTGATACAGCTCGCGTAGCCAGTTCGACAGGTTCGGGTAATCGGCGATCCGCCGCAGGTTGCACTTGAAGTGGCTGTAATACACCGCGTCGAAGCGAATCAGCGTGGTGAACAGGCGAATGTCCGCCTCGGTCAGGTATTCGCCGGTCAGGTAGCGCTTTTCACCCAAGCGGTTTTCCAGCCAGTCGAGTTCACTGAACAGCTCATCAAATGCTTCTTCATAAGCCGTTTGCGAGGTGGCAAACCCGGCGCGATACACGCCGTTGTTCACCGCCGGATAAATCCGCGCATTCAGCTCATCGATTTCAGCGCGCAAGGGTTGCGGGTAGAAGTCCAGGCCATTGCTGGTCAGACCGTCGAAGGCGCTGTTGAACATGCGGATGATTTCC
This sequence comes from Pseudomonas sp. 05N36, assembly GCF_056397385.1. NCBI lineage: Bacteria > Pseudomonadati > Pseudomonadota > Gammaproteobacteria > Pseudomonadales > Pseudomonadaceae > Pseudomonas > Pseudomonas sp. 05N36. The sequence continues at coordinate 141,664 of NZ_JBFTNH010000010.1, read as the reverse complement.
GCCGATTCGTTGCTGACGATGCGCTTTTGCAGGTTATCCCACAGCACGGGCACCGTTACGCGGCCGGTGTAGTCGGCGGTATCGGCGGTGTAGCGCTGGTGCATAAACGTGAGGTGGTCGAGCTTGTCGCCCGTGGAGCCGAAGGCCTTGTCGAAGGTCCAGCCGTTTTCCAGCATCAGCCAGCTGACCACCGACACATCGACCAGGCTTTCCAGGCCTTTGAGCTTGCGCAGAATCAGCGTGCGGTGCGCCCAGGGACAGGCGAGCGAGACATAGAGGTGATAGCGGCCGGCTTGTGCGGGGAAGCCGCCTTCACCGCTGGGGCCGGGTTTGCCGTCAGCGGTCAGCCAGTTACGGCGCTGCGCTTGTTCGCGCTGGAACGCGCCGTCCTTGCTGCTTTCGTACCACTGATCACGCCATTGCCCTTCAATCAGCAAACCCATCTTGAACTCCAAAGTCGTTAAACGTTGGAGTTGAGTCTATTCCGATCCCTTCGAACAAAAAGCGCAAAGGTTGAGCGTTAATGATCGATTAAATAGATTTGTCGCGAGCATCCCAGAACTGCTGAGCCTTGACGAAGGCTTCATCACGCGGTGTACCGAGACCGCGCAAGGCCAGGGCCATGGTCGAAATCAGCGCCATTTGCGGATAGCTGTCGACCACGTCACCGCGCCATACGGCCTTTAAGTGTTCCGGGTCCAGGCTCGCCGGTTTGACGTGGCGTTGCGCCGACAGCTGCGGCCATTCCTCGTCCCAGCTTTGACCGCCAGTGGTGCCGTACAAGTGACTATCGGCATCCGGGTTGATCTCGATCTCACCGCCATCGCCCTTGATCACGATCGCGTTATCGCCCAGCAAGCCGCTGGCGTCGCGGTGCACGCCCTGATAGCCGGGGTGGAAGATGCTTTGCAAGCCACAGCGTGCGCCCAGCGGGTTGAGAATCCGCGCCAGCGAATGGATCGGCGAACGCAGGCCGAGGGTGTTGCGCAGGTCGATCATCCGTTGCAGTTGCGGCGCCCAGTCGCCCAGCGGGATGAACGCCAGATTGCCTTGTTCCAGCGCCTCACCCACTTGTTGCCAGTTACGGCACAGCGGGATCTGCAATGGTTCGAGCAGTTGCTCGCTGTACAGCCGCCCGGCGGTATGCGCGCCACCGCCGTGCATCAGGATCCGCACACCGTTTTGCGCCAGGCACTTGGCCGCCAGCAGGTACCACGGCAGGTGGCGCTTCTTGCCGGCGTAGGTCGGCCAGTCCAGGTCGACTGCCAGCGCTGGCGCGTTCAGCCGCTCGCGCAAGGCCTCGGTGAAACCCGCCAGCTCTTCCGGGCTCTCTTCCTTGTGCCGCAACAGCATCAGGAAGGCGCCGAGTTGAGTGTCCTCGACCTTGTCGTCGAGCAGCATGCCCATGGCCTCGCGGGCCTCTTCGCGGGTCAGGCTGCGGGCGCCGCGTTTGCCTTTGCCGAGAATCCGCACGAACTGCGCGAAAGGGTGTTCGGCAGGTGTTTCAGTGATCAGTGGGGCGAAATCGGTCATAGACAATTCGTCGGTTTGGGCAGGCCCGCCAGCTTGGCGGCAAGTTTGGCGGGAGTGCCTTTGAACAATCGATTCAGGTGCAGGCTGTTGCCCTTGTCCGGGCCCAGCTTCAGCGCGGTGTATTTGATCAACGGGCGAGTGGCCGGCGACAGCTGGAACTCCTGATAGAAACCGCGCAGCAGCTCAAGGATTTCCCAGTGTTCGGGGCTCAGCTCCAGTTCTTCGGCGGCAGCCAGCGCGGTGGCGACTTCGGCGGACCAGTCACCGAGATCAACCAGGTAGCCGTCCTTGTCCAGATCGATGCGACGAGCGCCTACGGTGAGCGAATTCATAGCCAGCTGTTGACCTTGTCGTAGTGAATCGACAGTTCGACAAAGGCCGGATAGTCGACGCTTTTGACCCAGCTGGGCACGTGTATGCCGCGAGCCTGGACGTCTTCGTCGAGGACGAACAGACGCAAGGTTTCGCTTTGCGCTTGCAGTGCGCGGAGTGGCGCGGTGCCGGGCTGCAAGGCGTAGACCGCATCGCCACTGAGCAGAACGGCATCGCTCGCACCCAGCACGCGCAGGCAACTGGTCAGCCGGTTATCGGTAAAAGGCGAGTGAGACAACACATGCAAAGTCGACATCAGAGGGTGATCACTTGGTCATAACGGTCAATAACGGCCGAGATCTGTTCAGCGGCCAGTACGTGCAACGGTTCGAGGCTCAGGGCAGTCGGTTCCAGACCCCGTGCGGTTGCACTCTCGCCACACACGTACAGGTCTTCTATACCAAACAACCCAAGCGCCTGCAGGTTGGCGCTGAGGTCTTTTTGTTGCACGGCCTTGGCGTCCTGCCCGGTGGCGAGCTGGAACACGCCGTCATCGAGAAACAGCAGGCCGATCGGCAAATCGAAGGCGCCGCCGGCGAGTACGATATCCAGCGCTTCACGGGCACTTGGGCCAGACCAGGGCGCTTGCCGGCTGATAATCAGCAAGGATTTAGGCATGTTCATGGCCCTCCAAAACAGATCAGACGATCGGCGTCTTGTACCGCATCGTGCAACTGCCCGAGCCCGGACAGTTCCCACGGTGCACTGACATTGATTGCCGTGCGCTGATAACGCCTGGCTTCCGCTTCATCCAGTACACCACGACGCAACGCTGCAGCAATACACACTACGCCGTCGAGCTGGTGCTGGCTGACAAAGGTGCGCCATTGCAGCGCCAGGTCCTGCTCGTCCTGTGGCGTAACGACGTTGCTCGAGGCGTTGTAAACGCCGTCCTGATAGAAAAACAGCCGCACGATCTCGTGCCCACCGGCCAGCGCTGCCTGGGCAAACAGCAGGGCGCGGCGCGAGGAGGGCGCGTGTGCGGCGGAAAACAGCGCAATGGCGAACTTCATGGTGAACTCTGACAACAAACCTGCGGCCATGATAAAGCTTTATCGCCGGTGCGGCGAAGGGCGTTTAGGTGAGGGTGGCCGCTTTGATTAATTCTCAAGGCCATGCAGTTTGCGATATTCCTTCCAGTCCATGCCGGCCATTTGCGCCACTTCCTTGTGCACCTCCAGCCGCTGGGCTTCATAGTCCTCAACAGTCGCCACGGTCAATTGCAACGTCAACTCCCAGGCGAACAGGCCCAGACGCTCGGCCTCCGCCTCGTAGGCTTCATGCAGTCGTTCGTTGCGGTACTGCGCCATGGTTTCGCCTTTGGCCTGGGCGGCCAGAGGGTTCAGGTGATCGAGTTCTTCGCGTAACGCCGGTCGCGCATTGAGAAATCGTTGCAGCGCCAGTTCGTGCTGCGAGTCGATGGGGGCCATGGACTGTCCTTGTCGAAGGGAAAGCATGCACGTCTTGAGGGCGTTTGCCTTGACGCGGGTCAGGAGGTCTTTTTCTTGTTGGCTTTGGCCTCGGCGGCCAGGCACTCGAGCGCAAATTGCTCGGTATAGGTCATCTGGATCGGCGTGGTTTCACCTTTGACGGTTCTTTCGCCATCGAGGATGTAGCGAATGCGTTTGTCGGTCACGCCAATGCGTTTGGCGATCCACGACGGGGTCTGACCGATCTGGCTGATCAGCTTGTCGGCGTAGTCGGTGGAAGGTTTGTAGAACTCGGCATTGGGGGTCATGGGCTTTCCGGAGGAGTTGCTCGGCGCGACGCGCCAATTATGGCGCGACAGGGTGCGCGAATCGGCGCGGGCTGTCGCGAACTATATCAAGTAAAGCACGAAGCAGAGCGGCGCCATGAGGAAGAACCTTGCCAGGCGCTTCGGAGTAGCCGCTTGCGGTGATACAGTCAGCGTTTTGCGAATAAGGAAGCACAATGCGTATTTTGATGGTGGCGCTGGCTGGCGTGTTGCTGGCGGGTTGCGCGGGATCGACGATGAAAGAAGCGCGCTCCCAGAGCCCCTACAAGACGCTCGCTTCGAGCAAGCCCGATCTGGTCGTCGCCCAGTGCGTGCAGTTTGCCTGGCAGGACGAGGCGGTGTTCGGTGTCGACGCCAGCGGTTACCTGCAACCCGGCGAAACCGGTGGCTTCACCGTTTACACCCGTTCGGCCGAGGCCTTCATCGACGTGCAAGGCGGCGCATTGAAGTACTACGCCACTCAGGACAACTGGGTTGCCAAGCGCCGACTGGCAGCACTGGCAACCTGTCTGTGAGTCAGTGAGCGTCAGGTGTTTGGCTCAGCGGCCGTCAGGCGTTTCTGAAAAAAGAAGCGCTTGCTGCCCGGCGGGTAATCGGCAATCTGCCCAATCTCGGTAAACCCCAGCTTCTTGTAAAACTCCGGTGCCTGGAATTCGAAGGTGTCGAGGTAGATCCCAATGCAGTTCTTCTCCCGTGCCAGCTCTTCGGCCATGTGCATCAGCCGTGAGCCGGTGCCCTGTCCGCGTGCCTGCTCGGGCACCGACAACAGGTCGATGAACATCCACTGATAAAACAGTTTTGCGTAGAGCCCGCCGAGGATTTCGTTGGTCTGCTCATCACGAACCAGCAGGGCGATTTCCTGGTGGTGACCTTCGCCGGCATGGGCGATGTTGTAGGCGCGCAGGGGGTTGATAATCGCCTGGCGTTCTTCGGGTAGCGGGTTTTGCGATAACTCGATGCGCAGTTTCATTCGTGACGTCCTTGTAACGGTTTATTTGAGGGCAACCGATGCCGAGACTACCGCGTGTCGTTAATGAAGTGAATGCTTGTGGTGCGCAACCGTCCTGATGTGAATCGTTCTGATTGCGGGGTTGTGTTGTAGTACTTTTACCAGTCCCAGCGTAGGAATTCATACACTTAACTGTATGGATAACCAGTTATTGTTGGGTTTGGTGCGAACCCGCGATCGAAACGCGAAAAAAGCGGCCATGGACTTCACCTGTCATTCGGTTAGGTTGAAAGCGTTCCTCAGGAAGGAACGTTCTTAATCAACGGAGTGAAAAAATGAACAAGCCACAAACCCAAGCGCAACTCAAACATGGTCGTGTCACTACCCCTGCCAGCCGCGGCTCTGTCGCCATGGAGGTCGGTCTCCTGGAAGGGTGGCAGGTCAACGAAATGGAAGGCGGCAAGAACTTCCCGTCACTGACCGCCGGGCCTTTCCCCGCACCGTATCAGACGGACAGCGACAGCGTCGCACCGCCGGCTGATGGTTTTATTCTCAGTGGCGGCAAGGCTGATGCTCGTGATTGCATCAACTTCACCAACGAGGAAATGAGCAAAAAGCTCAACCGGCCATTTACCTGGCCACTGCTGAACGTGAACTCGGGCGAGACCTTTCATGTCACCTGGCAGTACACCGCGCCTCATACCACCCGCGGCTACAGCTGGTTCATCACCAAGGATGGCTGGGACCCGAAACAGCGCATCAGCCGTGCGCAACTCGAGGCCAAACCGTTCGCGGAAGACTTCTACACCCAGGTGCCTTATTACGCGCACAGCAGCGAACTCAAAGCCAAAGTCGAACATGAAGTGAAGTTGCCGGCAGGCAAGAAAGGCCATCACGTCATTGTGCTGCTATGGATTGTCGCCAACACCGGCAATGCGTTCTATCAAGCGTTCGACGTGGACTTCAAGTGAGGCCACGTTTGTAGTGTGATGCCTGACAGGTTCTAAAGGATTAGAACCGAAAGCCCGGCAGCGATGCCGGGCTTTTTTGATTTTTCACGGAGCCCTGGGGGGGACAAAAAAAAAGCAAAAAAAAGCCCGCGGGAGGGTGCGGGCCGAATGTTTCTTGAATGAGCGGCGAGGAATATAAGCGCTCTGCGTCGAAATCACTGTGAAAGATGTTTCATATCTAATGCCGGTCCATTCGACCGTTCGACCTATTCAGCCCACAGAACGCCAAACCGGGTGTAAGTTAGGTCCGGACCTGTCTGTACTTGAATGGAGGTGACTATGAACGCTCCGATGCTTAGCAAAATGCAGATGAACGGTTATCAAGTGGTCAGCATCAACAGCGGTCTCTGGAAGGTCTGTACCCGTAACGACCGGCTCGGGTCCTTTGGCAGCCGAGAGGAAGCGCTGGCTTACGCCGCGTCATTGCCTGCCCGTGCATCCAGAACGAAACCCGTTTCCAATACACAGTGAGGCGAGCATCTGGATGAGTGTGTCGGCCTTTCTTCCAGCTACCGCAAACAAAAAAGAGCCCGCGTTCAGCGGGCTCTTTTGTCAGGCGTTATCGGTCGACTGAGGTTTGCGTCGATCCTTGCCGGCAGGGTTGCCGGTGTTCAGAAGCCTTCTCTCCACCATTACATTTTCAAGTGCCTGGCGGTCTGAAGGTTGCAGCTGATGTTCCCTCTCTTTGAGCTCAAGCAGGATCGGGCTGGACCAAGTGCGATAGGTCCGCTCAGCCATTCGAATCGGGTTCATTTTCGTCTCCCAGACCAAGTGCTCGCTAACGGCGCGAAGCGTTTCCATACCGCGAAAATCCTAGTCGAGAAACCTCGGTGTCGCCACCCGATCAGCCATTGCTTTTGTGATCGCCACTGATGATCTTGCCGATCGGCGTGATGAGATCAGGTCTCTGGTTTCTCACATTGCCGATCGCCATATCCACCTTGAACCACTCGAAGGTTTCGGCAGGCTCGCCCTGGTGCAGCACCATCTGCTCGGCGCTCTCCTTGGGCATCGCCAGGTTGAGCCACTCGCGGGCCAACTCCGGTGACAGCACCACGGGTCGCCGATCATGCAGGTCGACCAGGCCACCGCCACTGTCTGCGGTGAAGATCACAAAACCATCGTCCTTCTTCGGTTCCCGGCCACCCGCAGGGTACTGACCAATGGCCGCGCAAAGTATGGGAGCGCGATCCCGGCGCCGGATAAGGTAAGGCTGTTTATTCGGGCCGCCTTCATAAACCCATTCGAACCAGTTATCGATGGGTATGATGGCGCGGTGCGGCCAGATCGCCCGGAAGAATGAGCCGTGTGCGACTTTCTCGACCCGGGTATTGATCGGGACAGAGTTGTCTTTCGACCAGGCCGGTCGCCATCCCCAGCGTACCCGGTCAGCGTGCAGGGTTTCGCCTTCGAGGTGGAAGAGCGCGACCTGGGTTGATGGTGCGACGTTGTACAGACCCAGAGGCTGGTCGCCCACAGTATTGACCAGGGGATTGGGCATGCTCAGCGCCGCGACGAAGTCGTGGATGCCTCGGTACTGCGAAAGTCTTCCACACATTGGAAAATCCTCCGGTGGAGCTTTCAGCTTAGCCGAGTCGCGCCCAGGGCGGAGGCGCCGCGAGCGGATCTAGTGTCTGAAGAACTGGCAGATCGCAGGAGGTATGGGCCAGCAAACCTGCAATGGCTCCGGTCAGCAGGTTCTCCAGCAATTCGTTGCGTTCCCGATCCTCCAGCGGGTGCAGCGCCAGCCAGCTGGGTGCGCTGTTGAGCATGCTGGCAATGGTGTGTCCGGCAGCCAGTAACCCTTGTTCACTGAATCGGGGCGAGGGACAGAGGATCATTAACAATTGCCGTTCGTAATGCTCCTGCAACTGCCGGACACGCGCTTGTTGATCCTCGTTCAGGCAACCGCTGTCGCGCTCCACCAGGCGAAAATGCCAGGGCATTTCCCGATGCAGGTTYAGGTGCGCATGGATGACGTTGTGCAGGCTGCTACGCAGGTCTCGCGGCTGTCGCTCGAGACGTCCGAGTGTTGCCAGTAGCTCCTCGTAGAACTCTTCGATCAAGTCGAGCAGCAAGTGCTGCTTGCTCGGGTAATGGTGATACAGCGAGCCTGGGGCAAGCCCCAGGAACGCTGCCAGCTCGCGCATGCCGACCTGGCCAAAACCCTTGCTGGCGAACAGCTCCAGGGCCTTGTCCCGGCTCTCGGCAAAGCGTGAGCAACGCTCAGCCATAGGTATGGAAACCACGGCCAGTCTTGCGCCCCAGATAACCGGCCGCGACTATTTCCTTGAGCAGCGGCGCGGGGCGGTACTTGCTGTCGTTGAAGCCGTCGTAGAAGGCCTGCATGATCGCCAGCAAGGTATCCAGGCCAATCAGGTCGGCCAGCGCCAACGGGCCTATCGGCTGGTTGCAACCCAGGCGCATGCCCGCATCGATGTCTTCGGCGCTGGCCAGGCCTTCCTGGAACACCAGGATCGCTTCATTGATCATCGGCACCAGAATCCGGTTCACCACGAAACCCGGACGGTTACCGGCGGTGATCGCGGTCTTGCCCAGCCGTTGCGCCAGTTCCAGAGCCAGGGTGTGCGTGGCGTCGCTGGTTTGCAGGCCGCGAATCACTTCGATCAACCCCATCACCGGCACCGGGTTGAAGAAGTGCAGGCCGATGAAGCGCGCCGGCGAACTGACACTGGCGGCGAGCTCGGTGATCGACAACGATGAGGTGTTGGAGGCAATCACGCAGTCGACGCTGACCTGAGCGGCGATCTGCTGCAGCACCCGCAGTTTCAGTTCAAGGTTTTCAGTTGCGGCCTCGATCACCAGTTGAGCATTGTGCAGGGTGGCGTAGTCGGTGCTGGTGCGGATCTTGTCCAATGCCGCGAGCTTTTGCTCCTCGGTCAGCGACGCCTTGGCGACCTGCCGGTCAAGGTTCTTGCCCACGGTCGCCAGCGCTTTTTGCAGGGCGCTGTCGGAGATGTCCAGCAAGGTCACGTTGAAACCGGCCAGTGCGCAGATTTGCGCAATGCCGTTGCCCATGGTGCCGGCGCCGATGACGCCAATGTTCTGCAGATTCATCGTCATGTCCTTCCCGTCAAACCCGTTCGAACAACACGGCAATGCCTTGGCCGCCGCCAATGCACATGGTCGCCAGGGCATAACGTCCCTGAATCCGATGCAGTTCGTGGATGGCTTTGGTCGCGATGATTGCGCCGGTAGCGCCCACTGGATGGCCCAATGAGATGCCCGAACCGTTGGGGTTGACCTTCTCGGGATCGAAGCCCAGCTCTTGCGCCACGGCACAGGCCTGGGCCGCGAAGGCTTCGTTGGACTCGATGACATCAAGGTCGGCCACGGTCAGCCCGGCGCGTTTGAGCACCAGACGGGTGGCGGGAATCGGCCCCAGGCCCATCATTGAAGGCTCAACGCCGGCGTGGGCATAACCCACCAGTCGGGCCATCGGCTTGAGGCCTTGTTCCTGAACGAGTTGCCCGGTGGCCATGATCAGCGCGCCAGCGCCATCATTGAGGCCAGAGGCGTTGCCGGCGGTGACGCTGCCGTCTTTTTTGAACGCGGGTTTCATGCCGCTCAATTGCTCGAAGCTGACTTCTGCCCGTACATGCTCATCCGTGGCAAACGAAACCGTCCCTTTGCGGCTCGCCACTTCGATCGGCACGATCTGCCCGGCAAAACGCCCTTCGGCAATCGCCCGGGCGGCCCGCTGCTGGCTGAGCAGCGCCAGTTGATCCTGGGTCTGACGGGAGATGCCGTAGTGCTCGGCGATGTTTTCTGCGGTGATGCCCATGTGGAAACCGGCAAACGGGTCTTGCAGCACGCCGAGCATGTAGTCGATGCCCTGAATGTCACCCATTCGTGCACCCCAGCGCGCCTGTGGCAACAAGTAGGCACCACGGCTCATGGATTCGACACCGCCTGCCAGCACGGCAGAGGCATCCCCGAGCATCAGACTTTGCGCGGCACTGACAATCGCCTGCAGACCCGAACCGCAGAGGCGGTTGACGTTGAAGGCCGGGGTCTCTTTCGGCAGGCCGGCATTCATCGCCACGGCCCGTGAAATGTAGGCGTCGCGCGCCTCCGTCGGGATCACATGCCCCATCACCGCATGACCGATGTGCTCGGGCGCCAGGCCTGATCGTTCAATGGCTGCGCGGCACACGTCGGTTGCCAACTGGATAGGCGGCACATCCTTGAGTGAACCGCCAAAGCTGCCGATGGCAGAACGGACCGCGCTCACAACAAAAATATCGGAAGGGTTCATGTGGTTTTCCTGAAAAAGGTCTTTTTTGTTGGGCACGAGTCTAGAATCAGCAACGCCGCTGGCCTATGCCGGAACTGTTCAACGGTGATGGCGTTTTTTGCCACTTTCAGATGCCGAGGAGAGAGACGATCACATGCGGGAAACGGATTCGGTGGCGGTCTATTTCATGTATCCAATGATCCATGCCCTGCGAGAAAATCCGCAGCGTCTGCGGTCGGTGCTCGAACAGGTGGGAATCGATCCGGCACTGATGGATCAGCCTACGGCACGGGTGCCGGCCACTGCTTTTGCGGCGTTATGGCTGGTGCAGATTCGTGAGCTGAACGACGAGTTCTTTCAGCTGGACTCCCACGGCATGCCGCCAGGCAGTTTCGCCTTGATCTGTCGGGCACTGATCCAGGAACCGACGCTGGAAAAAGCCATGCGTCAGTGCCTGGCCAATTTCGGCCTGTTCCTGCGGGATTTTCGCGGCACGTTAACGGTGCGTGGCAAGCGTGCAGTCATCAGCTTGCAGACTCAGGCGCAAAACAGCGACGTCGCGCATTTCGGTGAGGAGACGTTCCTGGTGTTGATGATCAGCCTGCTGTGCTGGCTGGGCGGGCGGCGCATTCCCATCGATCGTGCAGACTTTCGTCATGAGCGGTTATCGCTCAATGATGATTCAATGCTCTGGGGCGCCAACCTGACCTTTGGCGCCGAGYGCACCGAGATCGAGTTCGACAGCCGTTATCTGCAATTGCCGGTGGTTCAGGACCTGGCTTCACTCAAGGCATTTTTGCGCAGTGCGCCGCAGTGGCTGGTGATTCGTTTCCGTAACCAGCATGGCCTGGCGTCACAGGTTCATCAGCGTTTGCGCAACAGCCATTACAGCCAATGGCCGACCCTGGAGGCGTTCGCGCTCGAACAGCATTTGAGCCCCAGCACCGTTCGCCGAAAACTGGAGCGTGAAGGCTGTTCATTTCAGGAGATCAAGGACGAAGTACGCCGCGGTGTTGCCTTTGAACAGCTGCGCCAGAGCCCATCGAGCATCACCGCGATTGCCGAGCAGATCGGTTTTCAGGAGCCCAGCGCGTTCCATCGGGCGTTCAAGAAATGGACCGGTGAGAGTCCGGGGCGTTACCGGGCGAGGTTCCAGGGTAAGCGCGTCGATGCCTGATCGGTACTTCAAAAAAACGCCATAATGCCTGTCAGTTAAGGCTCAAACCTGTGGGAGCGAGCCTGCTCGCGATAGCGGTGGGCCATTCAACATTGATGTTGAATGTTATGCCGTCATCGCGAGCAGGCTCGCTCCCACATGGATTGCGCTTAACTGACAGGCACCGGACAGAACGGAATCACTCACTGATCCGTTTCGCAGTTGACCATCCATGGCACCCCGAAACGGTCAACCAGCATGCCGAAGCGTGCGGCCCAGAACGTCGCCTCCAGCGGCATTTGAATGGTGCCCCGGTCCGCCAGTGCGCTAAAAATTCGCTCGGCTTCAGCGATGCTGGTGACATTCAGCGAAACAGAGCAACCGTTGATGCCGTGGTAGGGCCGCTCAGGTGTGGTGTCGGACCCCATGAGGACCTGGTCGCCGACCACCAGCCGGGTATGCATGATCAGGTCATGGCTACTCGCCGGAATTTGATCGCGAGCCGGCGACTCACCGAAGGTCATCATCATTTCAAGGGTGCCTTGCAGGCATTGCGCGTAGAACGTGAAGGCTGCTTTGCAATCACCGTTGAAGATCAGGTAGGGATTGATTTTCATCGTCAGCTCCAGGAACGCAGAGGGAGAGGGCACTGTTTGTTCCAGCGTGCCCGCGTGGGTAAAACCATGGGAAAGACGTTCAGCTATCGAGTAGCAGGGTGCTAATTATGGCTGACAGGTGTGGTTTTTTTAGATGATTTTGTTTGCTGCGAGGGAGCGTTATTACCGGCGGTAAAAAGATCGCAGGGGGCAACTCGCCCCCTGGTATCGAGGTCTCGCTACATCAAGTTGCTTTGCGGCAACCCCAGCAGGCCGGTCAGCGTATTGAGGATGGTTTGTTGCCGGGCGCGGTTGACCTGGTGCTCGGCTTCTGCGGCTGCGACATCGGCGGCGCAATGTGGGCAGATCACTTCGTGTGCGTGGATGTACTGCAAGCAGCCACGACACAGCGCCAGTTGCGGCGGAATACGTCCTTCGTCAGGCGATTTCTGGCCCTGGTTCGCCCAGGCCAGTTTGATCACCTGGCCGCTGTCGCTGACGCTGTTGACCTTCTCGCCGGTGTCGATGCGTTCGGTAATCAGGTCAAAACGTCCGACGGCGAAGGAGGTTTTCGCGGCATCCTCTAGTTTGACGATTCGTTCGCGCAGTCCCTTTTTCTGCAGGTCCAGTGCTCGGTAGTGACAGTAGGGGTTGTTGCCGGGTTTGCCGAGCAAGGAGTGCGAGGTCCAGGTACAGCCGCCACGGCAGACATCGTTGTAATAGCAGCTTCGGCAGTAGCCCCACAGATCCTCGACACCGCGCAGGCGGCCAAAGTGCATGCCTTCGCTGTAGTGCCAGATATCGTGCAGGCTCATGTTGCGCACGTTACCGCCGGAAAAGCCCACCGTTGCCAATGAAGGGCAGCCTTTGACGGTGCCGTCGGCTTCGAGTGCCAGCACGGTTTGCCCGGCCGCGCAGCCGCTCCAGTGCACGCGTTCGTCGCCAAAACCACGCCACATATGCTCGTAAGGGCCGTAGTAACCAATATTGTTGCCCACGTTCATCAGCAGGCCGCGATCGACCCCTTCGCGGTAGAGGCGTGCCAGCAACGGCATCACTTCAAGCAGTTGATAGGGCTGCAACAGCAACTCGGGGTGGTCGACGGCATTGCCCATGGCGACCGTCAGCTGGATCTGCCAGTGGGTGGCGCCGAGTTCGATGATCAAGTCCATCAGTTCGGGCAGATCGGGCAGGGTGGCCGCGCCGATCTGGGTATTGACGCTCACCGCAAGCCCCGACTGTTTGGCGCGTCGCAGGGTATCGATAGCCTTGTCGAACGAGCCCGGAACATTGCGCACGGCGTCATGCAATGGGGCCAGTCCATCCAGCGAAACACCGACGCCATTAAGCCCGGCGTCCACGGCGGCCTGCATTTTCGCGGGCGTCAGGTTGCGTCCACCGGTTTGTATCGCGCAATACATGCCGTGATCGTGGATCGCCTGGATCAGCTGAGTCCAGTCCTTGCGCAAATAGGCTTCACCGCCGATCAAGGTGATCTCGCGGGTGCCGAGTGCCGCGAGGGAATCGATGACATCCAGGCATTCCCGGGTGTTCAGTTCATCGGGGCGTCGATGGCCTGCGCGTGAGCCGCAATGCAGGCATTTGAGATCGCAGGCCAGGGTAATTTCCCAGACCACATGGACCGGCACGTAGCGTTTGAGGTCGGTTTCACTGAGGTAGCGGGCGGGGCGATTGTCTGACATGGGAAATCCTTGCGCACAGACACGTACGCGGCACGAATCCATCGAAGTGTTCGCGCCTTCCTTAACATCAATGGCGCGAGCGGATTTACCTTTTGTTGTTGGCCAACGGGCGCAGAACCTGTGGGAGCGGGCCCGTTTCCACAGGGATACCCAGGCGTGGCCACTTTTTAAGTGACCACGCCCGGGCATTGCCGGTTAGCGTGCTTCCAGTCGGGCGATTTCTGCTTGCAACTGCTCCAGTGCGCTGCGCAAGGCGCCGCTGTTGGCCAGTTGCTGCTCGCCCTGGCTCACCACGGATTTCAGTTGCGCCAGGTCACCGCTGGCTTGCGCTTGCTGCACGGCGACGGCGTAGAGCGGGCGCACAACATGTGACGGATGCTCCGGGTGCTGAGCCGGGGCCTGGCTGACAGCCGCGTGTCTGACTGTCGTCCAGTGGTCTTGATCGTAGTACTTGTAGTCGGCAAAGCCGCTGGCCCAATCGGCGCCTAGAATGCCGCGCAGGTCGAAGGTCTGGGCGATATTGCTGTTAGGGCCGCTCGGGCTGCCATCCAAAGTAAGGATGATGTGGTTTTCCGTATCGGCGGTCAGTTTGGCCTCGGAATACTCACCCCATACCCGGGCACGGAAGTTGAGGGGTGGATAGGTGCTTTGAAAAATGCTCGCAATACCGCTGACTTTCTTGTTGACGGTATCCACCAGCAGATCCAGGGTTAAAACCGGTGCGCCGAGTAGCGAGCTGGAAACGTTGAGGCGCGTGTGAAAAAGTCCAATTGACATGGTGCAACTCCCTTAATTGTATTCAGGACAAGCCAGGCACATTCAGTTGCCGGTCAGCGGCGTTCCAGCCGGCTGATTTCACCCTTGGCGGCCTCAAGCGCACTTTGCAGCTGTGGTTGCTGGGCCAGTTGTTGTGTGGCAAGGCTCGCCAGATTTTTCATCTGGGCCAGGTCACCGCTGGCAATGGCACTCTGAATCGGTGCGGCGTACAGCGGCATGATCGGCGGATACGGCAGGATGACCGGACCCGGCTCCAATGGCGGTAAATAGGCCTTGGAGGGCACCGACTCGACAAGATGGGCGGGCGCATTGACCTTGACCCAGCGCTGACCATTGAAGTACTCATAGTTGGCGACGCCTGATTTCCAGTCGCTACCGACCACCAGATGCAACTTGAAATTCACGATGGAGTTAGAGCTCGGACCACCTTGGTTGCCTTGAACGGTGATGAGGATTTTGCTGACGCCGGGTTTCATCACTGTCATGTAGGTGTATTCACCCCAGACATCGGAATGCACATCCAGCGGCGGGTTGGTTGCCTGAGTGATTGCGGCAGTACCGCTTACCGTTTGCTCAGGTGTAAACACCAGCAGATTGAGCGCCAGACTTTGTGCGCCTGGTTGCTGAGTACCAATTTGATAGCAGAGTGGGAATAAACCGACAGATTGCTGAGAAGAACCAGACATAATTATTGCCTCCATTGCAATAGGGGAGCGGAAACAGCAGTTAGTGCCGTTCCAGGCGTGCGACTTCCTTAGCCAACTGCTCGTACGCGCTACTGAGTTCTTTGGGTTCTGGCTTGGATGCATCGCGTTGTTTCAACAACGTTTTCATTTGCGGCAGGTTGCCTGCCTTGATCGCGCTTTGGATGGCCACCCCATAAGGGGGCATGCTATGGCCAGTTGAATTGCTCATAACGATTCCTTCCGTGGTTGTGCGAATACTGCTGTCGTCAGCAGTTTCTGCAGTTAAGCAGGGGTTGATAAATATGCAATGGGCAATGGGCTAGTACGGCTGATAAATTGTTAATATTATTTTATTAATAGCGACGCGTTAGGAAGTTGGCTGTTTGTTATCAGGATTGGCGATGAGGGGAAGTGTGCCGGGTTCTTTTCTCATAAGCAGGGTAAGTTCTTATCGCCATTGATAATGAATATGTGTGGTTGTTTAATTTACGGGTGATTAAGTACGATAGTTCCAATAAGAGCATCGTTTAATTGTGTCTGTTCAGCCTTCCTGAGCGGCGATTCGTCGAATGATCTGCAAGGCTTCTTCGCGCAGCAACGGCTGTTTCATCCGCTCGGCCAGCAACGCCATTTGCCGCGAATATTCGCAGGCGACCACCGCCTCGACCTGTTCGCCCTTGCACAGCAGGGCGATGAAGGCGTATTGCTCGGGGTTGCCTTCGAAGACGATCCGGTCCCATTGGTCGGCGTGACCGAGCATCTCGAAGGTCTTGTCGAAGTGATAGGTCCAGAAGAACGGCACATCCACATAGTGTGTATCAGCGCCCAGCATGTTTTGCGCGGCGATCCGCGCCTGCTGCTGGGCCAGGCGCCAGTGCTCGATGCGTGTGGGGAAACCTTGCAATGCAAAGGAGGCGATGTCGCCGGCGGCCCACAGGCCAGGCGCAGCGCGCATGCCTTCGTTTACCGGTAGCCCGCCGTCATCGTCCAGCTCAACACCTTCGAGCAGGTCGGTGACCGGGTTGACGCCGATGCCGATCAGCACCAGGTCGGCGGGAAGTCGTTGGCCATTCTCGAGCAGAACGGCCTCGACGTTGTCCTGGCCCTCGAACGCCTTCGGTTGGGTATTGGCATGAAAGACCACGCCGTTGTCTTCGTGCAGGGACAAAATCGCCATGCCGATGCGCTCACCGAACAGCGTACTGAACGGTGTTTCATGGTGCGCGACCACGCTGACTTCCAGGCCATGGCGGCGCAACGCCGATGCCGACTCCAGGCCGATGAAGCTGGCTCCGATGATGACCACACGGGCACCGGGCTTTGCGATGTGCAGAATGCGCTCGGCGTCCGCTCGCGAACGTAGCGCCAGGATGTTGTGCAGATGCGCACCGTCTACCGAAAGCGGCCTGGGTTCGCCGCCACTGGCCAGAAGCGCGGCGTCGTAGTCGAAGGTGCGCCCGTCACCCAGGGAAACCCTTTTGGCGGCCACATCGAGTCGGATGACCTCACCTTGAACCCGCTCGATGTGCTGTTCGTTGTAAAAGCGTTCATCCAGCAGCGGTGGGGTTTCTTCGACGGACATTTCCCCGGCAAGGACATATTTGCTCAGCACCGTGCGGTCATAGCCGGGGTCCGTTTCGCGATCGATCAACACCAGGCGCCCGGCAAAGCCGTGTTCACGCAGGGCGGCTGTTGCCGCTGTGCCCGCAGCGCCTGCACCGACGATCACGAAGCAGCGTGAATCAGGGGCAGGGGCACGAACTGCTTCGAGGGGCGCAAGGGGCTGGTCGTCCACATGTACATCGCCATCGACGATCTTGACCGGATAACGGGTCAGTCCATTCAGCGCTGGCGGTTCGCACAACCGGCCGTCCTCGACCGTGAACATCGCCTTGTGCCACGGGCAAATCAGCCGACCATTGCAGACAATGCCTTCGTCCAACGGAGCCTGTGCGTGCGGACATTCGCCCTGATAGGCGTAGACCCGTTCGCCGGCCCGCAACAGCACGATCTTCAGTGAGCCGATTTCAACGCGAGTACCGCGGTCTTCACGAAGGTCGGTAAAGCGGGCGACGTTGTGCAGGGACATGACAACTCTCCGGGGCGGGATCTTCCGTTGGCGCCGGCAGTGGCGGGGGAGTGTCAGTGAAACCGCGGCCCCGTCTGGCAGGCTCGACCCTTACAGTAAAGCAGTGAAATCGATTGCCCATCGGCACCCTCGATCGACGCTCCAAGGAACGCTTGCGCTGCGTTACACGCCATGCAAACTGTCGCGACTCCACCTGACTGATGGCCTTTAACATGACGGATAGCAAACCCGACAGACACACTCCCAGCGCCCAGGACATCGTCGCTGCACTCGACCTGGAACCCCATGTGGAAGGCGGTTATTACCGCCGGACCTTTCAGTCTGATCACCAGCCCATGGTCGAGACCGCAGGTGGTCGGCGTTATGCGATGACCTCGATCTATTACCTGCTGACGGACAAGTCTCCCGTCGGCCACTTTCATTTGAACCGATCCGACATCGTTCACTACTACCATCTGGGAGATGCGATTCAGTACTTCCTCATTTACCCGGACGGCACGTTGAAAACCGTGGAGATGGGCAATGACGTCACTGCCGGGCAGTGCCTGCAATTGCATGTGCCGGGCGGTGTCTGGAAGGCTTCGCAGCTCATGGCTGGACCGGCCGCTTACGGCCTGATCAGTGAAGCCGTTTCGCCAGGGTTTGATTTTGCGGATATGCAATTGGGCAGTCGGCGCGGGCTCAGCGAGCTGTTTCCAGAGCATTCGGCGTTGTTTGAGCGGCTGGCGCGAGAATAAAACAGTAAGACCAGCTGCTACGGACTCAAACGCAGGCTTCGCCAGCGGCTACGGGTCATCCGGTCTGCGAGGGATGAGCAGGGTGTTGCGCTTGTGAAATTTATTCTGTAGTTTTTCATGAAATTATAAAAACATAATTTCATGGGTGCCCGAATGTTTCAGCAGTCCTCGCAGCATGTCGCCAGCTATTACGCCCACAGTTGCGCTGATCGCCTGTTGAACCGAACCGTTCTGGAAGGTGAACACACTGCTGAGGTGCTGATCATCGGTGCCGGTTTCAGTGGTCTGCATACCGCCTTGCGCCTGGCCTTGGCGGGCAAGCGCGTGACGTTGCTGGAAGCCAGTCGCGTTGCCTGGGCGGCCTCGGGGCGCAATGGTGGGCAGGCGATTCTCGGCTGGTCGTGTGATATGCCGCCCCTGGAGGCTGCTCTGGGTCATGAACGCGCGCGGCGCTTGTGGGACGGCATGCGCTGGGCGGCGCAGGAGCTGCGCGAGTTGCCCGCGCGCCATGGTTTCGACTGCGATTATCGCCCTGGCCATTTGTGGACGTCGGTCATGCCGCGTCGGGTCAGTCTCCTGACCGAGTGGCAACGCGAGGCCAGCCATAAGTGGGGCCACGATGGCCTGCGATTCATAACGCGTGAGCAGTTACCGCAGTGGGTCGCCAGCGAGCGTTATCAGGCGGGGCTCTATGACCCCGAAGGCGGGCATCTGAATCCATTGAAGCTGGCACTGGGGCTGGCCGCAGCCATCGAACGTGCTGGCGGCTGCATCTTTGAGCAAAGCAAAGCGCTGAGCTATCGCGAAGAAGGCGACCAGTACCTGGTGACTACCGAGCGCGGGAGCATTCGGGCAAATGTCCTGGTGCTGGCGTGCAACGCCTATCTCGATCAACTCGATCCTGAATTGGCCAGTTGCGTGTTGCCGGTGGGCACTTATCAGGTGGCCACCGCGCCGCTGACCGCCGAGCAAGCCAGCGCGCTGCTGCCGAGTAATGTCTGCGTCACCGACAACCAGTTTGTCCTCGATTATTTCCGTCGCACACCGGATAACCGCCTGCTGTTCGGTGGCGGCTGCACCTATCTGGGCGGGATGCCCAAAGACATCGCCGCCGCGACACGGCCCTATCTGGAGCGGGTCTTCCCGCAGCTCAACGGTGTCGAACTGGAGTTTGCCTGGGGCGGGCATATCGATCTGACCCTCAAGCGCACCCCCGACATTGGCCGGCGCGGCGATCTCTACTGGCTACAGGGTTATTCCGGGCATGGCGTGCTTCCGACATTGGCAGGGGCTCGCGCTGTGTCCGATGCGATTCTCGGTCAGCCGGACGAGCTGGCGTTGTACCAGGGGTTGCGTAATGACAGCTTTCCCGGTGGTAAATACCTGGCAGCGCCATTGGAAGCCATCGGCAAGGCCTGGTACCGACTGCGCGACAGCATTTGATGAGTCATCTTCCGGAATTACTGGCATGAACAAGCAAGAAGAAATCGCCGCGCTGGCGATCCTGATCCACGATCTGCGCAAGCACAAGAAATACACCCTCAAGGAATTGGCCGACAAAATCGACCGCTCCGTGGGCTTTCTTTCGCAAGTCGAAAGGGGCTTGTCACGGCCGACCGTGGCGGACCTGACCGCGATCAGCGAAACCCTCGGCGTGCCAACCACCTATTTTTACAGCCTGCCGAAACCCAAGGTGTTGCCTTGGGTGACCCGCCCGGATGAGCGCCGTACGTTGTACTACGCCAACGGGATTACCGACATTCTGGTCTCGCCGAAGATCAGGGCCTCGTTCTCGATGCTCGAGAGCCAACTGGAGGCCGGCGCCAGCAGTGGCGAGCGGCACTTGAGCGACAGCTCGGAGCAGGGCGGCTACGTCCTGGAAGGCGCATTGACGCTGTGGTTGGGCGATGACGACGAGCCGGTCACCTTGCAGGCCGGCGACAGTTTTCAGCTCGACAGTCACACGCGCTGTCGCTACGGCAACCTCACTGACCAGCTCACGCGAGTGCTTTGGGTTTACACCTGATAACAATAAAAGGAACAACAACGATGGATGCTGCCTGCTCTGATCTGCTGGCCGAAGTGCGTGCTTTTCGCCAACGCTACCCCGAGGTGCGCTATGTCGACCTGATCTCCCTGGACATTCCCGGGCATTTCTACGGCAAGCGCTATCCGATAGAGATGCTCGAAAAAGTGGCTGCCGGCAGCGCTCTCAAGCTGCCGCAGAACTGCGTATTACTGGGCGTGCAGGGTGGTCTGTTCAAAATCGGCGACTACTGTTTTAACGACGGCGACCCGGATGCCCTGCGGCGCCTGGTGCCAGGCACGCTCAAGCCGGTGAGCTGGGAATCCAAGCCACTGGGGCAGATGCTGATCACCTCGGACGGCACCGAGAAGCCGATTGTCTTCGAGCCCCGCGAGGTCCTCGCGCAAGTGCTGGAGCGGTTGCGTGGCAAAGGTATTCATCCGGTAGTGGCGTTCGAACTGGAGTTCTATCTGTTCGATAAACAGCTGCGCGAGGGGCAGCCGCAGTTCCCCCGCGATCAGCTGTCGGACGATGCCGATGATCAACCGAACATGCACATCGAGCGGCTGTCGCGCTTTTCGCCGGTGCTCGATGAAATGGTCGAAGCGGCGAGGGCGCAAGGCATCGATACCACGGTGATCACTGCCGAACTTGGGCCGGGCCAGTTCGAGATCAATTTCGGTCACCTTGATGACGGCCTGCGCGCTGCCGACTGGGCGGCGCTGTTTTGCCGTAGCACCCGTGGCGTCGCACTCAAGCACGGTTACCGCGCCAGCTTCATGGCCAAGCCTTACTTGCAGCATCCGGGCAGCGGCATGCATGTGCATGTCAGCCTCTATGATGCCGAGGGTAAAAACCTGCTGGCCGCCAACCAGCAGCAAGCACTGCGGCATGCAGTGGCCGGCTGCCTGGAACTGCTGCCGCATTGCATGCCGATCTTCGCGCCGAACCAGAACGCCTTCCGGCGTTTGGGCGGTACGGTGAACGCGGCGACACGTGCCAGCTGGGGTTTCGAGGATCGCGATGCGTGCGTGCGGATTCCCGATTCGGATTCGAAAAATCTGCGTATCGAGCATCGCCTGGCGGGCGCGGATGCCAACCCTTATCTGGTGCTGGCAGCAATCCTGGTGGGGTTGGAGCAGGGGCTGGAAGCCGGTCGCGAGCCGATCGCAGCGCTCAATGAAGACCGCAACAGCGGGATCGATTTCCCGCTGGAAATGCTCGAAGCCGTGCGCGCCATGCAGCATCAGCCACAGCTGCGCGAGGGTTTGGGGGCGGAGTTTGTTGACGTGTACTGCGAGAACAAGCGCCAGGACCACCTGGCTTTCATGCAGGAGATCAGCGCGCGCGAGTACCGTTGGTATCTGTAACAACCGCCGACTCAGCCCCGTGAACTGAGTCGGCGTTTTACCCCCCGTTGTTATCGAAGGAATTATCGAAGGAATGCCTGCATGTCGCTGGTCAGTTTCTTCAGTGCCGCCTTGAAATCGTTGGCAGTCACCTGCTGGCTTGTATTTTTCAACTGTTCACCGAAGACCTTGCGAGCGACTTTAGCCACGGTTTGGCCGTTGCTCGCATCGATCATTTCGGCTTCGATGAACAACTCGGTGTCTTGGTCGCGGTGACCGGTGGCCGCCTGAGTCGCACCTATCGCGGCCGCAACCGGAACCACTTCATACCATTTCATGCCTTCGTTAGAAGCCGTGACCCCGGTAATCGCGGCGCGTACGATCAGGACGCGAGAACCGGCAGGGGCCGACTGAACGTTTGGCACCACACGGTACTTCTGGCTCAGTGTGCTCTTGGCACTGTCCGTCATGTAGGTTTGCAACTGATCCAGCGTCTGGCGGTTGACTCGCTCATTGGGCTTGGGGGCCGGGTACAGTTCCAGTTGCTTGAAGGCCACCGTGTTGTAAGCGTTCGGGTTCCAGGAAGGCGTCACCCAACGCATGGCTTTCTCGCCACTGGGCGTGGTGACTTCTTGCAGGTTGCTGTAGTTGGAAAGAAACCCCGAGTATTGTTCCTTCTGTGTCACTTTTGAGGTGCAACCGCCGAGCATCAGGCCGGTCAAGGCAACACCGATAAGCAAGTTTCTGGATAGGTCCATATTTTTACTCCATGGGTTGAAACGTTTTATTCAGGTCGCCTTAGGGGGGAGGCCGGCATCATCCGTATCGATTTCGCACCTCACTCAACCACAGCCCGCCAGAAACCTGGATCCCTGGCGAATCAGCGTAGGTACGAATGGCGAAATATCCAGTAGTGATGCTCGTGGACACATTGCCCTGTGACATCGTCTGCCTGGTTGCGGAATGCACTCGGTAGGGTGCTACAGAATTTTTTTCTTCCTGTCCTTGACATGCCCGGCGAACACGTCCAGAATTGCGTCCATTCCTGATTCAGGAACGATAAAAACCCTTTAGATATCAAAGGGTTGGAAACAGATAGCAATCCAGTTTCCCTCTCCAGTTTTTATGCGTTTGATGTTGTTTTTAAGGCATCGGACGTTTGGGGCCGAGTAGCAAAATGGTTATGCAGCGGATTGCAAATCCGCCTACGCCGGTTCGATTCCGACCTCGGCCTCCACTATAAATAGCTCCGTAGATCACTGATTTACGGAGCTTTTTTATTTGCAGTAGACGACAAGATTTTGTCTTGAATTTGACGTTAGTGAACTTGCTTAGCGGGGAAGGGGTGTATATATTTCTTCCCCTGCTGCACCGCACCAAAAAGGATTGATCGTTAATTCGATCGTTCTTGAACGCTTCACCGCGCTACCGCCCGAATGGCGAAACTGGTAGACGCATGGGACTTAAAATCCCCCGCTCGTAAGGGCGTGCCGGTTCGATTCCGGCTTCGGGCACCATATTTATCAAGGGTTTGCGAGCGAAAGCTAAGCAAACCCTTGTTCGTTTCTGGTCCGCAATTTTAGCGTTGCTCCGCAACTCACTTGGTAGGCGAGACTTTCTCGCCTTTTCGGTTGCGGATGTACCGGCCTTTGCGCGCAAATCGCGTTTTTGGGGCTGGACCAGTAGAGGTCGGTCGTCGAGTGCGTGGGGCATATGCGTTCCTCGCCCTCCTTTCACCGGCAGGCTGCCGATATACGCCGTCGAGCAAGGGCGTGAGATCGAAGAACCAACGCGTTGCACCGAGTCAGACGACGGATACCTCTCAATCAGGCGATACCCGGTCTTCGAGTGCGTCCACCGCCGTATGCGCCAGGTCGGACGCAGTTTTCCGATTAATTGGTGAAACGTGGACTACTCATAGTTGAATAATGTCTATTGTCAGGTAGTACGAGATGGGGACTACCAACGTATGATAAAACTATCATCTCCTTTATAGAGACCATCTGGGCCTGTTGCTGGAGCTCCACCAAAACCGATCACTCGTCCTGCGGTGCTAGAGCGACACGCAAGAAGAAAAAATGAATCGTAAGTTGTGTGAAAGGTTCCACCTGCAGGGTGCGGTGAGGCAATAAGCTGCTCAAGTCGAATATAGTCAGTACCTATCGTAAGATCAGTTAGGTACATTAAGTCGCAAACGCCATGTACATCAAGAGCGTCAAGTGCATCATCGATACGGGGTGCTTGTGCAAACAAATAAGGGTAAATGTAGAGCTGAGGAGCTGGTGAGGTGAAGCTCGCAGCGCTTCCGATGAAGGTCTCAGTGTATATTTGCAGGTTCTCTATGTTGTCTGGAGAGGTAAACTCTGGGTTGAATAACGCGTAATTAAAGGGGATGGTAAACGCATAGTTTTTGGGTGGGAGTGATGGCGGTGGTTCTAAATATACTGGGTTCTGCATTCCATGAGTGTATAAGAGTAAGGTGCGAGAAACTGCTGGCGCTGGCCAGAACTCGAGTGTTGCGGTAATTGCTGGAGTAATAACGACGTTTATTGTTTGTCTCATGGTTTTTCCTCCGTGAAAATAAGAGCGCAGGTATTCTTATGTGCTGGATGGATTTTTCTATAGCTACTTGCAAGGATGGAGTACAAAACAAGCCAAATCTATTCGTGCTGATCAACACTGAATATCGTGAGCGATGATGCAAGCGTAGTCTAAAAATGAGCGGGATGAGGGCTCTATCGAGAGCAAATGGTGCCGCGCGGGTGGTATACGGTCAGCAGGACACCGGGGTAAGGAGCCGAGCCGCACGGGTGAAGGGCGTGGGAATATTTCCTGAGCCTATAACGGCGGGGCAAAAGGTTATTAGACGTGCCGAAGCAGCTTTGTTAAAAAAATAGTGCACGGCACGCTGTCTGCGTGCTCTTGCATCTCCATTTGGCTAAATGGAAATCGCCCAACATTGAGCTGGGCAACGATCAATGAGTCTGATTGCCGATACAGGGAAAAGTAGCTGCGACTTTGGCCAACTGCTCGCGCACCAGTGCATCGGGCTCATTGATCCCTCTTCTTTTCTGCCGCTGACCCTCTCACCCAAAAACCTTCTCGCCGGCTCGCGGGGGCCGACAGGCACATCCGATGTACGACTGCTTGCCGATTGGCGCGCCAGTGGTAGCGGGTCAATACTTCTTACCTGTCTCTGGAGCGCCCCTATGAACCGGCAAGAAGAGTTTTTGGCGAAAGCGTTAGAGGTTCATCATGAGTATGAAGAGGCTACGGTCGCCGTTCACAAGATGATGCGTGAGAACAGGGCTATAGGCGCGGAATGGGATGCGGCTGTAGCGCGGCAGATCGCATCCCTTGATGCCTGGATGGAGCTGCCCCACGAGTTCGGGGACTTCAAGGCGGATGAGTGACAGGTTTCGTGGCGTGGGATCTTCAGCAACCGGGCGTTTTGAACCTCCTCAATCCGAGGGCATCAAACGACTATAACGTCAGGCACGGGCCTGCCCGGAGATGATCAAATGAAACGCACAACTGCTTTGATTTTTGTGGTGTCAGCGGCGTTGTTACTTGGCGGTTGCTGGCCATATTGGCATGACCATGACCGTCGCGGACATGATCGTGGGCGTTACTACGGTGACTATCATCAGGCACAAGAGTATCGCCATGCATGAGTTCGATGTAGCGGAGCCAGGATAAATTCGTCTCGAGCCCGGCAGTTCAATCGACTGCCGGGAGGAGGGCGTCTTATAGCCAGTAGCGGCGGTTGGAGCGAACCCGGTGAAGGGAAAAGCCCGACACGAGATCGGGCTTGAACGTGCACGTCAACTCAACCGTTTAATCGTGTTTGTACTTATTCTTGTATTTATGATGGTGTTTACCGTTGTAACCTCTGCCCTCTGAGCCACGATTGCGATGATCGTCGGACAGGTTATTGCCGAGTGCGCCGCCCGCCGCACCGCCGAGGCCTGCGCCAATGGTGGAGCCGGTTGAGCCGCCCAGCTGATGACCAATGACCGAACCACCCGCCGACCCGAGCCCGCCACCGATCGCTGCGTTGGTTTTGTTGCCCCTCGGCGCAGCGACAGCGCTGCCTGCAGCGCCCCCTACACCCGCGCCGATCGCTGCACCGGTGCTTCCGCCCATTTGCTGACCAACTATGTTGCCCAGTGCGCCGCCAAGGCCTCCGCCAACGGCTGCGGTGCCATCTCCAGCGGCCATTGCTCCTTGTGTGATCAGGGCACCAAGAGCAAGGGTAAGCAGTGTGATTCGCATGCTGTGCACCTCAATAAGTAGTTTTTGTGTTCAGACTGCTATTTTGACTATTGAGCATTTTGAAACGTGCGTTGTTGCTTCCGGTCGCCAAGCTGCTCTCGTCAGTGCATTGACGATAGAGAGAGCACTAGAACTGTAGAGGGCGCGGCAGAGCCAAAGTTCGACTGGGATCGTGGCACGTTGTCGAGAGTTTACACAGGAGCAAAAAAAACAGCCCGTACGCGGTGGGCTCTTTAGTGCGGGTTACTCGACTAACAACCAACAGAGGGATGCAGCAATGACTGAGCGCCATATGATCCACTCGGAAACGCTTTTGAACGGACGCAAGATCGAGGTCAAGACCAAGATCCTGAGGGACGGCTCGTTGCAGATGTTCATCGGTGTTTACCAGCCTGACGGTACGGTCCTCTTTGAGGACCACGATCCAAAACCGCATCTGCTGGACATGGAAGACGCTCTGGACTGGGGGATCGAAATCGCGCGACGCACGGGTAACGCCCCTTAAGCCAGTCAGGCTTGATAATCACCGGACCTGTTTTCTGGTGTACCACCGCTCACTAATGAATCATTAATCCGCTTGATGGTCGTATCTATGGGTGAACGCTCTGCGAACTAAACTTGCGGGTAGTGACACTCCTTCTCCGTAGTACTGACCCTTGCTTTTAGGATGTTCATATGAAGCGCACAGCGATAATGATCCTGGCCATTTCAAGCTCTCTCCTGCTGGGAGGCTGCTGGCCTTACTGGGAAGATGGAGACGGGTACGGCCGAGATCATGACCGAGGCCGTGATCATGGTCGTGAGTATCATCGTAGTTATGATCGCCATGATGACCGTGGATACGAGCGTCGTGACAATGATCAGGGCGAAGGTCGTTACCACAATCGTGATCATGACAACAGAGATGACTGACGCTTGAGGCCTGGTCGAAACGAGGAAAGGTCATGCAGATTCTGACAGCAAGGACGGTTCGGCCCGTCAGCCAGTGGTTGATGGCGGCGGGTATCGGCCTGATCGCAATGATGGCCTATGCCCAGGCTCAAACCTCACCTCAAGCCGCCCAAGAAATAAAGAGCCTGCTGGATTTTGTCGAGCACAGTGAGTGTCGGTTCGTGCGTAACGGAAGTGAGTATCCGGGTTCCCAGGCTCGGGCGCATCTGGAGAAAAAGCTGAACTACCTCGAAGGCAAGAACATGATCGGCAGTGCAGAAGACTTCATCGATCTGGCGGCCACTAAAAGCAGCATGAGTGGCAGCCTCTATGAAGTGCGATGTCCCGCAGGCGTACAACCTTCAAGCCTCTGGCTGAAGACCGAGCTACAGAGGCAGCGTCAGCTTCATTGAGTTGGTTTGAAGTCGAGAAAGCCCAGTATGATGCTGGGCTTTTTCGTATCCGGGCGTCGTACGGTGGATTGGATCGGTCTATCTGTCACTTCAAGGCTATTCTGTGATTTCAAGCCAAGGGCACAGTGACGCATGGGGCGACCAGAGTGAATAAATCCCGACTTTCGATGTAGAAACAGTAGTGCGCGTTGCTCCGATGAGAGGTCCCTTCCTGGTCTGAAGGTTCTTATGATGCCCCACACGCAGCCAGGGAGGGTGGGGGTGGTGGCATTGGAAAAGTGGCGATTATGGACACGAGAGTCAGACTGGCGAGCGGTGAAGAGGCAGAAGACTTTTTCGTCCAAACACTGGAGCAGGCTGTCGATGCCGTGGTGGTCATTGATGACCAGAACAACGTGGTGTTTTTCAATGCGGCTGCCGAACGGTTTTGGGGCTGTCCCCGTCTGGAAATACTGGGGAGTAACGTCAATACATTGGTTCCTCACACCCTGCGTTCCCGGCACGACGGTTATGTCGACGCGAACCGGGAGACCGGAGTCAACAAGATCGTGGGTGTCAGCCGGGATGTCCATATCGCGCGCAAGGATGGCGAGGAGCGTTGGGGCGCGATGTCGATCTCGAAAATTACCTTGCAGGGCCGAATCCTGTATGCGGCCTTCGTCAAGGATGTGACACAGACGCGCTTGAAAGATATCGAACACCGGTTGCTGTCGATGTCGGTCAATATCACCAGCTCTGCCACTTGTATTGTCGACGCCGATGCACACCTTATCTATGTCAATGACGGGCTCATTCGATTGCTCGGGTATTCCCGTGAGGAGGTCATCGGACGGTCGCCCCTGATGTTCTTTGTCTCCGATATTCAGGCCGAAACGCGTGCGCAAGCGGTGCTCGAAAGAGTCCTGCGTGGTGAATCCAGTGAAGCCAGCGCACTGATCAGCAAGCGTAATGGTCAACGGTTGTGGGTGCATATTTCGTCGACCCCCGTGTTCGATGCTCACGGGAAGGTCGACAACATCGTCATTGTGCTGACTGACATCACCCGGTCAAAGCTGCATGAGGTGTTGCAGGACAAGGTGATAGGGGCTCTTTTGAAAGAGCAGTCTTTGGAAAGCGTATTGACCCTGATGTGCCAGGAGATCGAACGCATTGCGCCCGAAGTCATCGTTTCGATCCTGAGCGTGGACCCGGAGGGTTTTCTGCACCCGCTGGCCAGTCCTGGTTTGCCGACCGATTACTCCAGAGCGATCGAGGGACTACCGATAGGTCCTGTTGCGGGGTCTTGCGGGACGGCGGCCTACAGGGGCGAACCGGTTCTGGTGACGGATATCAATCACGATCCGCTCTGGGCGGATTACAAGTCTCTGGCCGAGAAGTCGGGCTTGCGAGCGTGCTGGTCTATTCCCGTGCGCAATAGCGCAGGCCGGATCGCTGCCACCTTTGCACTCTATTTCAGGGAATGTCGCGGTCCCGATACCTTGCATGCGCACCTGGTGACGGCGGGAACGCACCTGTGCATGTTGGCGCTCGAGCGGGAAGAGGCGCGTGAGTCCATTCGAAAAATGGCGTTTTATGATGCGTTGACCGGCTTGCCCAATCGCAGTTTTTTGCTTGCACAGGCGGACCGGGCCATTGCCGAAGTTGCTCAAGAACAGGCCGGGCTGGCGGTGCTGTTTGTCGACCTGGATCGCTTCAAGCAGGTCAATGATGCACTGGGACATGCTTCGGGCGACGAGTTGCTGCAAGTCATGGCGCAACGGCTACGCAGTGTGCTGCGGGAGGCGGACATTGTCGGGCGGTTATCCGGCGATGAGTTCGTTCTGGTGCTTCCAAGGATGAATGCCACGCAGGTCACAACCTTTCTCGAACGGCTGAAGATGACCCTGAGTACTCCGGCCAATATAGCTGGCACCTCCGTGGTCCTGTCGGCCAGCATCGG
Organism: Pseudomonas sp. 05N36; assembly: GCF_056397385.1. NCBI lineage: Bacteria > Pseudomonadati > Pseudomonadota > Gammaproteobacteria > Pseudomonadales > Pseudomonadaceae > Pseudomonas > Pseudomonas sp. 05N36. Next base: position 113,110 of record NZ_JBFTNH010000010.1, on the reverse strand, counting down.
TATTAGCATGTTTCCAGATGACGGGCAGGATATGGAAAACCTGCTGCATTGCGCTGATATTGCGATGTACCAGGCCAAACGTACCGAACGCGGCGGCTTCAGTTTTTTCCTCGAAGAGATGAACAAGATCGCTCAGGAACGTTTGATACTCGAGACGGCGTTGCGTGTGACCCTGGCTGACAATGGTCTTCAACTGGCCTATCAGCCACAAGTCGACCTGAGGAACGGACGTCTTGTCGGCGTAGAGGCGCTGGCACGCTGGGAACACCCCACACTGGGCAGTATCTCGCCAGCGCGATTCATACCTTTGGCCGAGGAGTGCGGGTTAATCAATGAGTTGAGCCAATGGGTATTGCAAGAGGCCTGTGGGCAATTGGCGCAGTGGCGCCGACAAGGATTCGTGGTCCCGTCCATGTCGATCAATCTGTCACCGATCAACTTTCACAATCTGAATCTGGTGGGGCTGATCGACGAGCAATTGCGCCGATGCAAATTGCAGCCCGCCGATTTGTGTGTGGAGGTGACGGAAGGCGTATTGCTTTGCAACAGCCCTGGTTCAGAGCAAACCATCCAGGATCTGCATGCCTTGGGTGTACGTCTGGCAATCGATGACTTTGGCACGGGTTATTCCAGCCTGGGGTACTTGCGGCGGTTGCCGATCAGTGAGCTGAAACTGGACAAGAGCTTTGTTGATGACCTGGAGCACGATGCATCCTGCCGCGCATTAAGCGAGTCGGTCATCGGTATTGGAAAGGGGCTTTCCTTGCATGTTGTCGCTGAAGGCATTGAGCACGCCGCCCAGCGTGACATTCTCAGAGCGCAAGGTTATGAGGTCGGGCAGGGATATTTCTTCTCTGTCCCATTGCCTTCCGGGGCGTTCATGCAATGGATGCTGAGCGGCCCGAGCGGGCGATAAACGGCGTAGAAATAATCCTGTCCGGCCACGGCAGTCGATCGGGTCCTCATCCCTGACATCTATACTCTTTGCATGCATTCAGCCATGGGATCCCGATCCCGGGACCTGTCCTGTTCACTCGCTGGTGATAAAGCCTTGGCCTGGATTTACGAGGGCTCAACATGCGCATTTTGATAGGGGTTGCAGCCTTTTTATTCATGTCAGGGTGCATGACTTCTCCAGTCCCGGCAGAAAAAGCCGCTCAGGTTCCAGGTGATCGGGTTTTTGCGTTTCAGCAACCCATCGGGGGAGACAGCGGGACTATTTTTGTGACGCGTGATGGCGGTTTGCTGGGTTCGGCCTGCTACATCGGTGTTTACGTGAACGGTGATTTTGTTGCGCGAGTGGGACCTGGTGAAGGAGCAAGATTTTTCACCAGGCCCGGGGAAGTCTTTGTCGGCGCAGGCGAAGACCTGAAGGGTAACGGCCTGTGTTCGTTAGGCATTTCCTTACGCGAGGTGGTAACGACCATGGATGCCGGAGAGGTCAGGCATTTTCGAATTTACGGTGATGCGAGCGAGGGCATTTCAATAGCGCCAAGCTCTCGCTGAAGTGGCGGCGTACGAGCTGCGACCTTGAAAAAAGTGTGGTTATTTAAGGACTTAGGTGATTATTTGCGTGATAAAAAGATGTAAATATCTTGTTACATGTCGGATGGTGAGCTATTATCGCGTCCGTGTTCACCTACCACGGTTTACGCATTTTTAAGCCCCAAGCGTCCATCAGCTGCTTGGGCTTTTTTTTGCTTTAAATTTGTCGCTGGCGGGTACTGGTTTTGAACATGGAGCGTTTCTAAACTTCTAATACGTATCGACCACAGGGCGTACGAGAGGTGAGCCATGAAGACCGATCCGCAAGCACCAGGTACCCGAAAACCAGCTGAACCGAGCCATTCGGACGACGCACGGCAGGAGCGCGACGAGCTCCAGCCAGATAATCCGAAAAAGTGGAAGGATGTTCAAAGCGCGGTCGAGAGCGAGCTGGAGACACTGCACGATAAAGCCAGGCCCCTCTAAGTGGCGCTCGCCAGCGAGTACAAGCCATGCATCTCACCGTCGGGTGAGATGCAGGGTGCGAATCAGGCAATCAGATCTACTTTGCCGCTGGCCAGGCGATAGACGCCCCCGACGATTTTCAATGAGCCCTTGCTCAGCGCTTCAGTCAGTACGGGTGAGGCTTTCTTGAGGTTGTTTACCGTGTCTTTGACGTTTTGCACGGTCGCGTTCTCGAGAAGATTTCCGGGATCCTTGAGTACCTTCTCGATAGAGGGCCTCAGTGCGTCAGTCAGTTTCTGGATTTGACCGGGGAAAACCGCATTGTCCTTTGTTGCCTTGATGCCGGCATTGAGTGCGCCGCAGTCTTCATGCCCCAGTACCAGAATCAGCGGTGCGCCGAGCACCAGGACCGAATATTCCAGGCTTGCCATGCCTTCCTCCGTGACGAAGTTGCCTGCGACACGCACCGCAAAAAGGTCGCCGCGGGCCGTGTCGAATGCGTACTCGGGGGCGATGCGTGAATCAGCGCAGCTCAAGACTGCTACGAACGGGTTCTGGCCGGTGACCAAGGCTTCACGCTCGGCCTTGAAGTCGTGCGTCTTCGAGGTGCCGTTGATATATCGCTTGTTACCGTTGATCAGTCGTTGAAGGGCCTTGTCGGGACTGATCGCATTTTGTGGTTTTGGAGGCGGGGCCTTTTTCTCGGCGGCCTGGGCGATGCTGTCAGGCAGCACACCGGCAAGCAGCAGGGCGCTGGCGCCTAGTCCTGCAAGCCGGAGAAAACGACGACGGCCATCTGCGTCCGGCGCGGAGCTTGAATCACAGGATTCACACATGATTTGTGTACTCGGGATTTGGGTGGGAGTGGCTCGCTATCAAGGGTTAATACTTTCGGGAGACTTCAGCACTTCTGCGTTGGAGTCTAGATGGTTTGCCGGGGGGGGCGTTTCAGGTGGCGCGCGATTACAAAGTGCGAAATACCTAGTACTTTGAGCTTAATTCGTTCGCTTTTGCCGGAGGCAGCTAACCTGTAAAGGTCAGGTAACACTCCGATACGCAATCCCCACGGACGGAATGCCATGTTTCCTCTTCTTCAGCTTTGCCAGATTGTGGAGTCCGGTTTCTATCCACTCACATGCACCTGCACGGTGAATCCCGACAGGTCGTTGAGGGTCACAATTGTCGATCCAGAATCCGGACGGGTTGAACTGCTGATCACTGGCGTGTCGACGTCGACTCTGGGCAGTGTCCGGGAGATCGCCAACTTTATCGGTGAGCTGCGTACTGAATTGAAAGCCGGGCGCAGAGCGTTTGCAGGCTGATCCAACGATCAGGTCAAGTCGCGGTCCGACGATTGGACTTCTGCCGAATGATCTGGCGGCAGGCTCGATTCGCCGCGCAAGCGAGGTGGCAAATCTGGGAGTTGCATCCAGTGCACAAGAGGGTTATCAAGTCTTTTGCAGTGGAAACGATTTTCAGAGCGTCGCATCGAGTGATGCCGTGACGCGGAGGGAATTGCCATGTTACTTAACAAACCCGAGCACGAACTGCGCAGCGATTTCCAGAACCTTGCATCTGATTTGCGATGGTCGGCAGTGGAGCTCAACGCCATTGCCGAGCGGCTGAAACAGACCGGTAATGATGTCGATGCCCAGTCATTGCTGAAGACGTGTCAGGTGTTGGGGACCGCCGAAGAACGGCTGGCCCTCTACGCGAGTGAGGTGAAGGCTCATCGAATTCACCTTGAATAAGCGCGGGTCGCCATTACAGCTCGCTCAGGACCGCCAGTATGACTCTGCGGCATCGTTGCAGATTTTTCGGAGCAGCGGAGATTTCCAGGCGTCTCGCATGAGGTTGCCGCACAGAGTCAGGAGATATACCCAGTTGAAGGAAAGGTTTTCAGATTTTGCAGTGCTCATATTGATGGTGCTTGGCGGCATTTCGTTGCTGTTCGTTGCTAAATACTGCATTGAATACTTCGTAGGCCCCATTGCTGAATCATGGATCGATCTCGCGCTCGTCCTCTCGGGCTATGTACTGTTCTTTCTTCTTGAACCCATTCGCAAGTCAGTGAGTAAAAAGTGGAGTAGTAAAGGGGCGAGACGAAAAAGACCCGGTGAGGGCGTGTGAGGGGCGTTGATAAGGCGCTGGCTTCCTTGGGGGGCTGTGATATTTCCGTAACCATGACAACCCTTTCACGAAGTCTTCACCCTGACCGGCCTAAATTGGCCTGACTCCTTTGAGATATCCCCTTCAAGCCCGCCCGCATGCGGGCTTTTTTTCGTCCTCAATATTGTCCACTCGTCGACAGGCTCTCCAATGAGTCTCCATTGATTACTTTTGCCGAGGCCTGGCAAATTCTATAAAGTTAACCATTAGGTCAGCTTTTCGGCTTTTCAGCCCTTCGCATTGCGAGGAAGGGCTCCTGAGATTTGAGATTTTCCCTGTACACCATAACGACATGGGCGGCATTCATAACCGTCCAGAGGATGATCCATGTCCAACCGTGATATATCCCGGCGCTCCTTTCTGCAGGGCGGGTTGATCGCAGGCGTCAGCGTCACGCTGACCCCGCTCAGCTCCCAGGCGCTGGCTGCCTTGATGGAAAACAGCGTGACCGTGCCGTCCGAGCAATGGCTCGGCAACAACGGCAAGGCCCGCATGCGCAACGACTCATTGTCCAAGGTGTGCGGCAGCAAGGTATTTGCCCGCGACATCCGCTCCAAGGACATGCCCGGCTGGCCACAGCAACAAGGCCACGCGATGCTGCTCAAAACCATTCGCGCCGACCGCATTTATGACGGATTCGACCTGTCGTTGCTGGGTGCCGAATTGCAGCCTGATCGCATCGTCACCGCTGAAGACCTGGACAAGGACGGCATCGTTTTCCCTGAAGACCACGCGCCCGATCCGCTGCTGCCAACCGGCAAGGTGCCGATGTTCATCGGCCACCCGGTAGCGATCCTGATCTGGAACGATTTCGAGCGCTTCCGCCAGGCCAAGAACACGCTCAAGTTCAACGACAAAGCGATCCGCTACGGCGCTGAGGCGCCGTTTTACACACGCGATCCTTATGGCAGTTTCCGTTATGTGCGGGTCGGTGGGGCGACCTCGGCGGATGAAGATGAATTCGCCAGCCTGAAGGACTCGATCCTGTTCCCGATGATTCGCGAACGGCGTCCGGTGTGGAACGCCCAGCCAAACCTGCATGGCAACCTGACCGAGCGCGGTCTGTTTTATGCCGATCGCATGAAGCAGCAACTGGAAACCCCGCCAGAAGGCTGGATGGTTTTCGACGAGCGCTACAAGACGCCGTCGATTGAACCGGCTGCAATGGAACCGGACAACGGCAATGGCTGGTACGACCCGGCGACCAGGACCCTGCATTTTGTCGTCGCGACCCAGTGCCCGCTGGAGGCGGCGACTGAAACCGCGAAGATGATCGCGCCGTCGCGGTTCGGCTTGAGCACGCTGAACATGCACCCTGGCTACACCGTCGGCTACGGCTCCAAGGACCACAACATCTTTGTCTACTACGCGGCGCTGGCGGCGTTGTATGGCGGCGGTGTGCCGGTGCGTCTGGCCAACGACCGTTACGAGCAGTTCCAGAGCGGTATCAAGCGTCATCCGTTCGACATTCGCTACCAGTTGGCCGTCGACAAACAGGATCACAGCTTCAAGATTTTTCGCGCGGACATGAGCGTCGACGGTGGTGGGCGGATCAACTACAGCCCTTCGGTGGCGGCGGTCGGTGCGACAGCCGCACAGTCGATTTACTACATGCCGCAGAACGACCTGCAAGTGACCGCGTACCATTCACGTGGTGTTGAAGCCGGCTCCATGCGGGGCTACGGCACCCTGCAAAGCATGGCCGCCACCGAAATGATGGTGGACGAAATTGCTGATCGGCTGGGCATTGATGCCATCGACCTGCGCAAGAAAAACGTGCTGCTGTCCGGGATGAAAAACACCCAGGGCGCAGTGCCGGCCGGTGCGTTGCGCCTGCATGAAATTCTCGAAAAAGCGGCTGGCAACGAGCTCTGGAAAAACCGTCACGCGTTGAAAAAACAAGAGGATGCCAAGGACCCGGACAACTGGTACGGCATCGGCTTCGCCATTTGCCAGAAAGACTTCGGCACCGGTTCCGAAGCACCGATGGCCAGTATCGAATTCACCGCTGACGGGCATATCACGCTGCGCCACATCGGCATCGAGATTGGCACCGGCATGTCCACTTCCCAGGCTTTGGTGGTCGCCGATTTCCTCGGCAATCCGGCCAGTGAAGTGAAGACCGGTGAAACCGAATGGAAAGAGCTGCAACTGACCAGCAGCGGCAACCCGTACCTCATGAGCCAGGCCGAGCAGGACGCCATGCTGCGCAACCCGCGTTGGGTCGGCAAGATCGCCTCGGCGTCGTCGGCGACCAACTCCGCCTATTACTTCAGCCATGCGACCCGTGAAGCGGCGCGTGTGTTGTTCAATCACGGCCTGTGGCCGGCCGCCGTCGAAATCTGGCGTCAGGGGCCGTTCGGTGGTCAGGCCAACCCGTATGTGCTGCGCCGCGAAGACGCCCATTGGGTGGATGGCAAATTGAATGCCAACGGCATGGAACCGCTGCCATTTGCGGTGCTGGCCAAACGTGCCCACGAGCGTGGTCTGGTGACTGGCGCGACGGTGCACGGTTTCAACCGCTGGAGCTGGGCTGAGGCCGAGTACAGCATCAATGGCGTGCGCGAGCGGTTGCCGCTCGACGGTCTCGCCGTGAAGTATGGCGACGGTGCGCCGAATGCGATCAGGGCACAAATGAACAGCGCCGGTTTCCACCTGCTGGATCGGCAGAACATTGCCTACCCGGCGACCCAGTTGAACAACGCGGCGGTGACCTATTACAGCCCCGTGGCGACGCTGGTTGAACTGAAAGTGAACAAGGGCTCGGGCGAGGTGGAAGTCCTCAACCATCACTCCTGGCTTGAATGTGGCCGGGTGCTGGTGCCGGAGCTGGTCAAGGGCCAGCTCGAGGGCGGGATCGCCATGGGCATCGGTCACGCGCTGCTGGAAGAAATGCCGCTGTACGAAGGTGGACCGGGGGAGGGTGACTGGAACTTCAACCGTTACCGTTTACCGCGCGCCAAGGACGTCGCGGTCTGGACGCAGACCTCGGAGATCCTTCCGCCATTGTCGCCGAGCGACCCGTCCAAGGGCATCGCCGAAGTGGTGATGATTCCGGTGGTGGGCGCCATCGCCAACGCCGTGGCCCATGCAATTGGCAAACGGGTCCGTGACCTGCCTATCACTCCAGCGCGCATCAAGGAGGCCCTCAATGGCTAACCGTCCGCTTCAAATGACCCTCAATGGTCAATCCGTCGGTCCCGTCGGGGTCCCTGATGATCTGCCGATGATTGACTATCTGCACGAATACCGAAACCTTACCGGCTCGCGCCTGGGCTGCGGCCAGGGCATTTGCCACGCCTGCGTGGTGATTGTCGACAACCCCGACGGCACCAGCGAAGAAGTACGCACCTGCATCACCGGCGCGCATTACTTCGAGGGCAAGAAAGTCCGCACCATCGAAGGCCATGCGCGCCGCGATGAAAGCGGCAAGGTCACCGAACTGAATCCGATCCAGCAACGCTTCGTCGATGAGTTCGCCTTCCAGTGCAGTTATTGCGCCCCGGGCTTCGTCAACGCCGCGACCGTGCTGGTGGAAAAACTCCAGCGTCAGCCGATCAGCAAAAGCCAACTGGAAGCGGTCATCGAAGACAGCCTCGGCCATCACATTTGTCGCTGCACCGGCTACGTGCGCTATTACAGCGCCACGCGCAACGTGCTGACCGATCTCGGCCTGGTCAAGGAGGGTTGAGCATGAAGCGACTACTGTCCAGCCTTGGCACGGCGGTTGGCCTGGCCGTTTCGCTGATGGCGATCCAGCAGGCCCAGGCGGCCGATCAGCAGCAGATCAAGCGCGGTGAATACCTGGCGCGGGCGGCGGACTGCATGGCTTGCCACACCGCGCCCGGTGGCGCGCCTTATGCGGGCGGCCTGCCGATCGTGTCACCGTTCGGCACCATTTATGGCACCAATATCACCCCGGACAAGGACCACGGGATCGGCCAGTACAGCGACGACGAATTCTTCGCTGCGCTGACCGAAGGCAAGCGTCGTGATGGCGCCAACCTGTACCCGGCGATGCCGTACACCTCGTATCACCTGATGCCGCGTGAAGACTCCGACGCCATTCACGCGTACCTGGAGACGGTCGCGCCGATCAACCGTGCTGCACCGGTCACCCGCCTGAGTTTTCCGTTCAATGTTCGTCTGGGGTTGATGGGCTGGAACATGCTCTACGGCAAGGACGTGAAACTGACGCCGGCTGAAGGCAAAAGTGAAGACTGGAAACGCGGCCAGTACCTGGTCGACGTGCTCGGCCACTGTGGCGAATGCCACACACCGCGTGGTTTGCCCGGCGCGATGCAACAAGACAAACGCATGACCGGCGGCCTGCTCAATGGCTACCTGGCGCCCAGCTTGCTCGCCAACGATCTGGCGGCACGCGGCTGGACGCATCAGGACCTGAGTTCTTTCCTCAAGCACGGCATGAGCGCTCAAGGTACGATGTTCAACGAGATGTTCCCGGTGTTTCATAACAGCACCCAGAACCTCAATGAGCCGGACCTGGCGTCCATGGCGACTTTCCTGCTCGGCGACTCGCCACCGCAAGCGCGGGTGTTGAGCGAAGTGCCGCTGGACAAGATGACCGAAAGCGCCCGGCGCGGCCGTCAGGATTATCTGAACGTTTGCGCCGGTTGCCATGGTGTCAACGGTGAGGGCAAGCCGCACATCGCGGTGGCGATGCAAGGCAACACCACGTTGCGCCTGGAAGATCCGCGCAACCTGTTGCGGGTGATCGAAGACGGGATTGGCGAGCAAAAATTTGCCGGCTTCGAGCGCATGCAACCGATGCCGGGTTTCGCCGACAAGTTGAGCAATCAACAAATGACGGACCTGATCAGCTATTTGCGTCAGGCTTGGGGCGGTCAACCGGCTGATCTGCTGATCGGCCAGATCGAGCAATTGAAGGCAGATGCTCCCGTTGAGCACAAGGCACACTGATATGCAGCATCTTGACCTGCAAGTGGTTCGGCGAGCGTTGGCCTGGTCCAGCGCTGGCCAGCGTGTATGGCTCTGCAGCGTGCTCGGCACCTACGGCTCGGCGCCTCGTGCGCCGGGCTCGATGTTGGCGGTCAACGACAGCGGGCACTGGATTGGCTCGTTGTCGGGCGGCTGCGTCGAGGACGACTTTCTGGCGCGCATGGCCGAAGGGGCGTTTCTCGACGCCGTGTCGGTGGTGCGTTACGGCGAAGGCGATGATCCGCGTTCCACGATAAAACTGCCCTGCGGCGGGTTACTCGACGTGCTGGTGGAAAAGCTTGAGCCTGAGTGCGAGGTGCAAGCCCATCTGCGCGAACTGGAGTCCGCGTTGCTCGGGCAGCGTCGTTTGATTCGCGAAGTGAATCTGGCCAGCGGCGCACGCAGTCTACTGGTTGACCGTGAACACGGGCCGCGTATCGAACGGGAAATCGACCGGGTGCGTGTGCGCGTCGGTGCGGCCCAACGCTTGTTGCTCGCCGGTTATTCCAGCGTGGCCCAGGCGTGTGCCGAGTTTGCGGTGGGGCTGGGTTTCGAGGTGATTCTGTGTGATCCGCGTGATGAGGTCCTCGAAGGGGTGGTCCTTGAGAACGTGGAGATTCGTCGCCAGTTGCCGTCGATGTTCATTGCCGATGGCGGCTGTCACAGCGATACCGCCGTGGTGGCGCTGACCCACGATCCGCGCATCGACGACCTGGCCATGATGGAAGCGGTGCGCACCGAGGCGTTTTACATCGGTGTGATGGGCTCGATGCAAACCTCGCAAAAGCGCTTTGAGCGCTTACGGCGTATCGGTGGTTTGGGCGAAGCTGAACTGGCGCGTATTCACGCGCCGATCGGGCTTAATCTGGGCAGCAAGACACCCGCGGAAATCGCCTTGGCAGTGCTCGCCGATATCCTGCGTATTCGCAGCGGTATCGCTCGGGATCAACTCTGAAAAACAGCGTGTCGGCGTGCTGCCGATCCCTGGCGAGTCCCGGCTTCAGCGTATGAGCCGGGACTTGCTTAGCGGAATCGAGGCAGTGGCCGGTCGACAGGTTTGAGTGATGTCAGCGCGTTCTGAATCAGCGGGGCATCTTTCTCGATGTCTTGCAGACGGTCGCGAATTTTCATCGCGGTGGGGTGGCCGCCATGGATATCGACCCAGTCGGCGATTTCCTTGCAGGCAGCCGCCAGGCGCGCCTGACGTGAGTCGAGCAGGGTCAGCAAGGTAGTGATGGACTCTTTTTCGGACATGAGAAACACCTCCGTATCAGAGAAGCTTTTGATCGAGCAACAAAACGCTCGCCGGGCGCGAGCGTTTGCCGATGGGGTCGCCGATCCTTCAGCTGGAATCAGTATAGACCCGCAATGCCAATGGCGGCGGAGCCGCATGCAGCCTGCGTTTCAGACTTTGCGCGAGACCCGCGAGCTGGCGGCATTGAGCCGTCGGCACTCCTTCATGGCATCTTCCATACGCTCATAACCGTCACCGATAAAACCGCCGCCCGTGCGTGTATCGGCGATCCGGAACCAGACCGCCGTAATCGGCTGCTGACCAGACACTTCACCCGCACGGCGACCCTCAACGGTGCTCTTGTTGCAACGTTTCACAACGAATATGTCTTCCATGGCGTCACCGACGCTCCAGTTGTGTACACATCAACTATAGAAGCAAGTTGAAAAGCTGCAAAAACGGTCTGTGCTGTTTGTCGACTTACGCGAGGACCGCCACCGCCTTGATTTGCGCCCACAACTGCTGGCCGGGGTGCAGTTGCAAGTGATCGCGGGAGTAGCGGGTGATGCGCGCCAGCAACGGTGTTCCGGCAGCGTCCAGGCGCACCAGCACATGGGCGGCGTTGTCCGCGGAAATTTCGCTGGTGACCGTCACTGGCAAGCGGTTGAGGATGCTGCTGAGTTCACCGCCCTGAAGACTCAGGCTGACATCGCGGGCCTGGACTTTGACGCGCAACAATTTGCCCACGGCCAAAGGCGAATGCGCGACCCGCACGTTCAATTGGCTGCGGGGCAGTTGCAGGGTCAGCAGTTGATAATGGGCGTCGTAGTCCGTCACCTGACCCTTGATCACCACGCCAGCATCGTCGCCCAAGGCCAGCGGCAGGTCGAGCCGCGCAAGCGTTTCGCCGATGGGCCCGCTGGCCAGGGCTTTGCCGTAGCTGAGCAGGACAATGTGGTCGGCCAGTCGCGCGACCTCATCCTGCGAGTGACTGACGTACAGCACCGGAATTTCCAGTTCGTCGTGGAGCCGTTCGAGGTACGGCAGGATTTCACTTTTGCGCTGTGAGTCCAGCGCTGCCAGTGGCTCGTCCATCAACAGCAGTTTCGGGCTGGTGAGCAACGCCCGGGCAATACCGACCCGTTGGCGCTCGCCGCCCGAGAGGTGTTGTGGATGACGGTCGAGCAAGTGGCTGATTCCCAGCAGTTCGGTGGCGTGGGCCATGTCGACCCGGCGTTGCTGGCGTGGAATGCGCCGCAGGCCAAATTCCAGGTTGGCCTGCACCGACAGATGGGGAAACAGGCTGGCCTCCTGAAACACATAACCCAACGCCCGTTTGTGCGGGGCGACAAAGAGTTTCTTGCTGCTGTCCTGCCAGATTTCGTCATTGATCTGGATAAAGCCTTGCTCGGCCTTTTCCAGGCCGGCGATGCAGCGCAGGCAGGTGGTCTTACCCGAGCCGGAATGACCGTACAGCGCCGTGACGCCGCGACCGGGCAGGTGCAGGTCGACGTCCAGGGAAAAATCCGGGTAGCTCAGTTTCAGCCGAGCGTGAATCGTTGAGGTCATCGATCAGCTCCAGCCAGCTTTGGTTTTGCGGCTGGAGTACAGCGCCAGCAATACCAAAAACGAGAACACCAGCATCGCCCCGGCCAGCCAATGGGCCTGGGCATATTCCATGGCTTCGACATGATCGTAGATCTGCACTGACACCACGCGGGTTCTGTCCGGGATATTGCCGCCGATCATCAGTACTACGCCGAACTCACCCACAGTGTGGGCGAAGCCGAGAATGGCCGCAGTGATAAAGCCTGGCCTGGCCAGCGGCAAGATCACGTTGAAAAAAGTGTCCCAAGGGTTGGCGCGCAAGGTGGCGGCCACCTCCAGCGGGCGCGGACCAATCGCCGAGAAGGCGTTCTGCAGTGGCTGGACGACAAAGGGCATGGAGTAGATAACCGAACCGATCACCAGCCCTGCAAAACTGAACGTCAGCGTGCCCAGCCCCAGTGCCTGGGTGAACTGGCCGATGACCCCGTTAGGACCGAGGGTCAGCAGCAAATAGAAGCCGATCACCGTCGGCGGCAGCACCAGGGGCAGGGCGACAATGGCGCCGATGGGCCCGCGCAACCAGGAACGGGTGCGCGACAGCCACAACGCAATCGGAGTGCCGATGACCAGCAGGATGGCCGTCGTCAGGGAGGCCAGCTTGAGGGTCAGCCAGATGGCGGAAATATCGGCACTCGATAGCGTCATTTAGAGTTGATAACCGTAGGACTTGATGACGGCAGCGGCTTTAGGCCCTTTGAGGTAAGCAACCAGCGCCTTGGCGGCCGGGTTGTCTTTGCCTTTGTTGAGGATCACTGCGTCTTGTTTGATCGGGTCGTGCATGTCGGCTGGAACGATCCACGCCGAACCGCCGGTGACTTTGCCGTCTTTATAGATCTGCGACAAGGCGACGAAGCCTATTTCCGCATTGCCGGTGGAGACGAACTGGTAGGCCTGGGTGATGTTCTGGCCTTCGACGACCTTGCCCTTGACCTTGTCGGTCAGGCCCAGTTTAGCCAATACCTGGGTGGCCGCGAGACCGTAAGGGGCGGCTTTCGGGTTGGCGATCGACAGGTGCTGATAGGTGTTGTCGCTGAGCACTTTGCCTTTGGCGTCAACGTAACCGTCCTTGGCCGACCACAGTGCCAGGGTGCCGATGGCGTAGGTGAAACGCGAACCTTTGACCGTGTCGCCTTCGCTCTCGAGTTTTTGCGGGGTGCTGTCGTCAGCCGACAGGAGCACTTCGAACGGCGCGCCGTTTTTGATCTGGGTGTAGAACTGGCCCGTGGCGCCATAGGCGGCGACCAGTTTGTGCCCGGTGTCTTTTTCGAAGTCGGCGGCAATCGCCTGGATCGGTGCGGTGAAATTGGCCGCGACCGCGACCTGGACTTCATCGGCCTGGGCTGAGCCAAACGCGAACACGGCGAGCAAGGATGCCAGGCAAGTAGGGGCAAAACGTGAGGCACGAATAGTCATGAAGCGGCTCCGAGGTTGGCAGGTGCAGTGGGCAGTTTTTATTGGGGGGTGGACTGCACCGGTGCGAAAGGATGAAACGCTATATAGGTGAATATATAGCGAATTTCCGACAAACGGAACGTATCAAATACCACGCAATGAGCCGACACTTGCCCCGTAACCCGTAACCCGTAACCCGTAACCCGTAACCCGTAACCCGTAACCCGTAACCCGTAACCCGTACCTCGTACCTCGTACCTCGTAGCAGCTGCCGAGCCCGCGAGGCTGCGTTCGGCTGCGAAGCAGTCGTTGAATCAGGCCGCGCGTTCTTCCAGGCAAACCACGTTTGCAGGATTTGCGAGGACTTCGTCCTCGAACGCAGCCTCGCGGGCTCGGCAGTTGCTACGGGGGGATCGTTACCACGCAAAGTATGTGAACGATCAAACGGGGATTAGAGGCGAGTCAATTTGGCCAGCGCCTCGTCCGCCAGACGCCTAGTCAACTCAGCGGTCGGTAATTCAATCCCAAGCCGCAGTGCTTGTCCGGCCCAGAGGTTGCTGAAGTCCGCCTCGTCCTTGGCGCGTAGCGGCATCAGCGCGCCGCCGGCCAGCGGGAAGGCCGGTGCTTGCGGGCTGATCGGGCCGAGTTCGCGCATGACCCGATTGAGAATGCCTCGCGCAGCCCGCCCGGTGAAAATGTTGGTCAGCGCCGTCTCGCTTTCCTTGGCGCTGCGCAAGGCCCGGTGATGGGAGGCGCTGACCTTGGCCTCCGGGGTAAACAGGTAGGCGGTGCCCAGTTGCACTGCCGACGCACCCAGGGCGAAGGCAGCGACAATCCCGCGCGCATCGCCGATCCCGCCGGCGGCGATCACCGGTACGCTGACGGCATCGACGATCTGTGGCACCAGGGCAAAGGTGCCGACCTGACTGTTCAGGTCATCGCTGAGAAACATCCCGCGATGGCCTCCAGCCTCGTAGCCCATGGCGATGATCGCGTCGCAGCCATGCTGTTCCAGCCAGATCGCCTCATCGACCGTGGTCGCCGAAGACAGGACTTTTGCGCCTGTAGCCTTGACCCGATCGAGCAGGGACTTTTCCGGTAGGCCGAAGTGAAAACTCACCACCTGCGGACGGAACTCTTCGACCACCGCGCAGGCGGCGGCGTCGAACGGTGCACGATTGGAAACCGGGGTCGGTGCGTCGAAGTCAGCGCCCAACTCGTGGTAGTAGGGCTCCAGCAGGTTTTTCCATTGCTGAGCGCGTTGCTCGTCGGCGACCGGTGGTTGATGGCAGAAGAAGTTCACATTGAAGGGGCGCTGGCTGTGTTGCTGGATGACTTTCAGCTCTTCGCGCAATTGTTCGATGCTGAGCAGGGCGGCGGGCATTGAGCCCAGGGCACCGGCATTACTGGCTGCGATGACCATGGCTGATCCGGTGGCGCCGGCCATGGGGGCCTGGATGATCGGTAATTCAATGCCGAACAGATCAAGAATACGGGTGTCAGGCCACTGGTTCATCGCAACGTCCTCCTCATGACAAGAGTCAGTTATGTAGCAGGAATCAGTGTCAAAAGACCAGTGGCCATTAGGCGCAGATGCCGAGTGCAATAAAGCGTAGCCTCCGGTTGTGCCAACGCTCGGGCCAATGCATTGTGGCCGCTTGTAGTGGATGTTAATCGTTAACAACGGAGGAGCTGTTCCATGGATTTGAAGCAACTTGAGGTTTCACCGTTCCGCGTATCGGGATTGCGTGTACGTACGTTCAACAGCGCTGAGCAGCAGGCAGCTACCGCCAGAATCGGCCCGATGTGGCAGCGATTTTTTGCCGAAGGGCTGTTTGACAAGATTGCCAATAAGCAACCGGACTCACCGGCTTACGGGGTTTACTCCCACTATGAGTCCGATGCATCCGGGGCTTTCGACGTGACAGCCGGGGTGGCGGTCAATGAAGCTGCTCCCGGTTATGAAACCATCGAGGTGCAGGGCGGCCAGTACCTGGTATTCGAGGCGAAGGGGGCGATGCCCGGCAGTGTGATCGAGGCGTGGGGCAGGGTCTGGGCGTATTTTGAGGCCAACCCGCAGGTCAAACGCCGATTTGCCACCGACTTTGAGGCTTATACCGGCCCTGAGTCAGTGGCCGTGTATATCGGCATTTTCTGAGATTTAGTTTCACGCGCAAGCAGTTGACGCTTGCGCTCCACCCCCCAGCGGTAGCCCGAAAGATCGCCATCGCTACGCACCACCCGATGGCAGGGAATGGCCACCGCGAGGTTGTTGGCACCGCAAGCCTGGGCCACGGCACGGAAGGCTTTTGGCGCGCCAATGCGCTGGGCAATTTCGGCGTAGCTGGCGGTGCTGCCCGCCGGGATATCGCGCAGCGCCATCCACACCCGCTCCTGAAACGCCGTGCCGCGCACATCCAGCGGCAGGTCCAGGCCAAGCGCCGGGGCTTCGATGAAACCCACCACCTTGGCAATCAGTTGTTCGAAGTCATGGTCGGCGCCAATCAGGTTGGCCTGGCGGAACCGGTCTTGCAGGTCGCAGACCAGCGCATGGGGATCATCCCCCAAGAGGATCGCGCACACCCCGCGTTGGCTTTGCGCCACCAGGATCGCCCCTAATGAGCACTGGCCAACGGCAAAGTGGATGTCGGTGTTCTGGCCGGCGGCGCGGTAGTCGCTGGGCTTCATGCCGAGCAGATGATCGGCGGACTCGTAAAAGCGACTGTTGGAATTGAAGCCTGCCTCATACAGCGCGTCGGTCACCGAACCGGCGATTTCCAGGCGTTCACGAACCCTGCGTGAACGTTGTGCAGTGGCATAGCCCTTGGGCGTCAGGCCCGTAACAGCTTTGAACACCCGGTGAAAGTGGAAAGCGCTCATTCGTGCGGTCTCTGCCAGTTCGTTCAAGCTGGGCAATGTCTCGGCAGCCTCGATCTGCCGACAGGCTGCAGCGACCAGTGTGGCGTGCTGCGCGGCGAGATGAGTCTGGTCTGTTGCCGCGCGTTTGCTCGGGCGATAACCGGCCGCCTGAGCCTGTTCCTCGGTGTCGAAAAACTCGACGTTTTCCGGTTTCGGCAATCGCGCCAGGCTGCTGGGGCGGCAGTAGATCCCGGTGGTTTTCACCGCGTAGACGAACTGACCGTCAGCGCGTGGGTCGCGCGCCAGCACCGCGGACCAACGGGGATCTTGCTCTGTGATGGGTTTGGCAGTGGTCATGGGACGTTACCGATAGAAGGTTCAGTTCAGCCTAGCGAGTGTGGACGCTGAGGACACTCCGGCGCTTGCGGTCAAACTCTGGATTTCATCCCGCGGTGCGGAACGTGAAGTTGATCCGCTGTCCGCCCAGTTGCGGGTGATGACCGTCCTTGAGTGGCAGCACGCCGTGATAACGCAAGCGATCCACGCCGCCCCAGACCACGATGTCACCGTGAAACAGCGGCACTCGCAGGCTCGTGTCGCTGCGCTTGAAGCCGCCGAACAGGAACATCGCCGGCAGACCGAGGGACACCGAAACAATCGGCGGATCGTAGGACCGTTCATCCTTGTCCTGATGCAACGACATCCTGGCGCCCGGCAGGTATCGGTTGATCAGGCAGGCATCGGGCTCAAAGTGATGGAAACCGGCTTCTCGTGCGGCAGCCTGTGCCATTTCCCGAAAGACCTCGGGCATCGCCGGCCAGGGCTGGCCGCTGACGGGATCGATGCGAGTGTAGCGATAGCCACTGCGATCGGTGGTCCAGCCCAGCGTGCCACAACTGCTCAAGCCGACCGACATGGTGAAACCGCCAGGGGTGACCATCTGCCGAAACGGTGCGACCCGTAGAATCTTCTCCAGCAGCGGCAGCAATTGCTCCACCCAGGGCAGGGCAAAACCCCGGAGTACGAAAGACTGTTCGCCGATTTGCTCGGTCCTGGCCGGTTGCCGGTCTTCATCGGCAAACAGCTCGAAGGTGGTGGGAGGCATCGCTTTACTGCGCATCGTGAAAGATCACTCCAAGGGTATGCCGTTTGCCGCTGTGCAGGCGACTGACACCGTGGCGCAGGTTCACCCGGTAATCGCCGCGAACACCTTTGACCGGGCGCTGATGCACGGCAAAAATCAGCGCATCGCCTTTTTCGAGTCTCATCACCATGGGCCGTGATTGCATCCGTGGGCGCTGCTCGGTGAGCACGAACTCGCCACCGGTAAAGTCTTCGCCGGGAGCGGACAGCAGAATCGCCACTTGCAGTGGGAACACGTGCTCGCCATACAGATCCTGATGTAAACAGTTGTAGTCCTGCGGACCATATTGCAGCAACAGTGGCGTAGGGCGCTCCTGTCCCGCGTCATGACAACGTTGCAGGAAGGCTGCGTGCTCCGAGGGAAAGCGGCCGGGCAAGCCCATCCGTTCATTCCAGCGATTGGCCTGCGGGACAAGCCTCGAGTAGAGCGTGCTGCGCAGGCAAGCAACGATAGCCGGCAGCGGGTAACTGAAATATTTGTACTCGCCGCGCCCGAAACCATGTCGGGCCATTATCACGTGCGAGCGGAAAAGCGCAGGCTGGGCGTAGAGCGCGCTGAGGTCTGCACATTGCTCGGGGCTGAGCAGTCCTTTGATTGTCGCGCAGCCGTCCCGGTCGAGGTCTTGCTCCAGGGGAGGCCAATCCAGTGCGTTGATACGCGAGATCAAAGGCTGTTCGCCCATTGCACGGACACCGTCGATATAACGCGCTACTGAGGTGTTGTGCGGAAAAGAAATGGACATGTCCGGCTCCTGAACCAAGGTTGAGGTGTGCCAGTCTGGGGAGTACGAAGGCGGGCGACACTCCGGTGCTTGCGGTCGAACTCCGGAGTGGTTGTGCCAGGGGTTACAGCGCTTTGCTGACCTTTATATCGCTGATCCCGGACAATTCGCCGTGAATCGCTTCAAGTGCGGCTCTGGCCTCTTCTTCGGTGCCGGTTTCAAGCTGGGCGAACTCGAAGCGGCGTTCTTCGTTGAGCTTGTATTTGATGACGTATTTAGTCGTTTGGGCCACGGTCGTACCTGTCTGTCGCAGTGCGGGCCGAGGTCTCAGCTGAGTTTCGAGCTGGACCGGCGGATGATTTTGATCGAGTGGGTCAGGGTCGGTTTGCGGGTCACGCTGATCGGCCGGCGGTTGACCGTGTCGATGGTGATGTTCCAGAAACCGGTGCTTGGCGCGGTGATTTTCGCAGGGAAGGTGTCAAACGCGCCGCCGTGGTAGGTGTGGCGGCCGCCGTTCTTGAAGCTGCGAAAATTGGCGTCGTTCATCAAGCGGATGTTGCACATTTGGGAGCATTGAATGACGACGATGTCATCTTCATTGAGGTGCTCGCGCTGGTGGATAAATTTCATGGGGGCGCCTCCAGAAGGGCTTTTTCTACAAAATCAAAACGATAGCATGGGCGATGGCGCAGTTTATCAGCCCGAACGGTTTATTATTGGGCTACCGCGAGTCGCTTTGACAATTAAAAACAGCTATTCGGGTTTTTATGGGTGATAAAGCAGCGGTCTCCGGAGAAAAACAGTATTTGCGCTGTCGGAGGGTCTTTAAGGGAGGATTCGTATGAAACGGGGTGTGTTGGTACTGGTGTTGGCGATGAGTGGTTGCGCGACGGTCTCGGACATTAGTCAGACGCTGCCGACCATGAATGTGATCTCGGGGAAAAAACCTCAAGCGTACGCCGACTGCGTGGCCAAACATTTGGCCAGTACCCGAGGGGCTGTGCAAATGGAGCGCTACAACAAGGACGGCGTGCGGGTCATTGTTGCAGGAAAGTTGTCTGCGAGTCCGTCTGCGGTGTTTGACATCGAAGAGCGATCCGGCGGAAGTAGCATCAAGCTCCACGAAAGCATGTCCAATGTGCCAATTCGGCCTGGAGATGTGCAGGATGCGGCCAACCAATGCATTTCTGGAACATAGTTTTTTGGCGTTTCCCCCTCGCTCGCTGAATTTGAAATTGGCTGATTGACCATAWCGTCCGATAAACTGTCGTCAATCAGCAGGAGTGCCGTCCAGCCTCGGGCTTGGGCGGCACTGTCATTTCTGGAGTGGTCAATGAAGCGAGAGCAAGTAAGAGAGCGGCATGCAGAGGGGCTCATCTCTGCGACGCATGTGATTCAAAACCCGGCAAACTCCGGGGAATGGATTGTGTTTTTCAAGAAAAGTGCAGGGCGCAGCTATTTCCTGGTGGATGACAACGACGAGGTCGAATCATTCGCTCGGCTGGATGATTTGATCGAGACAGTACGCGGACTCGGGATCAAATTCGCCGAAATTCACATGTAGCGGCCATAGCGTCTGCCGGTTACTTGCACACCACTACGACGCTGCGGCTCTTGTAGTTGCCAACATCGACGCCCAGGGTCTTGTCGCTTTCCTTGGTGGCTGGCGTGCCATCGGTGCCAATGATCCGATAGCCGGTTCCAGCGCAGGAATCGTCAGCCATTTGATAACATTTGGCCCAGGAGTTGGCTTCACCCGAGCAGTCGATCGACAGGCCTTGCTCGCCATTGTTCAGATAGGTTTTGGAGGCAGTCGCGCAACCGCTCAAGGCCAACACCGCAATCAGAGCCAGATATTTTTTCATGTAAGGGTCGTCATCGAGTGAACAGTGTGTAAGGGCGTAAGTCGCCCTGCAGCGAGATGCTATAGCGAACAACTATTTCGGTACAGACAATCACAAAAAAGCCCTGCACCTTGGCAGGGCTCTTTCGAGCAGCGGTGTTACTCAGGCTTGGCACCGCGCCGCTTGGGTGCAGGCGGGGTGTCTTGAAACACCGAGGCGACTTCAATCGCCAACGCTTGCGTGGGGAAAGGCCCGGCGATATTTTCGCCGCTGACGCTGTCGACCCACCATTGGCCATCTTTGGCCTGATTGATCAGGTAACCGTTTACGCTTTTTGCTGCCGACATCTATCTGCCTCGTTGGCTGGTTCAATCGCGTCATGATAACTGGAAAAGTACCCCGGTGCGTTCACTGGTCTAAAGTGAAGACTTTGCGTTGTTCCGTACGTCTTGGTTTGGAAGCTAATCTGCGTCGTCGCGGAACTATCCGCCGGAATATTTCTCTATGATGGCATCGGTTAGCCAGTGCGGGGCATTGTAAGGTGCTCGCCGGCTGATTAGACTGCGCCGAAACTCGTACACACAGCCCTTTTAAGGACTTTTATGATCAAGAAATGCTTGTTCCCAGCAGCCGGTTACGGTACTCGCTTCCTGCCAGCGACTAAAGCCATGCCTAAAGAAATGCTGCCGGTGGTGAACAAGCCACTGATCCAGTACGGCGTTGAAGAAGCACTGGACGCTGGTTTGACAGAAATCTCCATCGTGACCGGTCGTGGCAAACGCGCCCTGGAAGACCACTTCGACATCAGCTACGAGCTGGAAAACCAGATCAAGGGTACTGACAAAGAGAAGTACCTGGTCGGCATCCGCAAGCTGCTCGACGAGTGCTCGTTCTCCTACACCCGTCAAACCGAAATGAAAGGCCTGGGTCACGCAATTCTGACCGGCCGTCCATTGATCGGTGACGAACCGTTCGCGGTCGTGCTGGCGGACGACTTGTGCGTCAACCTGGAAGGCGACGGCGTACTGACCCAGATGGTCAAACTGTACAAACAGTACCGTTGCACCATCGTCGCGATCCAGGAAGTCGACCCGCAGGAAACCAACAAATACGGCGTGATCGCTGGCGATTTGATCGGTGACGACCTGTACCGCGTCCGCAACATGGTCGAGAAGCCAAAGCCGGAAGATGCTCCATCCAACCTGGCAATCATCGGTCGTTACATCCTGACCCCGGACATCTTCAAGCTGATCGAAGAAACCGAGCCAGGCAAAGGCGGCGAGATCCAGATCACCGACGCCCTGATGAAGCAGGCGCAAGACGGTTGCGTGATTGCCTACAAGTTCAAAGGCACGCGTTTCGACTGCGGTGGCGCTGAAGGCTACATCGAAGCGACCAACTTCTGCTTCGAACACTTCTACAAGACGGGCAAGGCTTACTAAAAGCGCTTCGCTGTTTTGTTCTGGAAAGCCACCTTCGGGTGGCTTTTTCGTTTTTCGGCCCCATGTCAATCGCAGCGCTGACCGAGAAAGCTGCAGCGAGTATGCTTGTGGCCTGCCGAGGAGATTGAAAATGGCCTACGATTTTGACCTTTATGTGATTGGCGCCGGTTCCGGCGGTGTACGAGCAGCGCGCTTCGCTGCAGGTTTTGGCGCGAAAGTGGCAGTGGCCGAGAGCCGCTATCTGGGCGGGACCTGCGTCAACGTTGGCTGCGTGCCGAAGAAGTTGTTGGTTTACGGGGCGCATTTTGCCGAAGACTTCGAGCAGTCGCAGGGCTTTGGCTGGTCGTTGGGCGAAGCGAATTTCGATTGGGCAACGCTGATCGCCAACAAGGATCGCGAGATCAATCGGCTGAACGGTATCTACCGCAATCTGTTGGTGGGCAGTGGCGTAACCTTGCATGAAGGTCACGCCAAAATCGTTGGCCCGCATGAGGTCGAGATCAAGGGCGAGCGGCATACCGCCAAGCATATTCTGATTGCCACCGGCGGCTGGCCGCAGATCCCCGAGATTCCGGGGCACGAGCACGCCATCAGCTCAAACCAGGCGTTTTTCCTCAAAGAGCTGCCCAAGCGCGTTCTGGTGGTCGGTGGTGGCTATATCGCCGTAGAGTTCGCCGGGATTTTCCACGGGCTGGGCGCCGAAACCACCTTGCTGTATCGCGGTGAGCTGTTCCTGCGTGGCTTCGACGGCTCGGTGCGCAAGCATTTGCAGGAGGAACTGACCAAGCGCGGGATGAATCTGCAATTCAATGCCGACATCGAACGCATCGAAAAACAGGCCGACGGCAGTTTGAACGTGACCCTCAAGGATGGTCGCGAGCTGCAGGCGGATTGCGTGTTCTATGCGACGGGGCGTCGTCCGATGGTCGACAACCTGGGGTTGGAGAACACCAAGGTCACGCTCGACAAGAAGGGCTTTGTCGAAGTCGACGAGCAGTATCAAACCGCTGAGCCATCCATCCTGGCGATTGGCGATGTGATCGGTCGCGTGCAACTGACGCCGGTAGCCCTGGCTGAAGGCATGGCAGTGGCGCGTCGGCTGTTCAAGCCCGAGCAGTATCGTCTGGTCGACTACAAGATGATTCCCACGGCCGTATTCAGCTTGCCGAACATTGGCACGGTTGGCCTGAGTGAAGAGCAGGCCAGGGAAGAAGGTCATGAGGTGCAGATTTTCGAAAGCCGTTTCCGGCCGATGAAACTGACCATGACCGAGTGCCAGGAGCGCACGTTGATGAAATTGGTGGTAGATGCCAAGACTGACAAGGTTCTGGGTTGCCACATGGTCGGCCCGGAAGCGGGTGAAATCGTCCAGGGCCTGGCAATTGCCTTGAAGGCTGGCGCTACCAAACGCGATTTCGACGAAACCATCGGCGTGCATCCTACCGCTGCCGAAGAGTTCGTCACCATGCGCACGCCGGTAGCGGGCTAATCGTCCTTCCGTGCCTCTGAAGCTGCGTCTGGCTACACATTCGTATGGGGCATGCGGAATTATTGAGCACCTGAGACCAAATGTGGGAACGCCGCCCGGCTGCTCCCACAATGCGACTTGGGCTCTGGATCGCTGAAAAGGCTGTTGGCGAATAGATATGGTTTTCTTCTATTGATAGTGCAGGCTAATAGCGAAAACCAATGAGCAGCATCAGGTTTGCCAATGAGCCATCCGTCGGTCGAGTAGGTAGGATTCACTCCATCAACTTCTCAACCCCTGACGGAGAGTCAACGATGCCTATCATCAACAGCCACGTAAAACCGTTCAAAGCTACCGCATTCAAAAACGGCGCATTCGTCGAAGTGTCGGACGCCGATCTGAAAGGCAAATGGTCCGTCGTGTTCTTCTACCCGGCTGACTTCACCTTCGTTTGCCCTACCGAGCTGGAAGACCTGGCTGACAACTACGATGCATTCCAGAAGCTTGGCGTAGAAATCTACAGCGTGTCGACCGACACCCACTTTGCCCACGCCGCATGGCACAACACTTCGCCTGCGATCGAAAAAATCAAGTACACCATGATTGGCGATCCGACCCACGTGATCTCCCGCAACTTCGACGTGCTGATCGAAGAAGTCGGCCTGGCCGACCGTGGCACCTTCGTGATCAACCCTGAAGGCCAGATCAAAATCGTCGAACTGAACGACGGTGGCGTTGGCCGTGACGCTTCCGAGCTGCTGCGCAAAATCAAGGCTGCCCAATACGTTGCCGCTCATCCTGGCGAAGTCTGCCCAGCCAAGTGGAAAGAAGGCGAGGCCACCCTGGCTCCGTCCCTGGACCTGGTCGGCAAGATCTGAGTCTGTGAGTCGATTGAGGGCGATGAGCTCTTAAGCACGTAAACCGCATCGCCCCAAAAAACGCCTGGGCGAATCTGCCCGGGCGTTGTTTTTTCTACCGTATACAAAATGGAAATCGCCCGTATGTTGGACGCCAATCTTAAAGCTCAGTTGAAGTCATACCTGGAACGGGTCACCCAGCCGATCGAGATCGTCGCCTCCCTCGACGACGGTGCGAAATCCCAGGAAATGCTCGCGTTACTGAAAGACGTTGCCAGTCTTTCCCAACAAATTACCTTGCTCGACAACGGCACCGATGCGCGCAAGCCATCGTTCTCGTTGAACCGCCCGGGAAGTGATATCAACCTGCGTTTCGCCGGTATCCCCATGGGCCACGAATTCACTTCGCTGGTGCTGGCCTTGCTGCAAGTCGGCGGTCACCCTTCGAAGGCCAGTAGTGAGGTGATCGAACAGATCCGCTCGCTCAAAGGCGAGTTCAACTTCGAGACCTATTTCTCGCTGTCGTGCCAGAACTGCCCGGACGTGGTCCAGGCGCTGAACCTGATGGCGGTGCTGAACCCGAACATCCGTCACGTCGCCATCGACGGCGCGCTGTTCCAGGACGAAGTCACTGAACGGCAGATCATGGCCGTGCCCAGCATTTACCTGAACGGTGTGAATTTCGGTCAGGGCCGCATGGGCCTGGAAGAAATCATCGCCAAGATCGACACCAGCGCCATCGAGCGTCAGGCCGAGAAGATCAGCGCCAAAGACGCCTTTGACGTGCTGGTCGTCGGTGGTGGGCCAGCCGGTGCTTCGGCAGCAATCTACGCCGCCCGTAAAGGCATTCGTACCGGCGTTGCAGCCGAGCGTTTTGGTGGTCAGGTGCTGGACACCATGGCGATCGAGAACTTCATCTCGGTACAGGAGACGGAAGGGCCGAAGCTCGCCGTTGCGCTGGAAGAACACGTCAAGCAATACGACGTCGACATCATGAACCTGCAACGCGCCGACAAGCTGCTGCCGGGCAAGAACGGCGAGCTGCACCAGATCCAGTTCGCCAGCGGTGCTTCACTCAAAGCCAGGACCGTGATCCTCGCGACCGGTGCTCGCTGGCGCGAAATGAACGTCCCGGGCGAGCAGCAATATCGCAACAAGGGCGTGGCGTACTGCCCGCACTGCGACGGCCCGCTGTTCAAAGGCAAGCGCGTTGCGGTGATTGGTGGTGGCAACTCGGGTGTCGAAGCAGCCATCGACCTGGCCGGTATTGTTGCTCATGTCACACTGCTGGAGTTCGATGTGCAGTTGCGTGCCGATGCGGTGTTGCAGCGCAAGTTGCACAGCCTGCCGAACGTGACAGTGATCACCAGTGCGCAAACCACTGAAGTGACCGGTGACGGTCAGAAGGTCAACGGCTTGCGTTACAAGGATCGTCAGTCAGGCGAAGTATTGAGCGTCGAGCTGGAAGGGATCTTCGTGCAGATCGGTTTGTTGCCGAACACCGATTGGCTCAAGGGCACCGTCGAGCTGTCGCCGCGCGGCGAGATCATCGTCGATAACCGTGGTGAGACCTCGATACCGGGTGTGTTCGCCGCCGGCGATGTAACGACCGTGCCGTACAAGCAGATCGTGATTGCGGTCGGCGAGGGTGCCAAGGCATCGCTGAGCGCCTTCGATCACCTGATTCGCACGTCTGCGCCGGTGTAAACGTCAACGCTGAAAACACAAAACCCCATGAGCGATCATGGGGTTTTTTTGTGTCTCACACAATCCAGATGATGGATTGATCTTTGTGGGAGCGAGCAAGCTTGCTCCCACATTGGATTTTCGGTGAGCTTTACAACGGGGCTGGCTGAATGATCTCAACCCAGTAAGCGTCCGGGTCCTTGATGAACGCCAGGCTCTTCATGCGGCCATCGTTCAGGCGTTTCTGGAAATCACAGCCCAGTGCTTCAAAGCGCTCGCAAGCAGCGCGAATGTCTGGCACCGAAATGCAGATGTGGCCGAAACCGCGAGGCTCGGTGTTGCCATTGTGGTAGGCGAAATCCGCATCGTTCTCGGTGCCGTGATTGTGAGTCAGCTCAAGAATGCCGGGAATCGATTTCATCCACTGGGTGCGTGCAGCCGCGTCGGCCGG
Organism: Pseudomonas sp. 05N36; assembly: GCF_056397385.1. Taxonomy (NCBI): domain Bacteria; kingdom Pseudomonadati; phylum Pseudomonadota; class Gammaproteobacteria; order Pseudomonadales; family Pseudomonadaceae; genus Pseudomonas; species Pseudomonas sp. 05N36. The sequence continues at coordinate 87,326 of NZ_JBFTNH010000010.1, read as the reverse complement.
GATCTGGTTCTTATCGACCAGCGCCAGGAAGTACAGGCTGAACTCGGCTTCAGGGAAGTCGCGTTTTTCCACCAGCGTAAAGCCGAGGATGCGTGTGTAGAAGTCCAGGGATTTGCTGATGTCCTTGACCCGCAACATGGTGTGGTTGAAGACAAATTGCTGCGTGGCGGCGTCAGGTTGGGCGGTAACGCCGGGGAAGGAGTTCAGTTCGTGCAGGCTCATGGGCCCTCCGGAAAAAAGTGGGGCAAACGGCGCTCAAGACAAGAGCTGTCACTTGGCTTGCCGTTGATGGGACTTGCTTGCAGTACGCCAATAATACGCAGGCGGCGTATTGCGCCAAAGCAAAACCTTCAGCTATTGCCTGGCGGCGTGGCGGGGCTCAGACTTTAACGTTCGCCCCGTCAGTGTTGAGTGCAATGTTTCGACCGTATCGCTACCTGCTTGTTTTGACCTGCCTGTTTTCGGCTGTTGCCCGCGCCGAGACTGTGCTCCCCGAGATTACCTGGCCCAGCGGCTGGGCAGTGCAAGTGTTGCCACAAGAGGAGGCGACAACTCAAACACCGCCCAGGGTTTCAAGGCAGCGGGCGGTGAAAAACGATGCAAACGGTGATCCGGTCCTGGTCATGGAGTTGACCATGAGCCAGGTTGAGCCGGGGCATGAAGTCAATTTGCAAGGCGTGCTGCTGGAAATGCGCAAGTCTGTGCAAAAGGATTTTTTTCGGGGCGGTTATCAAAGTGTATGCAACAAAATTCATCCCGCTACATTGAGCAGGCTGCAAGCGCTGGAAACCACCTGCACGGTCACCCAGAATGGACGACATGTGTTGTCGCAAACATTAGTCGCAGCGCTAGATGCTGATAAGGCCTATGTTTTTTCCTACGCAGGGCAAGCCGAGGCTTATGCCGCAAGTCAGGATGAAATACGCGATGCGCGAAACAGTTTGAGACTTTAGTAATGCGCGATGTCTGCACGCTGGCCGTGCCGAGGGGCATTGTTTAATGCCCAAAGGGATTAAGCAGAAAGTTATACCGGATGCCTATGGTATTTGGCCGGCGTTTCCAACTAGATCGACGATCATCGTTGCATTAAGTATCGGTGAGCATAAAAAAGCCCTGCACAGGCAGGGCTTTTGGAGGGGCGCAGGAAAGCTTAAGCGCGCAGCCAGGAGTCAACGGTGCTCGCACCATATTGTTCCTTCCAGGCTTTCAGGCCGCGGTGATTGCCGCCCTTGGTTTCAATCAGTTCACCGGTGTGCGGGTTTTGATAAACCTTGACCACACGGGCGCGGCGGGTTTTCGGTGCGGCGGCCTGATGCAGGCTGGATTTTGGGTTCGGGTCGAGAATGGCGATGATGTCGCGCAGGCTCTTGCCGTAGGTTTTCATCAGCCCCTGGAGCTTTTCTTCGAATTCGATTTCTTTCTTGAGCCCGGCGTCGTTCTTCAGCGATTCCAGCTGCGCGAGCTGTTCTTGAAGGGCCTTTTCAGCGGCACGAAATTCAGCGAGTCTGGACAATATCTTTACTCCAATAGTGTGTTTGGCTGATACCAACCGCCAACAAAGCTATAAGCCAAGAGCCTTGTAGCGACTCGGTGTTAATGGCTCACCTGTCAATCTTGCGCAGGCAAGAAAAATTGTAGTAGTTAATTCGCTCAGAGTAAATCACGTCTTTTTCATGATGTAACGCACGTTGCTGTTTGATGCAATTTGCGGCGTGGATCCTTTTGTTGAGGATGTCCATGGAGCGCGCAAAGTGGCTAATTAATGGCTGTTCAACGCAATAATGAAGTCGGTACCCGGCATCGGTCGTCCAAATAGGTAGCCTTGCAGAAAGTTCACCCCATGACGGGCAAGATAATCACTCTGCTCGACGATTTCGACACCTTCGGCAACGATACCAAGGTCCAGCTTGGCCGAGAGTTCGATGATGCTGTCGAGTATATGGCGGGACAAGGCATCGACACCGATCATCGCCACAAAGCTTTGATCGATTTTCAGAAAGTCCACATTGAACTGGCGCAAATACCCCAGGCTTGAATGCCCGGTGCCAAAGTCATCGATCGCAATCATCACCCCCAGCGCATGTAACTGTTCGAACAATTGAAGGGTGATAGCGTTGGGTTCGATCAACTCGCGCTCGGTCAGCTCCAGAACCAGCGCGACCTTGCCGGGCGGGAAGGCCGCGAGAAACTCGCGGCAATCGTCTACCAGTGCAAGGTCACGGCAGTGGCTGGCGGTGATGTTGATGCCGATATGAAAGCGCTCATGGAACGCATGCGCATGCGGGGCGAGCAACGCGGCAGTCTGGCGCATCAACGAGCGGGTCATCGGCACGATCAATCCGGAATGCTCGGCGAATGGGATGAACAGGTCTGGACGCACCAGGCCTTCTTTCGGGTGTTGCCAGCGCATCAAGACCTCGATACCTGCCCACGCTTTGCTGTCACCGTGAACCACAGGCTGGAAGTAAGGAATGAACTCATTGGCCTCCAGCGCCCGTTGCAGTTCGTGAGTCTGTGAAGACGAGCGCTTCTGCAGCCAATGACCAATGGCCCCGGCAATCACCCCAAAGAATATCAGCAGGCTGAACAGCGGCGGGTATTCGCTTTTCATGTAGCGCCAGACCTCGCCCTGGGGAAAGCCGGCCTCTACTTCATAGGCGTACCGCGAAGATTCAAGATTGCTTTGGGCTACCGGCAATACGGGCAGGGCGCCCTCGTGGACTTGGCCGTCGTCAGATAACCAGTGGGGGCCGACTTGCAGTAACAGTAGAGTCTGTCGACCAATCAGCCGCAGGACGTTGCTCAGGTGATAGCCGTCAAGGGCGCTCAGGGCGCCTTGCTTCCCTTCGCTGAGGCGATACACCAGCACCGCGGTATTGGGTGTGACCGGGTTTCCGTTCATCAACCACAATTTGCCTTGTGTGTACTCGCCAGGATCGACCGCTGCCTGATAGTCGCCAAATAGTGAACTGCAATATATGTTGTTGTCCCACACCAGATTGGTCGAACGCACGAAGGGTCGGCGCGTGACTTGTTCGCGCAGGGCCAGTTTGACATCGGCGCAAGGCTGTCCAGCCAGCGGCAGCAGTTCTTGTGCCGCCAGCGCGGTGTCATCGAGCATCAAATCGAATTGGCGCACCGCTTCTTCGGCCGTTTGCTGGGTGCTGTGCTCCAGCACCCGCTCGGCCTGCATGTGCAGAATGACCAAGCCCAGCACCACCGGCAGCAAGCCGATCAACAGCGTGATGAGGTTGCGAGTCCGTGGCGTGCGGCGGGCTTTGATGGTCAAGGGCATGTGCGGAACCTGCGGCGACGGAGTAGGGCTCTCAGATAGAGTAGGGCTCTCAAATGCAGGCAGGGCACAGACTTGCCTCTCAAAAAGAGTACAGACAAGGGCCATGATAGATGGCGCACAGGCTTTGTGCTTTTCAAGGATAGTTCAGGCTCACGGCCAACTTGATAAACGCCAGGGTCGCCGGTGATGACTGGCGCTGGTCGAGTACTGCCAGGCCGACCTGACGTTTGACCGGCGGTGAAAGTGGCCTTTTCACGTAGCGCGCGTGTTCCGTGTTCGGCAGCGAAAGTTCGGCCACTAGCGTCAAGGCGTCGCCACGGCTGACGGTTTCCAGTGTGCTGAGCAATTGCGAGCTGCGATAGCGAATGTCCGGGGTCAGCCGGGCAGCGCTGAACAGGTGCGAAACCAGCTCCGAAGAGCCGGCTTCAGTAAGAATGAACGGGTCGTGACACAGATCACTCAAGGTCAGGCTGTCGCGTCGGGCCAGTTCATGAGTGGCCGGTAACAGCGCCACCATCTGGTCTTCCACCAGCGCAAACGTATCAAAGCGGTCCTCGGGCAACACCACAAAACCGATGTCGATACGCCGCTCCTCAAGCCATTGCAGCACTTGCCGATCCGGGCCTTCGTCAACGTGGACCTCGATTCCGGGATACGCCGCGCGGTAGTGCTGCAAAATCTTCGGCAGCAGTTTGATCGACGAGGTTGGTCCGAATGAGCCGATACGCAGCGTGCCCCGCTTCATTCCGCGAGCATCCGCTGCTTCCTGGCGCAAGGTGCTGGCCAGCCCGAGCATGGCGCGGGCGCGTAACAGCAGTTGCTGACCGATATCGCTGAGTTCGATGTGGGACTGATGCCTTCTGAGCAACTCGACACCGAGTTCCTGCTCCAGCGATTTAATGGCATGGGACACCGCCGACTGGGTGATGCCCAGGCGGTTGGCCGCACTGGTGAAACCGTGCAGCTCGGCCACCAGCGAAAAAATCTCGAGTTGGGTCAGGGTCATGAGTGTTTACTCATTTTACGATGATCAGGCATTACGCAAAGAATACGTCATCCGACTTCCTTCTCGGCGTGGAGATTTATGAAAAGTCTTGTCCAGAGCGGCTCCCGTGATTCAGATGTTCTGGTTTACCTGAAACTCGCCACGGTCACGATGATCTGGGGTGGGACCTTCGTGGCTGGCCGGTTTCTCGCCGGCACTCTCAGCCCGTTATTCGCGGCGAGCCTGCGTTTTCTGCTGGCGAGCCTGGCCTTGCTGCTGTTTATGGCTCTGGCGCGCATCCCTTTGATGCGCCCGACCTTCAGGCAGTGGTTGCAGTTGGGCGTACTGGGTTTTTTCGGGATCTTCTTTTACAACCTGTGTTTCTTTTACGGCTTGCACTACATCAACGCCTCTCGGGCATCGCTGATCGTGGCGTTGAATCCGGCCGTCATCGGGTTGGCGTCGTGGCTGCTGTTCAAGGAGCGCTTGAGTCGGGCCAAAATTGCAGGCATCGCGATCTGCATCGCTGGGGCAGGGCTGGTCATTGTCAGTCGCAACCAGCCTGTGTTTGATGGCAGCGCCACGAACAGCTGGATCGGTGATCTGCTGATTTTCGGTTGCGTGTTGGGTTGGGGCATCTATTCGTTGTTTTCCAAAGGCCTGAACCAGGCGTTGGGCCCGCTGCACACCGTGACCTACTCGATTGTGCTGGGCACATTGATGTTGTGGATGACCAGCGCCGCACGCGGTGAGGTGAGTCTTGAAGTCGTGGGCGATTTGCAGGTGACGCAGCTGTTGAGTCTGTTGTACCTGGGTGTACTCGGTTCGGCACTGGCCTACATTTGGTACTACGACGGTATTCGTAAAATCGGCGCTACCCGTTCGGGGGTGTTCATCGCCCTGAATCCGCTGACGGCAGTGATACTTGGCGCGCTGTTGCTGGGCGAGCAGTCGAGTGGGGCGATGTACCTGGGAGGCGGGGCGATTCTGCTGGGCATTTACCTGTGCAATAAACCCCTTGCACCGACGTCAAAAAGGGGGATTTTATAGAGAAGGCGGACAAACATGGTTACGCTGTGTAGAATCCGGTTACGCATATAAGAATAACGTCTTCTGGCAGCAGAAGCCTCGCCCGCAAGAGCCTTGGGTCGACAATGAAGATATTCGGGTTCCAATTGATCTACGGTGATTTTCTCGCCCGCAGTGTGCGAGGTATCTCCTGTGCGCCACCCGCCGCTCTCAGCAGTGCTTGTAACTAACGTTCCGTTAATTCCAAAAGCATCATGATGAGGCGCCAACCATGGCAGATTTATACGAAAACCCAATGGGCCTGATGGGCTTTGAGTTCATCGAACTCGCATCGCCGACCCCGAACACCCTTGAGCCGATCTTCGAGATCATGGGCTTCACCAAGGTCGCGACCCACCGCTCAAAAGACGTGCACCTGTATCGGCAGGGCCAGATCAACCTGATCCTCAACAACGAACCCCACAGCGTGGCGTCGTACTTCGCGGCTGAACACGGTCCGTCGGTATGCGGCATGGCGTTCCGGGTCAAGGATTCGCAAAAAGCCTACAAGCGCGCCCTGGAACTTGGTGCGCAGCCGATCCACATCGAAACCGGCCCGATGGAACTGAATCTGCCGGCGATCAAAGGCATTGGCGGCGCGCCGTTGTACCTGATCGACCGTTTCGGCGAAGGCAGCTCGATCTACGACATCGACTTCGTGTTCATCGAAGGCGTTGATCGTCACCCGGTCGGAGCCGGCCTGAAGATCATCGATCACCTGACCCACAACGTGTACCGCGGTCGCATGGCTTATTGGGCGAACTTCTACGAGAAGCTGTTCAACTTCCGCGAGATCCGTTACTTCGACATCAAGGGCGAATATACCGGCCTGACCTCCAAGGCCATGACCGCCCCGGATGGCATGATCCGCATCCCGCTGAACGAAGAGTCGTCCAAGGGCGCCGGGCAGATCGAAGAGTTCCTGATGCAGTTCAACGGCGAGGGTATCCAGCACGTTGCCTTCCTCTCCGATGACCTGATCAAGACCTGGGATCACCTGAAAAAGATCGGCATGCGCTTCATGACCGCGCCGCCAGACACCTACTACGAAATGCTCGAGGGCCGTTTGCCGAACCACGGCGAGCCGGTCAACGAACTGCTAGCGCGGGGGATTCTGCTGGACGGTTCGTCCGAGGCGGGCGACAAGCGTCTGTTGTTGCAAATCTTCTCGGAAACCCTGATGGGCCCGGTGTTCTTCGAATTCATCCAGCGTAAAGGCGACGATGGTTTCGGCGAAGGCAATTTCAAGGCACTGTTCGAATCCATCGAGCGCGACCAGGTTCGCCGTGGTGTGCTCTCGACTGAGTAATCTGCTTCAACTGTAAACCTGTGGGAGCGAGCCTGCTCGCGATGGCGTCTTCAGACTCAACATTGATGTTGGCTGACAGATCGCAATCGCGAGCAGGCTCGCTCCCACATTGTTTTGCGCAGCGTTAAGGGCGGCGATGCCGCATCAAATGCTTGAAGCCCTCAAATACCAACACCAGCACCGCCAGCCAGATCGGGATGTAGGTCAGCCATTCTCCCGCCTTGATGCTTTCTCCCAGCAGCAATGCAACCCCCAGCAACAGCACCGGTTCGACATAGCTCAGCAGCCCGAACAGGCTGAACGGCAGCAAGCGGCTGGCGATGATGTACACCACCAGCGCCGAAGCACTGATCACCCCGAGCAGCGGGATCAGCAGCGACAACCACGGGTGTTGGTCGAACACTGCAAAACCTTGTTCACCGCTGTGCACGAACCCGTACGCCACCGGCAGCATCAGCGTCATGTCCAGCCACAGACCGCCGAGGTTGTCCGACGCCAAGCGCCGGCGCAGCACGAAGTAGGTCGGGTAACCGATGGCCACCAAGAGAGTCGCCCAGGAAAAACTGCCCACCTGATACAACTCGTTGAGCACGCCGAGGGTGGCGAAAAACGCGGCGACCTTTTGCAGGTACGAAAGCTGTTCGCCATAGGCGATGCGCCCGGTCAGCACCATAGTCAGTGGCAACAGGAAGTAGCCCAGCGAAACGTCAAGGCTGTGGCCGTTCAGCGGCGCCCACATGAACAACCAGAGTTGCACGCCGAGCAATGCCGAGGAAACCAGCAGGCCACCGAACAATGCCGGTTTGCTGCCCACCCGACGGAGGATCTCGACCACGCGCCGCCATTCGCCGGAAACCACCATGAACACGGTCATGCACGGCACGGTCAACAGCATTCGCCAGCCGAAGATTTCCACGCCGCTCAGGGGCGATAGCAACGAGGTGTAGAAATACATGACGGCGAACAGCACCGAGGCTGACACCGATAGAGCAATACCTTTAGACAAACTGTCCTCGCGAGACATTGAGTGAGCGTGAAGCGGGTGCAAAGGATACGTGGTTTCAGAGCCGAATATTGTCCGAATGATCAACATAAACCAACTGTGGGAGCGAGCCTGCTCGCGATAGCGGTCTACCAGTCAACATCCATGTTGAATGTGAAATCGCCATCGCGAGCAGGCTCGCTCCCACCGGAGTATGTGTTTATTTAGTTGGAACGCGGTCTACGCCCCGACACGAAATGGCCCATGTCATTGAACCCCGGCGTCGACGAGTGTCCCGGCGTTACCAGCGAGTCGATGAAGGCTTCATCTTCCGTCGTGACCTTCACCGCCAGGGCCTTGGTGTAGGCATCCCATTGGGCTTCGGTACGCGGGCCGACGATGGCCGAGCTGACGGCGGAGTTGTTCAGCACCCAGGCGATGGCGAACTCGACGATGCCGACGCCGCGCTCTTGGGTGTATGCCTGAATCTGCTGGGCAATGCGCAGCGACTCGACCCGCCATTCGGTTTCCAGGATGCGCTTGTCCTGACGACCGGCACGGCTGTTGGCGTCCGGGGTGACGTCTGGCGCGTACTTGCCGCTCAACACGCCACGGGCCAGCGGGCTGTAAGGCACCACGCCGAGGCCGTAGGCATTGGCGGCGGTGATTTGTTCGGTTTCGGCCTGGCGATTGACGATGTTGTACAGCGGCTGGCTGATCACCGGTTTGTCGACGCCGAGTTTCTCGGCAACGCGGATTACTTCGGCGATACGCCAGCCACGGTAGTTGGACAGGCCCCAGTAACGGATCTTGCCTTGGCGAATCAGGTCGCCGATGGCCGACACCGTGACCTCCAGCGGCGTGTTGTGGTCTTCGCGGTGCAGGTAATAGATGTCCAGGTAATCGGTGCCCAGGCGGGTCAGGCTGGCATCGATGCCATTGAACAGGTGCTTGCGGCTCAGCCCGCTGCGATTCGGCACACCGTCCACCGGGCCGAAGCCGACCTTGGAAGCCACCACCCATTCGTGACGGTGACCGGCAATCGCTTCGCCGACGATCTCCTCGGAGCGGCCGCCGGTGTACACGTCTGCCGTATCGATGAAGTTGACGCCCTGATCCCAGGCCTTCTCGATGATCCGCAGCGAATCTTCGGTGCTGGTCTGTTCGCCAAACATCATGGTGCCGAGGGTCAACGTAGACACTTGCAGGCCGGAGTGGCCCAGTGTGCGGTAGGTCATGTGCGAAATCCTTTTACCGGTGGGAAAGGCCCAATCAAATACCAGAACAACCGCACGGGGCAAACGGAATTATCGAACACCCCGGATCAAAATGTGGGAGCGAGCCTGCTCGCGATAGCTGCTTTACATTCAACATCAATGTTGACTGTCATGCCGCCATCGCGAGCAGGCTCGCTCCCACATTTGAAGATTCGCGGTGATTAAGCGCGCAACGTGCGGGTCATGCGCAGCGCCAACAGACTGCCGCAAACAATCACGCCCGCCAGCAGGTACAACGCCGCATCGGTCGAGCCGGTGCTGTCCTTCACCCAACCGACCAGGTACGGGCTGAGGAAGCCGGCCATCTGGCCCATGGAGTTGATCAACGCCAGGCCACCGGCAGCAGCGCCGGCGCTGAGCATGGCAGTCGGCACCGGCCAGAACATCGGCAAGCCGGTGAGGGCGCCCATGGTGGCGATGGTCAGGCCAAGAATCGCAATGGCCGGGTTGGCCGCAAAGTTCACGGCAATCAACAGACCCACCGCGCCCATCAGCATCGGCACCACCAGATGCCAGCGGCGTTCTTTATGCAAGTCAGCCGAGCGACCGACCATCAGCATGAACACGGCCGCCAGCAGGTACGGAATCGCACTGAGCCAGCCGATCACCAGGTTATCGGCGAAACCGAGGTTCTTGATGATCGACGGCAACCAGAAGTTGATCGCGTACACACCGCTTTGAATGCAGAAGTAGATCAGGCCGAATGCCCAGATCGCCGGGTTCTTGAACACCGCCGGCAGCGAGTCGGTGGCGGTTTTCGGTTTGCGGGACCAATCGATGGCTTGATCCGCCTCGAGCACGGCACGTTCTTCTGGCTTGAGCCATTTGGCGCTGGCGAAGTTGTCGCTGAGCAGGAAGAACGCCAGCGCACCGAGGGTGATGGTCGGAATGCCTTGCAGCAGGAACATCCACTGCCAGCCGGCGAGGCCACCCTGGCCGGCGGCGAAGTGGTTGAGAATCCAGCCAGAGAACGGGCTGCCGAGCAGGCCGGAGACCGGAATCGCCGACATGAACAGCGCCATGATGCGACCACGGCGGAACGTCGGGAACCACTGCGAGAGGTACAGCACTACACCCGGGAAGAACCCGGCTTCGGCGGCACCGGTGAACAGGCGCAAGGTGTAGAACCCGGTCGGCGTGGTGACGAACAGCAGGCAGGTCGACAGCATGCCCCAGGTGACCATCATCAGCGCGATCCAGCGCCGTGGGCCGACTTTGCTCAGCGCCAGGTTGCTCGGTACGCCGCACAACACGTAGCCGATGAAGAAAATCCCGGCCCCGAGGCCGTACACGGTTTCGCTGAATTTAAGCGCATCGAGCATCTGCAGTTTGGCAAATCCAACGTTGACCCGGTCGAGGTAGTTGAACAGGTAGCAGACAAAGATGAAGGGGATCAAGCGCAGGGTAACGCGCTTGTAGACGGCGTTTTTATCGTCATCGGTGGCCAGGGTGGCAGCGGCGCTCTGTGACATGGCGGGACTCTCTTTATTATGATTTTTTGCGAGGCAAGGGTAACGTTGGTCGCCTGGAGAGTCTCGGTCACCCCTACGCGGATGTCTTTGTGCCTGAGCACAGGGTTTGCGCCAACAGCCTGTGCGGGTGAACAATCAATCGCCGCACGTTTTCAAGGATTAGCCGCATGTTCGAACTCGATCACGATCTGGCGCAGGATATCGTCGACCGTGCGATGGCCATTCTGCCGTACAACGTCAATGTCATGGACAGCCAGGGGCTGATCCTCGGCAGTGGCGAGCCGGAGCGGATCAACACCCGGCACGAAGGTGCGCAACTGGTGCTGGCGAATGGGCGCGTGGTGGAAATCGACGCGCAGACCGCCGTGCACCTCAAAGGTGTGCAGCCGGGGATCAATCTGCCGTTGCTGCTCGATCAGCGTTTGATTGGCGTGTTGGGTATTACCGGTGAGCCCGAGCAACTGCGTACCTATGCCGAACTGGTGCGCATGACGGCCGAGATGCTGGTCGGCCAGCGCAACCAGCAGGCCGAGCAGCAATGGCGTCGCCAGCGTTGCGATGACCTGTTGGCGTTGCTGCTCAGCGAGGCCGGGGATTCACCACGGCTGATCGACGAAGCTCAGCAAATGGGCCTCAAGCCGCAGATGTCGCGCACACCTTATTTGTTCGAGTTGGGCCTGGAGCATGGCGCGGGGCAAACCGCCGAGGCCTTGAGTGCCTGGCTGATCTCACGCTATCCCGACAGTTGGTGCGTGAGCTCCGCGAAGTCGTCGTTGCTGTGGTGCCGGCCGACCACGCAAGTGGTGGACAACGAGCGCTTGTTGGAAAAACTCGAGGGCCAGGGCTGGAACATTCTGCGTATTGCCGTGGGTGGCCAGGCCGATGGTTTGCAAGGCTTGCGCCGCTGCTATCGACGGGTCGGCGACTTGCTGGCCTATGGGCGCGATGTGCTGCCAAAAACCCGTTTGCTGATACTCAACCGCTATCGATTGCCGGTCATGCTCTGGCGTCATCGCAACGACGATGCGCTGGACGAGTTGCTCACGCCTCTGCGCAAAGTCATCGCCAAGGACAGCAACGGCCAACTGTTGGCAACGTTACGAAGCTGGTGCGAACACGATGGCCAAAGCCAGGCCTGTGCCGATGCGTTGGGCATTCACCGCAACAGCTTGCGTTACCGCATGGAGCGCATTGCCGAACTCAGTGGCGTTGACCCGATGCGCCTCGACGGCATGCTCGCGCTGTACCTGGGCGTGCAATTGCTGCCCGAGACAGACGCCAAACCGTGAACGACATAAATCCCTGTGGGAGCGAGCCTGCTCGCGAAGAGGTCATCACATCCAATATCCATGGCGACTGACACATCGCCATCGCGAGCAGGCTCGCTCCCACAATGGATCGGCAAGGTTCACAACATTTTGTTTCACTGCCAATCCTTGTGGGTTTTGTGAGAATGAACAATAAACCCCTGCTGCACTTGTGCAACGGACCGGCGTTATTGTTCATATCAACTGGCAGCATGGGCTCCATTGGAACTGGAGAATTCACATGAAAATCGTCATCGCCCCTGATTCGTTCAAGGACAGCCTCAGCGCCGAAGCCGTGGCCACTGCCATTGCGCTGGGCCTGGCCGAGGTCTGGCCGGACGCGACGCTGGTCAAGTGTCCGATGGCTGATGGCGGAGAAGGGACGGTCGAGTCGATTCTCGCTGCCTGCGAAGGTGAGCTGCGCAGCGCCAGCGTGCAGGGTCCGCTCGGTATACAGGTCGACGCGCACTGGGGCTGGCTGCCCCACACTCACACCGCGATCATCGAAATGGCCGAAGCCAGCGGCTTGCAGTTGGTGCCGCTGGGTCAACGCGATGCGTGCATCAGCAGCACCTTCGGCACGGGCGAACTGATCCGTGCGGCACTCGATGCAGGGGCGCAGCGGATCATCCTGGCCATCGGCGGCAGTGCCACCAACGACGCAGGTGCCGGTGCGTTGCAGGCGCTGGGTGTGCGACTGCTCGATGCCCAGGGCCAGACATTGCAACCGGGTGGCTTGGCATTGGCGCAACTGGCACGGATCGACCTGAGTGAAATGGACCCGCGTCTGGCCAGCGTGCGCTTCGAGATCGCCGCTGACGTCAACAACCCGTTGTGCGGTCCTCATGGTGCCTCAGCGATATTCGGTCCACAGAAAGGTGCATTGCTCGAGCAGGTTCAACAACTGGATCAGGCCCTTGGGCATTTCGCCGGGATCTGCGCCCAAGCGCTGGGAAAGGATCTGCGTGACGAACCGGGCAGTGGCGCCGCGGGCGGTCTGGGGTTTGCGGCCAAGGCGTTTCTTGGCGCGCAATTTCGCGCCGGTGTAGAAGTGGTTGCCGATCTGGTCGGCCTGGAAGAGGCGGTACGTGATGCAGACCTGGTGATCACCGGCGAGGGCCGCTTCGATGCCCAGACCTTGCGCGGCAAAACCCCGTTTGGCGTGGCGCGTATCGCCCGGCAACAGGGCGTGCCGGTGATCGTGATTGCCGGCACGCTCGGCGAGGGCTACCAGCAGATGTACGAACATGGCGTGGACGCGGCATTCGCCCTCGCATCCGGGCCAATGACGCTGGAGCAAGCCTGCGTCGACGCCCCGCGCCTGCTACAGGATCGCGCCCGGGACATCGCCCGCGTCTGGCGCATGGCGGTACATAAGCACTGAACACGGTCCTTTTTGGCGAGGGAGCTTGTCGGAACGCCGCACCGTCCCGCTGGGACGCGAAGCGGCCCCGAAATGGAAAAAAATAAAGTAAAGGCTTACGGCGGCTTCGCCACCGAGCGGGAGCAAGCTCCCTCGCCACAGATAGGAGCAGTGTTTCACCACTGAAACACGTCTCCTGCCCAGAAATATATTTCGCTCAACCCTCCATAAAACCTAAAGCCCTGCCGATACAGGGTATAGGCGCATAACCCCTCAAATAAAAGTCGCCTACCTGCACGCCGGGCGCAACTTTCTGCCTGTCAGCGTTCACTGCATGGATGCTCGAAGACATCACTACCCGAGAGTCATCCTATGTCCATACGTAATATGAATATCGCGCCTCGAGCGTTCCTGGGTTTTGCGTTCATTGCGTTGCTGGTGATCGTGCTCGGCATCTTTGCCGTGAACCGTATGTCGATCATCCGCCAGGCCTCCATCGACATGGAAAGCAATCAGCTACCCAGCGTAGCCTTCCTTGGGAACATCACCGAGAACGTCCTGCGCTTGCGCATTCTGTCGTTTCGCGTGCTGGTCAATCGTGAAGCCGCCGGGTTGCAGGAAGCAGAAACCCGCATCAATGAGCTGGTCAACAAAGTCAGGCAAGCTCAGAAAGGTTATGAGGCCTTGCCAGCAGGCCCGGAAGAAACGGCGCTGACTAAAACCTTTGCCGCTACCCTGGACAGCTATCTGCAAGCCCAAAGCCAGATGATGGAGCTGTCGCGGCAGAACAAAGTCGATGACCTGCGCAACCTGATCAATACGCGGATCAAGGACGGTACCGATCTGATGGGTGTGCAGTTGAACAAGCTGATCGACATTAACAAGGCGGGCGCAACCGAGGCCGATGCTGTAGCGGGCGACCAGTATTCTTTCGCTACCAACGGCATCATCGCGGTTTCGGTGTTTGCCGCATTGGTGACGGTGTTGCTGGCCTGGCTGCTGACCCGCAGCATCGTCACACCACTGAACCGTGCAGTCGCCGCTGCTGAGTCGATTGCCGGCGGTAACCTCACCAAATCCATCGAAGTCGATGGCAAGGACGAACCGGCGCGTTTGCTCGGCGCCTTGTCGACCATGCAGGCCAACTTGCGCAAGACCATCGAGCAAATAGCCGGTTCCGCCAATCAACTGGGGGCTGCCGCAGAAGAACTCAGCGCCGTGACCGAGGAAGCGTCGCGTGGTCTGCAACAGCAAAACAACGAGATCGAACAGGCCGCGACCGCTGTCAATGAAATGACCGCCGCCGTGGAAGAAGTCGCACGCAACGCGGTGTCCACCTCCGAGGCGTCGAATCAATCGACCCAGGCCGCCCGTGAAGGTCGCGACCGCGTGGTGGAAACCGTCAACGCCATTCAGACCATGACCCATGACGTACAAAGCACCTCGCTGATGATTGAAGGCCTGGCCACGCAGGGCCGCGATATCGGCAAGGTGCTGGACGTGATCCGGGCAATTGCCGAGCAGACCAACCTGCTGGCACTTAACGCGGCCATCGAAGCCGCGCGTGCCGGTGAAGCCGGACGCGGTTTTGCGGTGGTAGCAGACGAGGTCCGCGCCTTGGCGCATCGCACGGCGCAATCGACCCAGGAAATCGAAAAAATGGTCGCCGGGATTCAAAACGGCACCGGCGAAGCGGTCGACTCCATGCAGCAAAGCAACCAGCGCACGCACACGACCTTGGAACTGGCCCGTGCGGCCGGAGTGGCGCTGGAGCAAATCACCCAGTCGATCCACCAGATCAACGAGCGCAACCTGGTGATCGCCAGCGCCTCGGAAGAACAGGCGCAGGTGTCGCGCGAAGTGGACCGCAACCTGGTGAACATCCGCGACCTGGCCACGCAATCGGCGGCTGGTGCCAACCAGACCAGCGCCGCCAGCCATGAGTTGTCGCGCCTGGCGGTGGATTTGAATGCCATGGTGGCGAGTTTCGTGATTTGAGATAGGGTTGAATGTGGAACTCGCGCGACAGGAGAAGTACATGCGCTATTCAGCCTTGACCCAACGAATCGCCGGCGACGGAGCCGATGCCTGGCAGATTCACTACCGAGCGCTGGAGTTGCGCGAGCAGGGCGTCGATGTCCTGCTGCTGTCGGTCGGCGACCCGGATTTCGATACGCCGAAGCCGATCGTGCAGGCGGCCATCGACAGCTTGCTGGCTGGCGATACCCATTATTCGGAGGTGCGCGGCACGCGGTCGCTGCGCACCAGCATCGCCCGTCGTCACACCCGGCGCAGCGGACAGGTGGTCGATGCCGATCATGTGCTGGTGCTGCCGGGCGCGCAGTGTGCGGTGTACTCGGTGGTGCAATGTTTGCTCGACCCGGGTGACGAGGTGCTGGTCGCCGAACCGATGTACGTGACCTACGAAGGCGTGTTCGGTGCCTGCGGGGCGAAGGTGATACCCATCGCGGTGCGGCCGGAAAACGGATTTCGCGTTGACCCGGCGGACGTCGCTGCACGGATCACTCCCAGGACACGCGCCATTTTGCTCAACAGTCCGAACAATCCTTCCGGGGCAAGCCTGTCGCTGGCGATCTGGCAGGCGTTGGCGCGTTTGTGCGTCAAGCATGACTTGTGGCTGATCAGCGATGAGGTCTACAGCGAACTGTTATATGAGGGGGAGCACATCAGTCCGGCCAGCTTGCCGGGGATGGCCGAACGTACGGCGACCGTGAACAGTCTGTCGAAGTCTCACGCCATGACGGGCTGGCGAGTCGGTTGGGTGATCGGTCCGAAACCCTTGACTGAACACCTGGAGAACCTTTCGCTGTGCATGCTCTTTGGCATTCCCGACTTCGTGCAGAACGCAGCGCGGGTGGCACTGGAGGCTGATTTGCCGGAACTTGCGCTGATGCGCAACGAATACCGTGCGCGGCGTGATCTGGTGTGCGCGCGCCTGGGCGACTGCCCGGGCATCAGCCCGGTGATTCCGGATGGCGGGATGTTCGTGATGGTCGATGTGCGCCAGACCGGGGTCGGTGCGCAGGCATTCGCCGAAAAACTGCTGGAAGGTTATGCCGTGTCGGTGCTCGCCGGCGAAGCGTTCGGGCCGAGTGCGGCGGGGCATATCCGCATTGGCCTGGTGCTCGACCAACAGCAGTTGGCCGAAGCCTGCCGCCGGATTGTGCGGTGTGCAGCTGAATTGCTGGAGTCCCGCCGGGCCTGATCGGTCTGAAGCTTTGTGCTGGATTTGATGGCCTCATCGTCGGATCGCCGCCCGGAGCAGGCTCGCTCCCACACTAGATCTTTAGTGAACACAGATTTTGTGTACGACATAGATCCAATGTGGGAGCGAGCCTGCTCGCGATAGCTATCTAATGATCGCCAACACCATCAAACTTTCCACGCAACAGCATTCACCAGATTCGCCGGCCGTTCACCCGCCAGCGCCGCCAGCAAATTGTCGACCGCACAGCGGGCCATGGCCTCGCGGGTTTCGTGGGTTGCAGAGCCAATATGCGGGGTCGCCACCACGTTGTTCAACTGCAACAACGGCGAGTGGTGATCCAGTGGTTCACGTTCGAACACATCCAGCCCCGCCGCGCGAATCTGCCCTTGGCGCAACGCTTCGATCAACGCCGCCTCATCGACCACTTTGCCTCGGGAGATATTGATAAAAATGCTCTCCGGGCGCATCAGTGCAAACTGCTCGGCGCCGATCAATCCTTCGGTTTCAGCGGTCAGCGGTAATGTCAGGCAGACAAAATCGGCCTGTTGCAGCAGCGCTGGTAGGCTGCGGTACCGCGCGTTAAAGCGTTGCTCCACCGCAGGTTTCGGACTGTGGCTGTGATAGAGAATCGGCATCCCGAAACCGAAGTGCCCACGCTGGGCCAACGCCTCGCCGATGCGGCCCATGCCGATAATGCCCAAGGTCTTGCCATGCACATCGGTGCCGAAATGCGCCGGGCCGATGTTGCGGTTCCATTGCCCGGCACGCACCAGATTGGCCAACTCGACCACGCGCCGGGCCGTCGCCAGAATCAGCGCAAAACCGGTGTCGGCGGTGGTTTCGGTCAACACGTCCGGGGTATTGCTGAGCAGGATCTGTCGGCGGTTCAGGTAGTCGATGTCGTAGTTGTCGACGCCGACCGAGACACTGGCGATAGCCTGCAAGCGTGGCGCAAGGTCGAGCAATTCGGCGTCCAGCTTCAGGCTGGCACCCAGCAAGCCGTGGGCGCTGGGCAGCGCTTCGCGCAAGCGCTGCAGGCCCTCGGCGTCAAGGCTGTCGATCAGCGTCACCTCAGCCTGTTCATGCAGGCGGGCCATGAGTGGCGCAGAGAGCTTTTTGTACAGCACGACCTGCTTTTTCATCCGATCAGTCTCTTGTTCAATTCAGGAGTGCGCCGCCACGGGCCGGGCCGTTGCACGCGAGGGTTGGGCCCGGTCGCTGGCGCCGGGCTTGAGGAAAATCGTCAGGATCACCGAGAGCATCAAGGCTGCGCTCATCAACAGGTAAGAGGCGCCGGGCGAGCCGGTGGCGCTGTTCAAATAGCCGACCAGATACGACCCGCCAAACGAGCCAAGCGCGCCCATGCTGTTGATCAGCGCCATGGCACCGCCGGCGACGTTGACCGGCAGGATCTCCGGGACGATGGCAAAAAACGGACCGTACGGGGCGTACATGCAGGCGCCGGCGATCACCAGCAGCGCGTAGGACCACCAGAAGTGCTCGGCGCCGAGTGCATAGGAGGCGTAAAACGCGATCGAGGCGATCAACAACGGCGGCCAGACAAAGCGTTTGCGCCGCTGAATCCGGTCCGAGCCCCAGGACACCCCGAGCATCGCAATCACCGCCGCCAGATACGGCAGCGCCGACAGCCAGCCGGCTTCGATCATGTTCATCTGCGCACCGTGTTTGAGGATCGACGGCAACCACAGTACAAACCCGTAAACACCGATGCTCCAGCAGAAAAACTGCAAGGCCAGGATGATCACTTTGGGCGAGCGGAACGCTTCGGCGTAATTCTTCACCGCTTTGATCCCGACCTGTTCAGCGGCGAGGGCGCTTTGCAGGTCTTGCTTCTGCTCGTTGCTCAGCCACTTGGCGTCGGCAGGCCGATCATCGGCCAGGCGCCACCAGATAAACGCCCAGAGCACCGCCGGCAACCCTTCGACGATAAACATCCAGCGCCAGCTGAAATGCTGCACCAGATACCCCGACACCACCGACATCCAGAGCATGGTCACCGGGTTGCCGAGGATCAGAAACGTATTGGCCCGCGAGCGTTCGGCGCGGGTGAACCAGTGGCACAGGTAAACCAGCATCGCCGGCATCACCGCGGCTTCGACCACGCCCAGCAGAAAGCGGATGGCAACCAGCATGTAGGCGTTGGAGACGATGCCGGTCAACGTGGCGAGGCCACCCCAGAGGATCAGGCTGACGAAGATCAGTTTCTTTACGCTGTGTTTTTGCGCGTAGATCGCCCCCGGTACCTGGAAGAAAAAATACCCGAGAAAGAACAGCGCACCGAGCAGCGAGGACAGTCCCGGTGTGATCATCAGGTCGGCGGCCATCCCGGAGGCGGCGGCAAAACCGTAGTTGGCGCGGTCCAGATACGCCAGGCTGTAGGTGATAAACACGATCGGCATGATGTACCACCAGCGGCGGGTGGCGAGGTTCAGCGTTTGCATGGCAGTGCTCCTGAGCTTGTTGTTTTTGTCGCAGCAGGTAACGGTTCTGGTTCAGGTAATGCGGTGACAGTCAGGGCCTCATCGCGAGCAGACGAACGTCGCCCGGCTCTTCCCACATTTGATTGGTGTCGGTCACAGAATTCGTGTCTGAAACAGATCCCCTGTGGGAGCGAGCCTGCTCGCGATTGGCGGCCTCAGACCCAGCCAATAACTCGGCCCGGGTCGGCAACCCCTCCATATCCCCCCGGCTCTGCACCGCACGGCTGCCAATCCAGTTGGCCCGCCGCACGGCATCGGGGAGGCTGAAATTCTCCAGCAACGCGCTGATCATCCCGACCGCAAAACCATCGCCGGCACCCACCGTGTCCACGACGTTGGTCACGGGCACACCCGGTACGAAACCCTGATCATGTCGGGTGCGGTAATAGGCGCCGTCAGGGCCGAGTTTGATCACCACCGCCTCGGCGCCCAGATCCAGATAAAACGCCGCAATGTCGGCCGGGTCCTCGAATCCTGTGAGCAAGCGTCCCTCGCTCAAGCCCGGCAGCACCCAATGGGCCAAGGCGGCGAGGCGATTGATTTCGCCGATCATCTGCTGTTCGTTGCCCCACAGCGTCGGGCGCAGGTTCGGGTCGAACGAGACGCTGCGCCCGGCTTCGCGCATGCGCGTCATCAATTCGAAAGACATCTGCCGCGCCGACTCGGACAGCGCCGGCACAATGCCGGTGGCGTGCAGATGTCGGGCTTGAAGCAGTTCAGGCACGATCGACTGCACGGACAGAAGACTGGCCGCCGAACCCCGGCGGAAGTATTCGACGTGAGGATCGCGGCCATCGTCGGCACGTGACTTGAGCTGGAAACCGGTCGGCTGCGCGGGGTCGGTCTCGACGAAACGGCAATCCAGACCTTCCTGCTCCAGGGTGTCGACCACAAAACGGCCCAGCGAATCCGCACCGACCCGGCTCAGCCAGGACACCTTGAACCCCAGTCGCGACAGACCGATCGCGACATTGCTGTCGGCGCCGGCAATGCGTTTGTGGAACTGCGCAACGTCGGCCAGATCACCGCTCTGTTCGGCGACAAACATCGCCATGGTTTCGCCAAACGACAGAATATCGATCTCAGACATGAGCGCTCTCCAGCCGTGCCTGACCCAGGCGGGCGAGGGTGGCGACATGCTCGGCGGTCAACTGCACCAGGTCGGCACCTTGCAACGGATATTCCACCGCCCGCATAACCCCTTGGGGCATGTGCTGCAGGTGCTGTGCCCATTCGTGCAAATCATCAAGCGAGGGCGGTATGGCGACCAGCTTGCCGTCGGCACGGCGACGGACCGCTTTGCAATGCACATAGCCGACATGCCGGCCCAGCAGGCATGCGGCGCTGGCGGCGGATTGGTCCTGCCATTGCCAGTTGCCGATATCGAAGGTCATCTGCACCGGCAGCGCATGCGCTTCAACTGCGCTGAAAAACCGCTGGAACGGCTCGATGCGTCCACCCTGCAAGGTCTGGTCATTTTCCACCAGCAACTGCACCGGACTCTGGGACAGACTGGAGGCCAGCGCCGACAGGGAGTGAGTGTCGGTGAAGTCACCCAGCGAGATCTTCAGCCACTTGGCGCCAAACGCCCGGGCTCGCCTTAAGGTATCCGGCAATTCTGGATGGGGCTGCTCCTGTCCTGTCAGCCACAGTTCCAGCGGTGAAGAAAACACGCAAGCCAAGCCGTGGTATTCGATGGCCGCAGCCACTTGCGACGGCACTTCATCGGTGAGCAGTTCTTCACGCAGCTCAATGCGATCAGCGCCGGCAGCGGCCAGCAACTCGACAAAACCCAACTGCCCACGCTGGCGAACCAGCTCGGCACCGTAGCTGGAAAGACTGATGGAAACGGGTGGTTTATTCATTGTTTTGTACCTCTGAAACCGGTTTCATTTTTGTTCAAAAAAAGAGTCAGTCATTGATTTATGCAGTGACCTTAAGGGCCCCATCGCGAGCAGGCTCGCTCCCACAAGAGCGTCACCGCGATTTCCTGTGGGAGCGAGCCTGCTCGCGATGGGGCCATAAGCATCACACCAAACTCCCACGCGTCGACCCACGCTCAATCAACCGCGCCGCAAAATCCAGGGTCCGCGCCGGCCCGTCATCGCCGCGCAAGCGCTTGAGCAAACACTCGAACGCGCTCGCGCCAATCTCTGCCGTTGGCTGGGCGAGGGCGGTAATGCCGCTGCCCACCAGCGGGTACCAGTCGAGGTCGTCGAGGGCGATCAAGCCGATGTCTTCAAACAACCTGCAACCCAACTCGCGCAAGGCGCGGGTGCCGGCCAACGCGGCAATACCGTTGGCGCAAAACAGTGCTTTCGGACCGGGGCCGGGGGTGGCCAGGAAGGATTTCAGCTGTGCGTTCAGCTCGCTGCCGGTCTCAACCACTGCACCGCTCAGCAGCGTGCGCTGCTCGATCTGCCCCTTGAAACTGTTGACCCGCTCAATCCGTGAGCTGGTGCCGTCGAAGGGTTCGCTGACCAACACAATGTCGCGATAGCCGCGTGCTTCAAGATGATCCAGCGCCATCTCGACCGCCGCCGGGTTGTCCAGCCCGACCAGGTCGCTGTCCAGCAGATCGACCTTGCGATCCACCAGCACCATCGGCAGTTCACGGTGCAACTCGCGCAGCTCATCAAGGTGATGGCCAAGGGTGTTCACGATCAAGCCTTCGATGTTGTACGAGCGCAGTGCCGCCAGATGCTGGCGTTCCTGTTCATCGTCGCGGTCGGTGTTGCACACCACCAGGCTGTAGCCGTGCTGACGGCAGGCGGTTTCCACGCCATGCATCACGGCAATCGAATAGGGGTTGCGGATATCGGCTACCAGCATGCCGATCAGGCGGGTTCGCCCGCGTTTCAAGCCGCGAGCCATCTGGTTCGGGCGATAGCCCAGTTCACTGATCGCTTGCTCGATGCGTTTGGCAGTAGCCTCGGACAGCAAGGCCCGGTCTTCGCCAATAAAGCGCGACACGCTGGCCTTCGAGACCCTGGCGTGCTCGGCAACATCGAGCATGGTGACGCGGCCGCGCTGGGCGGCGGAAAAAATAGTCACGGTGTGAAGCCCTGTTGTTTGAGTTGTTGTGGCTGGCGCTGAAACCGGTTTCAGAAGACACCAGGCGCACCTGAACGTCAAGCTCATCGACGAAGGAAATTGTAGGAAAAGTCGGATTATACCGACAGACGGTCGTTAGACCTGTCAGATCTGACAGTAGCCGGTGTCGGGGATAGGGCGTTTAATTTTGAACAACGCTTGGTGAGTCACGACTCCAGAAGTCTTGCGAACGTGGAGACCCGCTTCGGTATTGCGCCGGCAATGAAATAGCGGGGCAACGGTAATGTGTTCTTGGGCATGAATTGGCTTGAGCGCAAAAAATTAGCTCATCAGTGATGGAGTACATGAAATGACGGCTAAAGAAAATCTGGGCCTGCTGAGCCTTGGTAAACGGGAACTGGCGGAAAAATCTCGAGATGAACTTCGGTTTTTAAGATTGGATGATCCCGGTACGCTCGCAGGCAAGACGCTTATGGATGGTCTGCTGTCCGAAAATCATGTACCGAAAGCATTGCTCGATCTGACGGAGATTACTGTCAAGTTGGAGTCATATGACTCTACTAGACCCGATGCTGCCGACTACTATCAAATTCGCTTGCGTAACCCGCGTACGGGGGCGACGAAGACTGTGGGCACTGGCAATCTCGGGCCAATTGCTGATCGTGTATGGCCGTTAGAGGTCAAATTTCTTTCCAGTGAGTTGCTGGACGACGATGCCAGTAAGTCGGCCACGGATTGGGAAATAGGCATCAGAGTTATAAACGGGGACACTCAGAACCCAACGACCCCGCAGTATCTATCGATAAAGGTTGACAGATTCCAACCCTATAAGAACAAGCAAACAGGTGTCGTAAGCAACCCTGTAAGGGCCACGTTCACAAACCCTGCGCCCGGCAAGGACCTGGACAGCGACTGGTTACTTCGCAACACTCACGTCGAATGTAATATTTCAACGGCCTTTAGCTATTATCGACAGGATGATGAAGTCGAAGTCTGGTTCGATGATACCTATTCACAAACAGCACCTCCGAAGGAAGTCATCAAGATTTCATTGCCTCCTAGCGGCCAGGTACGATTTCCGGTAGCAGACATTCCCGCTCCTCTGACTAATGGCACGTGGTATCTGTTCTACCGATTGAAAGACCTTGTTGGGAATTTCAGTCTGGTTTCTCTTGAACGTACAATCACGGTAAGAATCCAGCCTGATGCCGTGCTTAAACCCGTCGAAATTCCGACTGCAATCAAACCGGATGCACTTGACCTAAAAGACCTCGAGGGGCGTGTCTATGCCGAGGTGCCGCGCCCGGATAATGGCCTGAATACCGATATAATCAAACTCTATCTTGCGCCCAGGACGGGGGGGATCCCGATCTTTGTCGGTGAACAGGATTTGGGTGGCCAGTCGCGGCTACAGTTCGAACTGTACTACCACGAACACCTTAAACCCTTGTTTGGTACTTCTGATATCGAAGTAGAGGTGAGGGCGTATTACGAGTTCATACGTCACGGTGCTCTTCCACGTACTTCAATGGATACCCACGCTATCATTGACTTCGTTACTGCCGGACCGGATAAGGGTGATGAACTTCCAGATCGGGTCAGCAAACAAATGGCCAAAGTGACCGTTATGGGGGATTCCCTGACCCCCAACAAAATCACGGCAGAAGATCTGAAAGGCCCCGTCTGGATCAGTACCCCGATGAAGGCAGCGGGTGACACTTGGGAGCCAGAGGCGAATGAACAGTGCTTTTTAATCTACGCAGGGCACAAGATAGGACCTATCTTACTGTTGGGTGGGGAGACTGAAATCAAGCAGCAAATTCCCGCTTCAATTATTGAAAGTGTCGGTCCTGGATTTAACAACGCGTCGTGGGACATTCAGTATGTCGATGGCCGAAATACGATGTCGTCGGAGCCGCAAGAGGTTGAAGTCGCAAAAGAACGTATTACGTTTCCTCAACCTACATTCCGGCTCAATGCTAAAGGTGATGTCAATTGCCTGAGTTTTGACGGTAATGAAGGTACCTCGGATATTTGGCTGCCTGTGACGGTTAAATCATTTCCGCTTATATGCCAGCAGGTACTATTGTGACTGTTCATTCTTATGGTGCAAAAGAACTGGATGGGACAGACGTAATACCAGGAACCGAGTTTCAGATGCCGTACCGGATTCAAGGCAGTGAACCGGATGGAGAGTTTGTGATCAATATTCCGTACTTGAAATACATCAAGCCCATTCAACCAACGCAAGCATCCGGACTGCCATCCGGTTCTCTCACCGTCTGGTTCGAAGTGCCTGTGGCTGGCGAACCGGTACCTTCTGACATGAACCGGAAGAAGGTAACGCTGCTCTCTGATGCGAACTACTGCGAAGGGACTCCCAATCGTCGCCGCTGATTGAATCAATACCTTTGGGGGCGGATACATCCGCCCTTTTTTTCAAAATGAGTAAGACGAATTCCATATAGGAAAAAGATTATTCCTACATACGATTGGCGATTGTATCCGTAGTCTCTGCCTCCTCTTGCGGTGGGCTCTCCCGCCGACATCATTCAATCGTAGGATTTGAAAATATATCAGGTGGATATTTCATGAAGTATCGGTTCAATTTGAGGCCCATTGCCATTGCATTGGGTGCGCCTTCGCTGGCCATGATTTCGCTTGTAGCCTTCGAGGCTGATGCTCGGGATCTGGTGGACGAGAGCTGGACCGTCATTCCGTCAGAGGGTGCGCAAGCGTGGTCGCTGGCAAGTAACTCGGTATTGAACGTCATCAAGGGTACCGAGGCGCTTGACATCAACGCCTTGCAATCGACTGTCAATGTCAACGGGGGAGTCACCCGGCAAATTTCTGCTGAGGACGGTTCTCACGTAAACCTGGACAAAGCTACGGTAAACGGTAATGGCGGTCGGGGGGGGGGGGGGTGGAGCTGGTCAACAGCACCGCGACCATTACCGACAGCACTGTCTCCAGCGTCAATACAGGCCTGCAAGTCGCACACGAGCAAGGCACTCCTACAGGCTCTACCGCCACGGTCACGGGTAGCCGCATTATCGGGCAGACACTCGGGGCGCGGGTCACCGCCTTCAGCACGCTCACGCTTTCGAACTCGACGGTTGAAGGAGCCGGGGCTACGAGTACCGGGCTGAGTCTTTTCAGCGGTTCCGCTTCAGCCAGCAACAGTACTCACATCATCGGTGGCCATAACGGTGTGACGGTCAAGGTTGAAGTCCCGGGCGAAGGCAGCCAACTGGTGCTGGACAATTCAAGCGCGGAAGGCAAAACCGGTTCTGCGATCGTTGTGGACAATGCCGGGGCAACGAACACTATTACTGACATTCATGTCATTAACGGTTCGACCCTCAAGGGCGGCAACGGCACTATTCTTGAAATGGCGGGAGCGGCGTCGGTCAACATGAATGTTGGCAGCAGTGCACTGGAAGGCAATGTTCAGGTGGCCGGTAACAGCACTGCCAACCTGAACTTCAACCAGGCCTCGCTGACGGGTGATGTGATCGCCGAGGCGGGCAGCACCGCTAATGTGCAGTTGCAGCAAGGTTCGCTGTTGACCGGGCGCCTGGAGAACGTCGCCACGCTCGGCATCGATCATCAATCCGAATGGGCCATGACCGGCAACAGGCAGGTCGGCGACCTGCACACCGAGGGCACTGTCAGGTTTGGTGCCGATAATGGCAATGACTACAAACAACTGGATGTCACCAATCTGTCGGGCCGCGGCCTGTTTATCATGCGCACCCACTTCACTACGGGTGAGACCGATCTGTTGAAGGTCATGGGCACCGCTACCGGCGATCATCGACTGCTGATCACCAGCAGCGGTGTCGATCCGGCCAGTGGTGAGCCGATCACCGTGGTGCGCACACAACAAGGTGGCGATGCGCGATTTTTGCTGGCCAATGCCAACAATGAGGTCGATCTGGGGACCTATTCCTATGGCTTGAGTAAAAGTGCCTCGGGCAACGATTGGTTTCTCGACCCGAGCAAGCGCACCGTCAGTCCTTCCACTCAGGTCGTCAGTGCCTTGTTTGGCGCGCCACTCACCGTTTTGTATGGCGAAGACGCCATGTTGCATACACGCATGGGCGAAGTGCGCTTCAACACCGGCAAGTCAGGGGCCTGGAGCCGCGCTTTTGGCAGCAAATACAAAGTCGGTGGGGCATTCGGCGATAGTTATCGGCAAACGCAGCAAGGCTTCGCGTTGGGTGTCGATACACCGTTGGGCGACGGTCAGTGGTTGCTGGGGGTGATGGCCGGTTATAGCCAGTCGGACCTCTCTTTGAACCACGGCAGTTCCGGCACTGTCGACAGCTACTCCCTGGGCAGCTACCTGACCTGGTTGAGTGAACGCGGGTATTACGTCGATAGCACCCTTAAGCTGAACCGCTTCGAGAACAAGGCGGACGTTGTGATGAGTGATGGTAGGAAGGCCAAGGGTGATTATGGCAACACCGGGGTGAGCGGATCCGTGGAGTTCGGCCGTAACATCAAACTCAAGTCTGGCTATTTCATCGAGCCCTTCACTCGCTGGTCGACCGCATACATTCAGGGCCAGGATTATGAACTGGAGAACGGCATGCAAGCCAAGGGCGACCGGACCTGGTCATTCGTGGGTAAGGCCGGGCTGACCGCAGGTCGTGACATGCCGATGGCCAGCGGTGGCACGCTGAAGCCTTATGTCCGGGCGGCGCTGGCCCACGAGTTTTCCAAAAGCGATGAGTTCAAGGTCAACGATAATGCGTTCAGCCGTAATCTCTCCGGTTCGCGCTTTGAAGTGGGAACGGGGGTTGCCATGAAACTGTCGGATCGCTGGAGTGCACACGCCGAGGTCGAGTACATGAAAGGCAAGAACATCGAAATGCCGATTAGCGGGACGGTGGGTGTTCAGTTGAAGTTCTAATAGGGTTATCGCCGTCCCTATCGTAAAGCCCTGTCTCTATCGAGACAGGGCTTTTTTGTGCTCAGCGGTTTGCGCGGGTTAACAGGGTGTCGAATTCTCCATTAGCCGTGGTAGAGAGAGTACTGATGCCTTTCACTTCGATCTGCGCGTTAAAGTCGCCTGAGAATGTGCTGTTTGCGACATCGAGTTGGAAGTTTATATCCCCTGATATTGCTAATTTACTGGTAGGGTTTTGTGGGTCCGTGTAATCAACGAGTTCAATGGTGGCGAAGCCCGGTTTGTCTTCACCAACCTGATGATTTCCGTTTGAAAGTGTCTTGGAGAACACGATCAAAAACACCCTCAAGCGCTTTTCATCACTGTCTTTTTCAGTGGCTTCTACCACCCAGGTTTCACCCCGGTTCGGGCTTGTACTGCTGCGCAGTGTCGTCCCGCTAGCTGTAAATGGGGGGGCACCCTCCAACGTGACGTCGAAGTAATCTTCTGTGCTGGTTTTTTTTGCGGCTACGCTCATGATCGCTTTCTCCCTGGCAATTAACAAAGAATCCACAAATAGGTAACCATCGCTAACTCATGGATTAACTCATCAGAGCTCAGTAGCGTCATTCTGTAAACTGTCAGATATACCAGTTTACAGTGGGTGTTTTGTGTGGGTTGTTATCAAGAGGTTTTATGCGTATGAAGTGTTATTTCAAAAGCCTATAACCGCTAGTTGAAAGTCATTATGACTTCCCCCGGTTTTCATCAACTGAACAACCCCGCAGCGATATTGATCGAAAAGCCAAGGATGGCCGTGTTGAACAGAAAACCGATCAGTGACTGGGCCAGCACGACCTTGCGCAAACTGCGTGTGGCCACCCCGACATCGGCGGTTTGCACGGCCACGCCGATGGTGAACGAGAAATACAGGAAGTCCCAATAGTTGGGGTTTTTCAAGCCTTCAGCAAAGCGCAACGCCGGCTCCTTGCCATCCCAAGTGTAGAACAGCCGGGCATAGTGCACGCTGAAGATCACCCCGACCAACAACCACGAACCGATTACCGTCATTCCGGTGAAGCCGTAGTGCAATAGCCGTCGGCTGGTCTCCAGATCCTTGCTGCCGACCAGTTCCAGGGTGATGGTGGCGAGACTGGCAATAGCCGCGATACAGACGATGAGCAGTACCATGCCGGCGTTTTCATCTTCGACTTCGGCGATACGTTTTACATCATCGGCCCGTGCGCGGATGGTCAGCCAGAGCATCAGTATCAGATAAGTCCAGACGCCGGCATTCCAGCCAATAAGGATTTTGCTGATGATCGAATTGGCCGGAACCAGAAGGCTGACCGCTACCCCCAGCAGGGTGGCAGTGGTCAGGCGAGGGTGGGTGCGCAGGAGGTGTGGCATGGAGGCTCGATACGTCAGGGCTTTGCAACACCTTAGCCCAGCGCGGTCTGTTGTGACCACCGTCAGCAGGCAGACGATAGCCCTTGTGGGAGCGAGCCTGCTCGCGATGAGGCCGTAACATCCAACATCTATGTTGGCTTTTACGCCGCTATCGCGAGCAGGCTCGCTCCCACATTAGGTTGGTGTTGTTGCCTGGATGCTCTTATGTCGCTTGCGCACCAACTTCATCACCACCACAAAAAACACCGGCACAAACACCACCGCCATGGTCGCGGTGATCATCCCGCCGATTACCCCGGTGCCGATCGCTTGCTGGCTCGCCGAGCTGGCGCCGGTGGCAATCGCCAACGGCACCACGCCAAGGATGAACGCCAGCGAGGTCATGATGATCGGTCGCAGACGCAAGCGTGCGGCTTGCACCGTGGCGTCGATCAGGTCATGGCCTTCGTCGTACAGGCTCTTGGCAAACTCGATGATCAGGATCGCGTTTTTCGCCGACAACCCGATGATGGTGATCAGCCCGACCTTGAAGAACACGTCATTGGGTATTCCGCGCAAGGTCACCGCCAGCACCGCGCCGAGCACCCCCAGCGGCACCACCAGCAGCACCGAAGTCGGAATCGACCAGCTCTCGTACAGCGCCGCCAGACACAGGAACACGATCAGCAACGACAAGCCAAGCAGCATCGGTGCCTGGCTGCCGGACAAGCGCTCTTGCAACGACAACCCGGTCCACTCCTGACCCAACCCCGCCGGGCCTTGGGCGACCAGGCGCTCGATTTCCGCCATGGCTTCRCCGGTGCTGTGGCCGGGTGCCGGCTCACCGGAAATGCTGATCGCCGGGTAACCGTTGTAGCGCGTCAGCTGCGCCGGGCCCTGGGTCCACGTGGCACGGACGAACGCCGACAACGGCACCATTTTGTCGGCATTGTTGCGCACATGGATCTTCAGCAAGTCTTCAACCTGACTGCGCTGATCGCCTTCAGCCTGAACCACCACCCGCTGCATCCGCCCCTGGTTGGGGAAGTCGTTGATGTACGCCGAACCGACGGCGGTGGACAGCACGTTGCCAATATCGGCAAAGGAAATGCCCAAGGCATTGGCCTGTTTGCGGTCGACCTCCAGTTGCACTTGCGGTGCTTCAGCCAGGGCGCTTTCGCGCACGTTCATCAGGATCGGGCTTTTCTCGGCAGCCGCCAGCAAGGCACTGCGCGCTTGCATCAGCGCCGCATGACCCAGGCCACCGCGGTCTTGCAGGCGGAACTCGAAACCGCTCGACGTACCGAGGCCGTCAACCGGAGGCGGCAGCACCGAGAAGGCCACGGCGTCCTTGATCTGACTCAAGGCGCCGTTGGCGCGATCAGCGATAGAGGCTGCCGAATCATCACGGCTACGTGCCGACCAATCCTTGAGCGTGGTAAACGCCAGGGCCGCATTCTGGCCGCTGCCGGAGAAGCTGAAGCCGAGAATCACTGTGCTGTCGCCGACACCGGGTTCAGTGGCGTTGTGCGCTTCGATCTGCTCGACCACCTGCACTGTACGGTTCTTGCTGGCACCCGGTGGCAGTTGAATGTCGGTGATGGTGTAGCCCTGGTCTTCGACCGGGAGGAAGGACGAGGGCAGGCGACTGAAGCAAAACACCAGGCCAATCAACAACACGCCATAGACCAGCAGATAACGACCACTGCGTTTCAGGGCGTAGACCACCCAGCGCTGATAACCCTCGGTCATCTGCTCGAAGCGCTGGTTGAACCAGCCGAAGAAACCGCCCTTGGCGTGATGTTCGCCCTTGGCGATCGGTTTCAGCAGCGTGGCGCAGAGTGCCGGAGTGAGTGTCAGGGCGAGGAACGCCGAGAACAGAATCGATGTCGCCATCGACAGCGAGAACTGCTGGTAGATCACCCCGACCGAGCCCGGCATGAACGCCATCGGGATAAACACCGCCACCAGCACCAGGGTAATACCGATGATCGCCCCGGTGATCTGGCTCATGGCTTTGCGTGTTGCTTCTTTGGGCGACAGGCCTTCGTTGAGCATGATCCGCTCGACGTTCTCGACCACGACGATAGCGTCGTCGACCAGAATGCCAATCGCCAGCACCATGCCGAACATGGTCAGTACGTTGATCGAGAAACCCAGCGCCATCATGGTCGCAAAAGTACCCATCAATGCCACRGGCACCACCAACGTCGGGATCAGCGTATAGCGGATGTTCTGCAGGAACAGGAACATCACCGCGAACACCAGCAGCATCGCCTCGCCGAGGGTGTAAACCACTTTGGTGATCGAGACTTTGACGAACGGCGAGGTGTCGTACGGAATCTTGTATTCGACGCCGGCCGGGAAGTAGCGCGCCAGCTCGTCCATCTTCTCGCGCACCAGCGTTGCGGTGCTCAAGGCGTTGGCGCCGGGCGACAGCTGCACGCTGACCGCTGTCGACGGCTTGCCGTTGAGGCGGGTGGAGAACTGGTATTCCTGGCTGCCGATTTCGACCCGCGCCACATCACCCACGCGCACCGTGGAACCGTCGGGATTGGCCCGCAGCACAATGTCGGCGAACTCTTCGGGGGTCGACAACTGACCTTTCACCAGCACCGTCGCGGTGATTTCCTGAGTGGTGCGGGTCGGCAAATCGCCGATGCTGCCGGCCGAGACCTGGGCGTTCTGCGCAACAATCGCTGCGTTGACGTCGGCCGGGGTCAGGTTGAAACCGATCAGCTTCTGCGGGTCGATCCAGATCCGCATGGCCCGTTCGGCGCCATACAGCTGAGCCTTGCCGACGCCGTCCAGACGCTTGATCTCGTTCATCACGTTGCGCGCCAGGTAATCGCTGAGCGCCACGTCATTGAGCTTGCCGTCGCTGGAGGTGAGGGTGATCAGCAGCAGGAAGCCGGCCGAGACTTTCTCGACCTGCAAACCTTGTTGGGTCACCGCTTGCGGCAGGCGCGACTCGATCACCTTGAGCCGGTTTTGCACATCAACCTGGGCCATTTCCGGATCGGTGCCGGGCTGGAAGGTGGCGGTGATGGTCGCGGTGCCAAGACTGCTCTGGGATTCGAAATACAGCAGATGGTCGGCGCCGTTGAGCTCGCCCTCGATCAGGCTGACCACGCTTTCGTCGATGGTTTGCGCTGAGGCGCCCGGGTACACCGCATAGATCTCGACCTTCGGCGGGGCAACGTTGGGGTACTGCGCGACGGGCAGCTGCGGGATAGCCAGCGCGCCGGCCAGCAAGATAAACAGTGCGACCACCCAGGCGAACACGGGGCGGTCGATGAAGAATTGCGGCATAAAGTCTGCGTCCTGCCTACTGCCCGGTGACCTGGGCAAGGGGAAGAGGGGTGTCGTCGATTTCTACTTTCTCGCCGGGACGGGCGTGCTGCAGGCCTTCGATGACAATGCGGTCGCCGGGCTTGAGGCCGCCGGTGACGATCCAGCGATCCTTCTGCACCTGACCGAGCTGCACCGGTTGCTGGCTGACACGGGCGTCGGCGTCGAGCAACAGCACCTGAGCGATGCCGGCGCTGTCACGCAGGATCGCCCGTTGCGGCACGCTGATGCCTTGCTGATTCACCGCTTGCTCCAGGCGCACGCGGATGAAACTGCCTGGCAGCAGGTCGAGGTCCGGGTTGGGGAATTCACTGCGCAGAATGATCTGGCCAGTGCCCGGGTCGACGCTGATGTCGGCGAACAGCAACTTGCCCGGCAACGGATAAAGGCTGCCATCGTCCTGAATCAGCGTGGCCTTGGCCTGGTCCTGGCCGACCTGCTGCAGTTGCCCGGCCCGGAAGGCCCGGCGCAATGCATTGAGTTCACGGGTCGACTGGGTCAGGTCGGCGTGGATCGGGTCCAGTTGCTGGATCAGCGCCAAGGGCGTACTTTCGTTCTGCCCGACCAGCGCGCCTTCGGTGACCAGCGCACGGCCAACCCGCCCGGAAATCGGGGCGGTGACGGTGGCGTAACCCAGGTTCAGTTTCGCCCGTTGCACAGCCGCCTGATTGGCCGCGACTTCGGCGGCGGTCTGCCGGGCAGCGGCGCGAGCGTTGTCGTAATCCTGGCCGCTGATGGCGTTGCCTTCGATCAACTGTGCGTAACGCTGTTCCTGCAAGCGTGCCTGAAAGGCATTGGCCTCGGCTTTGCGCAGCGCCGCCTGGGCGCTGTCCAGATCAGCCTTGAACGGTGCCGGATCGATGCGAAACAGCACATCGCCCTGTTTGACGTCGCTGCCTTCGCGGAAGGTCCGTTGCAGGACCACACCGGCCACCCGGGCGCGGACTTCGGCGATCCGCGGTGCGGCGACCCGCCCACTCAGCTCGCTGCTGATCGACAGCGGCCGGGCTTCGATGGTTTCGATCCGCACCGTGGCCAGCGGCGCTGTTTCTTCGGCAGTGGAGGACTTGTCGCACGCACTCAGCGTCATTGCCAAGGCAATCAGGCTGAGCTTCGCAAACAGGTTCTTTGACATGTAAATACCCCAATAATGACCCCCAGCATCCTACTGGGCGCAGGCGAGGGTAGCGGTGAAGCTTTGTAGGTGCTGTGTGAAATTGTGTAAGGGTTTTACTCAGGCACGCGTGAGGGCGTATATCCTTGGACGCTTGATATCTATTGCGACGGGTAGATTGCTATCGCGAGCAGGCTCGCTCCTACAGTAGGTCGGCGGTGTTCACAGAATCTGTGTCCACACCAGATCCCTTGTGGGAGCGAGCCTGCTCGCGATAGCGGTTTATCGGACGCCACCGTACTTTCTGGAAACACCCATGCCCAACATCCTCCTGGTCGAAGACGATTCCGCACTCTCTGAATTGATTGCCAGCTACCTTGAACGCAATGGCTATCAGGTCAGCGTGATCAGCCGTGGCGACCATGTGCGCGAACGGGCGCGGGTCGATCCGCCGGATCTGGTGATCCTCGACCTGATGCTGCCGGGCCTCGACGGTCTGCAGGTCTGTCGCTTGCTGCGCGCCGATTCGGCGACTCTGCCAATCCTGATGTTGACCGCCCGCGACGACAGTCACGACCAGGTGCTGGGCCTGGAGATGGGCGCCGACGATTACGTCACCAAGCCGTGCGAGCCACGGGTATTGCTGGCGCGGGTGCGTACCTTGCTGCGACGCAGCAGCCTGAACGAGCCGCAGACTGCCAGCGACCGAATCCTGATGGGCAACCTCTGCATCGATCTGTCGGAGCGCACCGTGACCTGGCGCGAGCAGTTGGTCGAACTGTCCAGCGGCGAATACAACTTGCTGGTGGTACTGGCTCGCCACGCCGGTGAAGTGCTCAGCCGCGACCAGATCCTGCAACGCCTGCGCGGCATCGAATTCAACGGCACCGACCGCTCGGTGGACGTGGCGATCTCCAAGCTGCGGCGCAAGTTCGACGACCATGCGGGTGAAGCGCGCAAGATCAAGACCGTATGGGGCAAGGGCTATCTGTTCAGCCGCTCCGAGTGGGAATGCTGAGCATGCTGCGCATTCTGATCCGCCTCTACCTGATCACCATCGTCACCTTCAGCGCGGCGATTTATTTCATCCCGGATCTGGTGATCAAGGCCTTTCATGACCGATTCGTGAACTACAACCTTGATCACTCCCGAGGCTTGCAGAAGCTGATCACTAAACAGTTTCACGGAGTACCGACCGAGCAATGGACCCATCTGGCCGCGCAGCTGGACCAGGACTTCAGCCCGTTACATGTGGCACTGGTGCGCAATGACGACGCGGATTTCACCCCCTACGAACGTGAGCGTCTGGAGCACGGTGAAAACGTCATCCGCATGGGCGACTGGGGCTGGCGCACGCTGGCGGTCTCGCCGCTGGATCAGCAACTGTCGGTGAAACTGGTGGTGCCGCCGGATCCGCTGGACGTGAATTTGTTGTACTGGAGCATCAACGTACTGATCGGCGGCGCGCTGCTGGCGTGCCTGTTGATCTGGCTGCGGCCGCACTGGCGCGATCTGGAACGCCTGAAAAATACCGCCGAGCGCTTTGGCAAGGGCCACTTGAGCGAGCGCACACAGATCCCGCCGAGTTCGAATATTGGCAGCCTGGCCAACGTTTTCGACACCATGGCCGGCGATATCGAAAACCTCCTGAACCAGCAACGTGATTTGCTCAACGCGGTGTCCCACGAACTGCGCACGCCGTTGACCCGACTGGATTTCGGTCTGGCACTGGCATTGTCCGACGACTTGCCAGCCGCCAGCCGCGAACGTTTGCAGGGCCTGGTTGCACACATTCGCGAACTGGACGAGCTGGTGCTGGAATTGCTCTCCTACAGCCGCCTGCAGAATCCGGCACGGGTGCCGGAGCAGGTGGACGTGTCGCTGGATGAGTTTATCGACAGCATTCTGGGCAGTGTCGATGAAGAACTGGAGTCGCCGGACATCGTCATCGACGTCTTGCTGCACGGCCAGCTCGAACGCTTCAGCCTCGACCCGCGCCTGACCGCCCGAGCGATCCAGAACCTGCTGCGCAACGCCATGCGCTACTGCGAAAAACGGATTCAGATCGGCGTGCAGGTCTGCCCGAAAGGCTGTGAAATCTGCGTCGACGATGACGGCATCGGCATTCCGGAAGACGAACGCGAGCGGATCTTCGAACCTTTCTATCGCCTGGACCGCAGCCGCGACCGCGCCACGGGCGGGTTTGGCCTGGGGCTGGCGATCAGCCGCCGGGCCCTGGAAGCCCAGGCCGGCACACTGACGGCCGAAACCTCACCGCTGGGCGGGGCGCGGTTCCGGTTGTGGTTGCCGACCCCGGTTTGATCTCTCTTGGCTTGAAGCCATAACGCGATCCGTAGCAGCTGCCGAGCCCGCGAGGCTGCGTTCAAGCGCGAAGCGGTCGTAAAATTATGCAACATGTTCCTTCAGGTAAACCGCATACGCAGGATTTGCGAGGACTTCGTCCTCGAACGCAGCCTCGCGGGCTCGACAGCTGCTACGGGGTTCGGCAGGTAACGATCAAAGTATGACCTCAGCAGCCGTGATCAACCCCACCCCAGCCCGGTCCATCCGTTCCATGGCCGAAGCCAGCGAGCCGTTCAGGTCGATCGCCCGGCAGGCGTCCAGCACCACCGAGGCATTGAGCCCGGCTGCGCGGGCGTCCAGCGCCGAGAACATCACGCAGAAATCCAGTGCAAGTCCAACCATGAACACCGTATCGATCCCGCGTTCCCTCAGGTACCCGGCCAAGCCGGTGGGGGTGGTGCGGTCTGCTTCCAGAAGCGCGGAATTAGTCGGCGGGCAGTAACCGCTGGCGGCAATCGAGTGTCAGGCGGGCGCCGCCGAGTTCGCTGCTGCCGACGTCCAGGGCGAATCCGTGCAGGTTCACGATGGCCGCGACAATCGATAAACCGAGGCCGAAGCCACCGTTCTTGGCGTTGTCGTCGACGCGATAGAACCGCTGGAACACCGCCGTGCGTTTGTCCGCCGGGATGCCGGGGCCGGAGTCGAGTACTTCAATGCGTGTGCTGCCGGCATTGTCGACTGCCCGCACAATCACTTGACCGCCCACCGGGGTGAACTTGATCGAGTTGCTCAGCAAGTTCGACAGGGCTTCAAACAACAACGCCCGGTCGCCGGTCAGCGCCGGCAAGGTCTGTGGTGTTTGCAGGCTTAAATTCAGTTGACCTTCTTCGGCCAGCGGCAGGTAAAAATCGTACAGCTCCTGCAGCAATGGCAACGGATCGAACACCACAAAGCCCGAACGCCGCTGTTGATCCTCCAGTTCGGAAATCCGCAGCAACCCGCGAAAGCGCGCCATCAGGGTGTCGGTCTCGGCAATCACCTGATCCAGTTGCAACGCCTCGGCAGAACCTTCGACGGCTTGCTGTTGAATGCGGTAAAGCTGCGCGCGTAGCCGGGTGAGCGGGGTGCGCAGGTCGTGGGCGATGTTGTCACAAACCCCCTTGACCTCGTTCACCAGGCGCTCGATGCGTTCGAGCATGGCGTTGACGATGGCTGCGAGCATGTCCAGCTCATCGCGGCGGCTGGACAGCGGCAAACGGTGGTTGAGGTTGCCGGCGACGATGGCTTCGGCGCTCGCCTGCAAGGCGCGAATCCGCCGCAACGGCCGACGACGCAACAAGTGCCAACCGGCGATGCCGGGGATGATGGTCAGCGAG
This sequence comes from Pseudomonas sp. 05N36, assembly GCF_056397385.1. Classification (NCBI taxonomy): domain Bacteria; kingdom Pseudomonadati; phylum Pseudomonadota; class Gammaproteobacteria; order Pseudomonadales; family Pseudomonadaceae; genus Pseudomonas; species Pseudomonas sp. 05N36. The sequence goes on along the minus strand of NZ_JBFTNH010000010.1, from coordinate 51,056 downwards.
ACTCCCCAGAACAGCGCATGCAGGATGATCCGCGTGACCGCAAATAACGAACCGTTATCACGCACCAGGACCAGCCAGCGGCCATCCAGGGTGTGGGTCGCCACCGCGTCGCAACTGTCGGATGGCAGGCTGGCGTCATCCGGGTCGGCGCAGTCGCCCAGTGAATGGATCTTGCCGTCCAGCGGCAGGCCGGCGGGGATCCTGCGAATCAGCCCGTGCAGGGGACGATGCTGTTCGTCAAACAGCCCATAGGCATCGATACCGCGCTGGTCGAAGGTGATACTGGCGATCAGCGCCTCATCCAGCTGATCACCGTGGAAGCGTGAAAATAGGTGCTGGCGCTGCATCAGCGAATGTTTGGCAAGGTTCTCCAGGTAGCTGGAAACCTCGTAATACATCACCCCCATGAGCAGGCCGCTCCAGACCACAAACAGCGCACTGTAGAGCGCCAGCAAGCGGCTGCTGGAGGAGCGCCAGCCTTTAGACGGGTTCAGCAATGACATAACCCGAGCCTCGCACAGTCCGTATCAGCGGCAGTTGGCCCGGTAGGTCGATTTTTTTGCGCAGACGCCCGATGTGCACATCGATCAGGTTGGTGCCGGGGTCGAAGTGATAGCCCCAGACCTCTTCGAAAATCATCATCCGCGAGAGAATCTGTCCGGTATTGCGCAACAGAAACTCCAGCAGTTTGTATTCGGTCGGCAGCAGGCTCAGCAGCTGTCCGCCGCGACTGGCTTCGCGGCTGATCAGGTTGAGCTCAAGGTCAGCCACGCGCAGGGTCGTTGTGTAGTCCTTGACGGTGTTCTGGCGACGCAGCAGGACTTCGACCCGGGCGGCCATTTCGTCGGTGGCAAAGGGTTTGGTCAGGTAATCGTCACCGCCGGCGCGCAAGCCGCGAACACGTTCATCGACGTCGGAGAGGGCGCTGATCATCAGAATCGGCGTCGACACGCCCATGGTTCGCAAGGTGGTGACAATCGCCAGGCCGTCGAGCTCCGGCAGCATGCGGTCAAGGGTGATCAGGTCGTAGTCACCGCTGACCGCCCGCGCCAGGCCTTCTCGACCATTGGCGACCCAGTCCACCTGCAGGCCATGGCTGCTCAGTTCGGCAACGATCTCCCGTGCAGTGACGGCGTCGTCTTCAATGGTCAGGATTCGGGTCATGGGGCTTGCCTGAGAGTAAGTGAAATACACGGGCGACAGTGTGCCAAGAAATGCCGGCGAGGGTTCTGAAAAAACTTTCATGCAGGGTAGATCGCCTTCAGACAGACGCGACGTTCCATAGGTGTGACAGAAGTCGGCGCGGCGCAGTTCACTGGCCTGGATCAATGTTTCGCATTGGCATATCACGTAACGTAAAAAATCAAGGACCTTGTGGCACTGTCGTCTACATTGCCTTGGCGCAGCGAAGTTGCGTCGCTGCACGAGCGCAACAGGATGCTGATACCCCTCAATGACTTTTCACGGATGAAACATGCCATGCAACGCTTATACCGTACCTTTGATATCCAGCCGCTCATGCGGGCGGATATGACCATCGAACTCAATGGCCAGCCGGTCAGCGCCGCGATCGGCGAAACGGTGCTGACGGTCATTCAATCCCTCGGTGTGCGTCAGGTCGCACGTAACGATCACGATCAGATCAGCGGGGCCTATTGCGGTATGGGCGTGTGCCAATGCTGCCTGGTGAAAATCAACGGCCGACACAAACGTCGCGCCTGCCAGACGCTGGTGCAGCCGGGCATGCAGGTCGAAACGGCGGTCAACCGTATTGCCGAGCAGGAGGCACTATGAGCCTGCATCCAGTCATCGTCGGCGGTGGCCCGGCGGGTATGGCGGCGGCCATTGAACTGGCCAGACACGGCGTGCACTGCACCTTGCTCGAGGAAGCTTCGCGGCTGGGCGGCGTGGTGTATCGCGGGCCGTTGCGCGACGGCGTACAGCTGGACTATCTGGGGCCGCGTTACGCCGAGTCCCTGGCCAAACTGCATGGCGACTTTCAGGACCGTTGTGCGCTGATCGATGTGTGTCTGAACACGCGGGTTGTCGGTGCAGAAGGGACTCGGGCGTTGGTCATGCTGGACGCTGACGAACGCGTGCAGGAAATCACCTACCCGCAGTTGTTGCTCGCCGCCGGATGCCATGAGCGCAGCGTACCGTTCCCCGGCTGGACGTTGCCGGGAGTGATACTGCTGGGCGGTCTGCAACTGCAAATCAAGAGTGGCGTGGTCAAGCCGCAAAGCCCGGTGGTGATCGCCGGTACCGGTCCGTTGTTGCCGTTGGTTGCCTGTCAATTGCATGCCAGCGGGGTGAAGGTCGCCGGTGTGTTCGAGGCCTGCGCATTTGGCAAGATCGCCAAGGAAAGCCTGGCCCTGCTGAACAAACCGCAGCTGTTCCTCGACGGGCTGAGCATGCTCGCCTATCTGAAACTGCACCGAATTGCGATGCGCTACGGTTGGGGCGTGGTCGAGGCGCAAGGCGAGGGCGAGTTACGCAGCGTGACGGTCGCACCGTATTCCAGCAACTGGCAGCCAGACCTGAGTCGCGCCGAACAGGTGCCGGCGCAGACCCTTGCGGTGGGTTATGGCTTTATTCCGCGTACCCAGCTCAGTCAGCAAATGGGCCTGGAGCATGGCTTCAGCGATGACGGTTATCTGCGCGCCACGGCCAATATCTGGCAGCAAAGCAGCGAACCGCACGTTCACCTGGCCGGTGATATGGGCGGGATTCGCGGTGGAGAAGCAGCGATGCTCAGCGGTCGAATCGCCGCTTTGTCGATCCTTGTGCAGCGCAATGTGCTGAGCAGCGAAAAGGCGCTGCAGTTGCGTGAGCGTTATCTGGCGAAGCTCAAGTCCATCGTGCGTTTTCGCGCGGCGGTGGATCGCTACACCGAACGCGGTGCCGGACAGATCGCATTGCCGGCTGCCGACACGGTGATCTGCCGTTGTGAAAACGCCACCCGGGGCGACATCGATCGTGCGCTGTCCCAGGGCGTTCAAGACATGGCCAGCCTGAAAATGCGCACGCGGGTGAGCATGGGCGATTGTCAGGGGCGGATGTGTGTCGGTTATTGCAGCGACCGCTTGCGTGAAGCCACCGGGCGTCAGGATGTGGGCTGGTTGCGACCGCGTTTTCCCATCGAGCCGATTCCTTTTTCGGCTTTCCAGAACCTCGGCACGGATGCGTTGAATCATGAATAAGTTCTACGATGTGGTCATTGCCGGTGGCGGTGTGATCGGGGCTTCTTGCGCCTATCAACTGTCGAAACGCAAAAACCTGAAAGTCGCACTGATCGACGCCAAGCGCCCCGGCAACGCGACCCGTGCGTCGGCCGGTGGCCTCTGGGCGATTGGCGAGTCGGTGGGGCTCGGCTGCGGGGTGATCTTCTTTCGCATGATGTCGGCCAACCGCAAGCGCGAAGCCCAGGGCGCGGCGGTGGCGGTCGACTCCAGCACGCCGCACATCCTGCCGGATTCGTTCTTTGACTTTGCCCTGCAATCGAATGCGATGTACCCGGACCTGCACCGCGAGTTGCAGGAAAAGCACGGCATGGATTTCAAGTTCGAAAAAACCGGGTTGAAGTTCGTGATCTACGACGATGAGGACCGCTTGTACGCCGAGCACATCGTCGCCTGCATTCCACATCTTGCCGATCAAGTGCGCTGGCTCGACCAGACCGCGCTGCGCGAGGCCGAACCGAGCGTCAGCCATGAAGCGCGCGGGGCGCTGGAGTTTCTCTGCGACCATCAGGTCAGCCCGTTCCGCCTGGCGGACGCCTACACCGAAGGCGCCCGGCAGAATGGCGTCGACCTGTACTTCAACACCAACGTCACTGAGGTGTTGCGCCAGGGTTCGCGGGTGGTCGGGGTGCAGACTGCCGAGGCCGGCAAGTTCCGTTGCGACACCTTGATCAACGCTGCCGGTGCCTGGGCCGCGGAGCTCAGCCAGCAAGCCACCGGCATCCGTATTCCGGTGAGTCCGGTCAAGGGCCAGATCTTGCTGACCGAGCGCATGCCGAAGATCTTGCGCGGTTGCCTGACCACCAGTGATTGCTACCTGGCGCAGAAGGACAACGGCGAGATCCTGATCGGCAGCACCACCGAAGACAAAGGCTTCGACGTGACCACCACCTACCCGGAAATTTATGGGTTGGTGCAAGGCGCGATCCGCTGCATTCCAGAGCTTGAACACATCAATCTCAAGCGCTGCTGGGCAGGGTTGCGGCCGGGCTCACCGGATGAGCTGCCGATTCTCGGGCCGATGAAAGGGGTACAGGGCTATCTGAATGCCTGCGGGCATTTCCGCACCGGCATCCTGACTTCGGCGATCACCGGCGTGTTGCTCGACAAACTGGTGAACAACGAAGCGTTGCCGCTGGACATCACACCGTTCCTGGCGGATCGGTTTGAGGTGAAACAAACGGTCGAGGTCAAACAGGCAGAAATGGCCTGAATTGGCTCAGGCGTTCTGCGAGCAGCGGCAATAGCTGTTCGCAGGACGCCTCGATTTTCATGTCCAGCAATTCATCGGCGCGAGTCTTGCCCAGGTTGATAGCGATCAGCGGTTTGCCGCGGTCGGCGATCACCCGACACAGGCGAAATGCCGAAAATGCCATCAACGATGACCCCACCACCAGCAAACCCGCTGCCTGCTCGGCAGCGGCCATGGCCTTGGCGGCGGTGGCGTGCGCGACGTTTTCACCGAAAAACACCACGTCCGGTTTCATTCGCTCACCCTCGCAGTTTGGGCAACGGGGGACTTGAAAGTGCGACTCGAAGGCCGGGTCGAGCAGGGTGTCACCATCGGGTGCCTGAACCGCATCGACACCCGCCAGATAGGGGTTTTGCGCTTCCATGAGGCGCTGGATCGAGTCCCGGTCACTGCGTTGGCCGCAATCCAGGCACAACACCCGGTGCAAGCTGCCATGCAACTCGATCACGTCCGGGCTGCCGGCCTGATCGTGCAAGGTGTCGACATTCTGGGTGATCAGCCCGGCAATCTGCTGCTGCGCTTGCAACGTGGCCAAGGCTGCGTGGGCAGTATTCGGCCGCGCTTGCCGAACTCGTGGCCAACCGAGCATCGCCCGTGCCCAGTAACGCTGGCGTGACTCGGGTGCTTTCAGGAACTCCTGATACATCATCGGCTGCCGACCGCGCCGCACCCCATCGGTGTCGCGGTAATCGGGAATGCCCGACGCCGTGCTGATACCGGCGCCCGTGAGCACCAGCAACGGCTGCTCGGCCATCAGGCTCTGAAGGTGGTCAAGCTGTTCGCGGATGGGGCTGTCGAACATGGTCAGCGCTCCGGTTGCCGGGTTTCACAACACGATGCAGGATAGTTGTTATCCGGTCTACTGCGTGGGGTTGGCAGTTGAGCGAAAAACTGTGCTCTGACGTGCGTTTGTGGCGTCTAGCGTCTGTGTCCCCGCGGTGGTACGGGGCGTAAATTCGGAAGCCGGCATGCAAGCGTTGTTGAACGAGATTCTTGACACGGTTCGCCCCCTGATCGGACAGGGCAAGGTGGCTAATTACATTCCTGCGCTGGGCAGTGTGCCGGCCGATCAGTTGGGCATTGCGGTGTATGGCAATGACGGCGAGCTGTATTGCGCCGGCGATGCCCACACGCTGTTTTCGGTGCAGAGTATTTCCAAGGTATTCAGCCTGGTGCAGGCCATCGAGCATTCCGGTGAAGCGATCTGGGAGCGACTCGGTCACGAGCCTTCCGGCCAGCCGTTCAACTCGCTGGTGCAGCTGGAGTTCGAACGCGGTCGACCGCGCAATCCGTTCATCAATGCCGGGGCGCTGGTGATCTGCGACATCAACCAGTCGAGCTTTGCCGCACCCGCGCTGTCGATGCGCGATTTTGTGCGGCGGTTGTCCGGCAATCCGCAAGTGATGGTCGACAGCAAAGTCGCCGAATCGGAGTACCAGCACCGTGCGCGCAACGCGGCGATGGCCTACCTGATGCAATCCTTCGGCAACTTTCATAATGATGTGGAAGCCGTGCTGCGCAGCTACTTCAGCCATTGTGCGCTGCGCATGAGCTGTGTCGATCTGGCCCGGGCCTTCTGTTTCCTGGCCAATGACGGGTTTTGCAAGCACAGCGGCGAACAGATCCTCACGGCGCGCCAGACCAAACAGGTCAACTCGATCATGGCCACCAGCGGTCTGTATGACGAAGCCGGTAACTTTGCCTATCGCGTCGGTCTACCGGGCAAGAGTGGTGTAGGCGGCGGCATCGTGGCCGTGGTGCCGGGGCGTTTTACCGTGTGCGTCTGGTCACCGGAACTGAACCCGGCAGGCAACTCACTGGCCGGCATGGCAGCGCTGGAGTTGCTTAGCCAGCGCATTGGCTGGTCGGTGTTCTAGTGATCGAGCTTGGCCCAATGCCGGTCAGTTAAGTGAACACAAAGTTCGAAACAGCAAGGATCGAATGTGGGAGCGAGCCTGCTCGCGATAGCGGTGTGACATCAACCATTGATGCTGAATGTAAAACCGTCATCGCGAGCAGGCTCGCTCCCACAAGATCCCCACGGCGTTGGGCGCTATTCCGGTGGATCGAGGTGGTCGAGTGCGCGATTTACGGCGAGTTCGGCCAGTGAAATCATCTGTTGAATCGCCAGCGCGGTGTTGCGCTTGGGGCCTTCGAGGTCGAACGCCAGATCGCTGGCCATGACATTGGCCGAGGCGAGGGTTTCGCAGGCGTGGGCCAGCAGGGTTTCAGAGTCGACGTCGGGGGCGATGACGAAAATGCAGCCGGGGCGTCGGTCGGTTAACAATGCCTTGGTTTCAGGCAACACCAGGTAATGGTCGAGCGCACGGTGTGCGGCGGCGTGGAGTTCTTTTGAATCGAGGGAGGCGTAGGGGGAAACCGGATCGGTTTCGGGAGGGTTCGGCGTAGGTTTGAACATTGGGGGTCATCCATAAGTAGGGCTGCCCCATTGCGCTACTAAACGAAAGGGTGGCAGCTGTGCGCAAGTTAGTAGACCGGGTAACCCACCAAAACCGGCGCGCCCGAGGGCGCCATGCGCACAGCTACCATCAAGTGCAGGGAAGCCCTGACTGGATGACGCTCATGCAACCGTTGGAAAGTTAACGCGGGCTACTAAACCCGATCACTGATGGGCAGTGACACGGAAACAATAGAGGCGAGGACCAAAGCGCACAAGCCGGCGGATTCTGGCGTAGGTGTAGGCTGTGACGCAAGGCGTTGTAGCCTCTGATGGGCACTGCGTAGGCAAGCTTAAACACCCGTCGTAGCAGCTGCCGAGCCCGCGAGGCTGCGTTAGAGGCGGGCCGCGTTCGGACGCAGTCCTCGCCAAACCGGTGTACGCGGTTTACCTGACGGAACGTGTTGCATGATTTTACGACTGCTGCGCCCGAGCGCGGACCGAGCCGAACGCAGCCTCGCAGGCTCGACAGCTGCTACGGGCGTGCCCCTGTAATTGGGTGTTCGTTTTTTTGCGTTTTCAAAAGAAATGTGCGGACAGCCGATAGCGACCGCCCGCCGTCGTAGGAGCATGGCTTGCCAGCGATGGGGCTTGTGAGATCGCCATCGCCGGCAAGCCGTGCTCTACAGGGCCGGTTTTGCTTTACGTTTGGTGGCAGGTGCGGTTTTGCGCTGGGTGGTCTTGCGTTTTTTCTTCCACGGCGCTGCGCCTTTGCCGGCCGGGCTTGCCGGGCCGCTGATGGTGAGGCGCAGGCCGGTGCAGCGGCCGACTTGTTTGCTCATCCAGGCGGCTTGTTTGGCGACGAATTCCTCAAGGCTCATTTCGCTGCTTTGCACCATGTCCAGGGCTTGTTCCCAGATGGCGGTGGTGCCGGGGTCGGCGATGGCCCGGGGCACGGCGTCGATCAGGCTGAAGGCTGGCGATGTGGCGGCCAGGGCCTTGCCGTTCTTGATCAGATAGCCTCGATCCAGCAACCCCTGAATGATCCCGGCGCGGGTCGCCTCGGTGCCGATGCCGGTGGTGTCCTTGAGCTTTTGCTTGAGCAGCGGATCTTCCACCAGTTTGGCGACATTCTTCATCGCCTTGATCAGGTCACCTTCGGTAAACGGCTTGGGTGGCTGGGTCCAGAGGTCCTTTAGCGTTACGTTGTCGACGGCGTAGTCGCACCCCTGAGCCAGTGCCGGCAGCGTCTGCGGCGCCGGTGCTTCCCGTCCTTTCGCCGGCGCCAACGCTTCGGGCAGTGCGCGCTTCCAGCCTGGCTCGACAATCAGTTTGCCCACTGCACGCAAGGCTTGCCCGGCGCAGTCGAAGTCAGCCTGGGTGCGGTCATATTCGTGATTGGGCAGGAACTGCGCCAGGTACCGCGCCCGGATCAAGGTGTAGACCGCCCGGTGCTTGCCGGTCAGGCGTTCGAGGTTTTTCGCCGCCGCCGTGGGGATGATCCCGTGGTGGGCGCTGACCTTGGCGTCGTTCCAGGCTCGCGACCGGCGTTGTGGCTCAAGGTGCTTGAGCAACTCGCCAAGGCCCGGGTCGGCCCGCCCAAGGGCGGCGAGAATGCCCGGTGCTTCGCTGTGCTGACTCAGCGGCAAGTAGCCGCAGTCACTGCGCGGGTAGGTGATGACTTTGTGGGTTTCGTACAACGCCTGGGCCACATCCAGGGTTTCCTGGGCGCCGAGGCCGAGTTTTTTCGAGCAGATTTCTTGCAACGTGCCAAGGTCGAACGGCAGCGGGGCGGCTTCGCGGACCCGCTCGGTGCGCAGCTTGACCAGCCGCGCGCTGGCGGCGTTGCGCATGGCCGTGGCCGCGTCCTGGGCCAGCGCCTGATTCAGGCAGCGGTCCTGCTCGTCGCAGACGTCTGACGCCGCACGCCATTGGGCGGTGAACGGGATGTTGTCATGCAGCAGTTGTACGTCGATGGCCCAATACGGCACGGGCACGAAGTCGGCAATGCTGCGGTCGCGATCGACCACCAGACGCAAGGTCGGGGTTTGCACCCGGCCCACCGGCAGCACGCCTTGATAGCCGGACTGACGCCCGAGCAGGGTGAACAGGCGGCTCATGTTCATGCCGATCAGCCAGTCGGCACGCGAGCGCCCGAGTGCCGAGTGATAGAGGCTGAAGGTTTCGGCGCCGGGTTTGAGTGCCGCCAGGGCCTTGCGAATCGACGCATCGTCCAGCGCCGACAGCCACAGGCGCTTGATCGGCCCGCGATAGCGGCAATGCTCCACCAACTCACGGGCAATCATCTCGCCCTCACGGTCGGCGTCGGTGGCGATCACCAGTTCATCCGCTTCGCCGAGTAGCCGTTTGACGGCTTTGAACTGGCTGGCGGTCTTGGGTTTGACCAACATCTTCCATTTTTCGGGAATGATCGGCAGGTCTTCCAGGACCCAGCGTTTATAACGGGCGTCGTAGGCATCCGGGGGCGCGGTTTCCAGCAGGTGGCCGATGCACCAGGTCACTGTGACGCCCGTTCCCAGCCAGCAGCCGTCGCCGCGCCGGCTGGCACCGAGCACGGCCGCAATGTCTTTGGCCTGGGAAGGCTTTTCACAGAGAAACAGCTGCATAACCACCATCAGTCATCAGGGTTTGAAGGTGCACAGCATGCGGGGTACAGCGGCGTGGATCAACCTTTATCTGTATGGATGTACAGTTAAGGCAGGTTAAACCCTTTCGTTCATCTGCAACGTTTGAATGCCGGCCGCCCTGGCCTGCGCGATCAGCTCTTCAGTGTCCTCCCCACCGGGTAGCGCAATGACGATGTCGGGTCGGCTGTCTTGCAGCATGAAGCCGTTGCGCAGGCGCTCCGCCAGCTTGCCGTGCAGTTGCCAGTTGGCGGGGTAGCGCACGATGTTCGCGCCCAGTTCCCGGGCCCAGTTTTCGATGTCTCCGCCCAGAAACTGATTGCCGCCGTGGATCAGCACGCGCACTTCGTGCAGGCACTGGAAGGCTTCCAGCACTCGGCGGCAGGTACGGGTGTCGGCGTAATAGCGCCCGGCACAGATCAGGACGCGCATGGCAGTTCATCCTTGTCGTCAGAGCGTTGCGGATGAACATCTGCCAGGCAACTGCTCTCGATATCGCGTTCCCCGGCGCGTTCGAGTACGGGATAGGCCAGCGCCGCGATGTGGTGATGCACGCGTCGGTAGTCGCGCAGCAGCCGTTGAAAAATATCACCGGACTCGGCCCAGGCGCTTTTGTCTTCGCGCAGGGCACGAAAGTGTGCCCGGCTGGCCGCAGCTTCGAGCCTTCTGACCGATTCCTTGCGGTTGACCAGATAGTGGGCGGTTGCAAGGTCTTCGCGAAGAAACACGGTAATCGCCAGGCTCAGGCTTTCCAGCAGTTCGTTGTGCAGCGGATAGAGCGTGCCCAGTTCGAAGGCCGAGAAGTTTTCACCGCGCCGCAGTCGGCGCGCCGCCAACTGCGCAAGGCTGGTGGACAGGATGTCGGCGGCGTGCTCCAGGTTGATCGCGAACATCAGGATTTCCTGCGAGCGATCGGCGTCGCTGTCACTGATGCCTTCCTGGCCGATGTCCGCCAGATAGGCACGAATCGCTGCGCTCAGCAGATCGAGGGACTGGTCGATCTGCCGTACCTCATCGGCGTTGCGCTGGTCCGAGGTCTGGAACAGTTGCAGCACGCGGTTGAGCATGATCGAAAGCATGTCGGCCAGCCGCAGGGCTTCACGCGCCGCGTTGGACAGGCCGATGTTCGCCACCGCAAGGCCGGACTCATCCAGATAGAGCGGCATACCGGGATCGACGTCCCGTGCAGGTGACGGCAGCAGGTGCGTCAGCAGTTTCGCCAGCGGTTCTGTCAGGCCGATGAACACCAGCGCCAGTATCAGGTTGAAGCAGGTGTGCAGGCTAACCACCAGTAGCGCGGGTGTCAGGCTTGCAATCGGGCTGCTCTGGGCCAGCATCGGCACGAACGGCAAGCACACCAGCGCTCCGATGACCCGCACCAGCAGGTTGCCGACCGGCAAACGCCGGGCCACGGCGGAGCTGGCGTTGAGCACTGAGGGCAGGGCGCCACCGATGTTTACGCCGAGTACCAGCGCCATACTGGTCACGGGCGAGAGCAGACCGGTGCCGGCGAGCGAGGCGATCAGCAACACCACGGCGACACTGGAATGGCAGATCCAGGTCAGCAGCATTGCCACCAGCAAGGCAATGATCATGTCGCCATCGAGGCTGTGCATGAGTGCATGGAAGATCGGCGTGCCTTCGACCTCTCCCAGTGTCGACCCGAGCATGCGCAGCGCCAGCAGCATCAAGCCCAGGCCGATCAGCGCGCAACCGACGCTCTCGTAGCGTGAGTCATCGCGCAGGCGGAAGACGATGAACCCGGCCAGCAGGACGACAGGGGTGACGATCGAAATATCGAAACTGAGCAGCTGCACCACCAGCGTCGAGCCGATATTGGCCCCGAGCATCACCGCCAGTGCCGGCGCAAGGCCCAGGGCTCCGGCGGCAGTGAAGGAAGTCGCCATCAGGCTGACGGCGGTGCTGCTTTGTAAAATGCCGGTGATCCCGACGCCCGACAGCACGGCCATCCAGCGGTTGTTGAGGTTTTTTTCCAGCCATTGACGCAGCGGCGTGCCGAAGCCGCGCAACAGCGCCGAAGAAATCATATGGGTGCCCCAGAGCATCAGTGCGATGGAGCCGGCGAGGTTGATCAATAGAGTAGTTCCCGACATGAGGACTCTCCCTTTGCTGTTTCATTTATTGATGGCCCGAAAGCCGGATCGCGGCGTAAAGATGCGGCGAACACAAAAACTGTGGGAGCGAGCCGGCTCCGGGCGGCGATCCGACGATGGCGGACTGACAGGCAGCACAAGTGTTGAATGTGCAACCGCTATCGCGAGCAAGCTCGCTCCCACAGGGATTGCGGTGTTCAGTGCATCAGAACCACTGCTTGAAGCGGCGGATGTAGAAGGTCTTCATCAACTGGGCGAACACGCAGTAGCTGAGCAGAGTGCCCACCAGCCATGGGAAGTACTGCCATGGCAACGGTTGCAGACCAACCAGGGTGCCGAGTGGCGAGAACGGGATGTAGATGCCCAGCACCATCACCAGCCCGGTCATCAGGATCACCGGCAAGGCCGCGGTGCTCTGGAAGAACGGGATCTTCTGGGTGCGCAGCATGTGCACCACCAGCGTCTGCGACAGCAAGCCTTCGATGAACCAGCCGGACTGGAACAGCGTCTGCATTTCAACACTGTTGGCCGAGAACACGTACCACATCAGGGCAAAGGTGGTGATGTCGAAGATCGACGAGGTCGGCCCGATCCACAGCATGAAGCGCCCGATGTTCTTGGCGTCCCACTTGCGTGGTTTGCGCAGGTATTCCTTGTCCATCTTGTCCCACGGCAGCGCCAGCTGTGAGATGTCGTACATCAGGTTTTGCAGCAGCAGGTGGATCGCTAGCATCGGCAGGAAAGGGATGAAGGCACTGGCCACCAACACCGAAAAGACGTTGCCGAAGTTCGAACTGGCAGTCATGTTCAGGTACTTCATGATGTTGCCGAAGGTCTCGCGACCTTTGATCACACCTTCTTCGAGCACCATCAGGCTCTTTTCCAGCAGGATGATATCGGCCGATTCCTTGGCAATATCGGTGCCGCTGTCGACCGAAATGCCGACGTCGGCGTCGCGCAGGGCAGGGGCGTCGTTGATGCCGTCGCCGAGGAAGCCGACGGTGTGACCGTTCGATTGTAGCGCCTTCAGTACCCGGGATTTCTGCAGTGGCGTGAGCTTGGCAAACACCGTGCGTTCTTCAACCCGCAGTTTGAGTGTCGACTCGTCCATCTTCTCGATGTCTTGGCCGAGCAGCGGCGTGCCGGGTTCCAGGCCGACTTCGCGGCAGATCTTGCAGGTCACCACGGCGTTGTCGCCGGTCAGCACCTTGACGGTCACGCCCATGTCCCGCAGCGCGGCAATCGCCGGGCCAGCGGTTTCCTTCGGCGGATCAAGGAAGGTCAGGAAGCCGCGAATCACCAGCTCGCGTTCATCGCTGGTCTTGTACTGGTTTTTGCTCTGGGCTTTCGGGATCTCGCGAGTCGCCACTACCAGCACCCGGAAACCGTCTTCGTTGTACTCGTTGGCCATCGCCAGCAGCGCTTTGCGACGCAGCTCATCCAACGCAATTACCACACCGTTCTCGTGGATGTGGCTGGAAATGTTCAGCATCTCCTCGACCGCGCCTTTGCAGACCAGCAGATGATCGTCGCGGCTGTCCTTGACGATGATCGACAGGCGCCGACGAATGAAGTCGAACGGCAGCTCATCGATCTTGCTGTAGGCGAACGGAATCTTGAACGTCGGGTTGCGCTCGGCGAATTGCACCACCGCCTGGTCCATCAGGTTGCGCAGACCGCTCTGGTGATGACTGTTGAGCCAGGCCAGTTCAAGGATCGACTCGTCGCGCCGGCCATTGATGTCGACGTGGTGCTCGAGGATGATTTTGTCCTGGGTCAAAGTGCCGGTCTTGTCGGTGCACAGCACGTCCATGGCCCCGAAGTTCTGGATCGCGTTGAGACGCTTGACCACGACTTTACGTTTGGCCATGGCAGATGCGCCCTTGGCGAGGTTGGCGTTGACGATCATCGGCAACATTTCCGGGGTCAGGCCTACTGCCACCGCGAGGGCAAACATGAAGGCTTCGGTCCAGTCGCCCTTGGTGAAACCGTTGATCAGTAGTACGACCGGCACCATGACCAGCATGAAGCGTATCAACAGCCAACTGACGCTGTTCACCCCACGGTCGAAAGCAGTTTGTACGCGTGAGCCGACAATGGCTTTGGCCAGCGAGCCGAAGTAGGTGCGTGAGCCGGTCGCGACCACCACGGCTCTGGCGGTGCCGCTGACCACGTTGGTGCCCATGAAGCAGATGTTCGGCAGGTCCAGCAGGTTTGACTGGTCGGCGGCTGTCGCTGAGGCGGACTTTTGTGCGACGTTGCCCAGGGTGTCGTATTTCTCCACCGGCAAGGCTTCACCGGTCAGCACCGCCTGGCTGATGAACAGGTCGCGGGATTCGATCAGGCGAATGTCAGCCGGGATCATGTCACCGGCCGACAGCTGAATGATGTCGCCGGCCACCAGTTCGCGCATTGGTACTTCGCGCAGTTTGGGCTTCATGCCCATTTGCTCGCGACGCAGCACAGTGGCGGTGGTACGGACCATGGCCTTGAGGGCTTCGGCGGACTTGGCTGAACGGTGTTCTTGCCAGAAGCGCATCAGGCCGCTCGTCAGCACCATCACCAGCACGATGAGCACGCCAGTAAGGTCGGTTTCCTCGCCATCTCGAAGGGGCAGCCAGAAGTCGGTGACGAAGCTGATGGCAGTCAGCGTCATCAGGATGTAGATGAAGGGGTTGTTGAATGCATGCAGTAACTGCAACAGCGCATGAGGCGGCTTGTCATGGGCCACTTCGTTGAAGCCTTCGCGTTGCAGGCGGCCTTCGGCATCGAGCTCGGTCAGGCCGTCGGCGGAAGTCTTGACGTTGGCGAGGGTGACCGCGAGGCCGTTTTGCGCCTCACGGGCGGCGCGCATCGACAGCTTGGTGTCGTCGTTCGTGGCGCCTCGGGCGTGTTTTTTCGGATCTTTTACAAGGGTCATTGGGTGTGCTCCTGCCGCAGTCTTGCGGCACGACACACTGCAAACTCAACTAATTAAAGGCGAGCGAATGTAGGTCGAGTCGCAAGTAAGCGATCGATTGAAATTGTTGTGTTTTTTAGTATTTAACGTTCGCTGCACACCCAATGAAAAACGGTATGCAGCGAACCTACTACTGGCCTCGTCCATAACGAACCCCGTGAAGTCTGTGTTTTAAATTGGCAATAGAAAGTTGCCGAATTCCTTATTAAGGAAAACGCTGGTTAAACCCTTGGAAGTACTTTCAGATCAACTGAAAGTGCGTGCCCCGAGGTGCAGGCCGAGCCATACGCTGGCCTGCTGCAGGAGGTGCGCAAAGCACCAACTCGGTGGTTCCTGGCTTTCGTCGAGGCTCCAGCGTTGCTGGAGTTGGCCGGTCGACGGGCAGACGCGCCAAGTGGCACGCAGCTGAGCCTGAGTGCGCGAAGAAGGGGAGGAAAACGGCGAGTGAGCCGCCACAGGGCGCTCACGGCAAGGCTTTACGCGCATCGTCGAGGCGAAGGCGCGTACACCTGGCATTACAGTAGATTTGAAGTTCATAACATGCCTCGCAACCGGACTGACGCCGGAGAGGCAAGTTACGATGGAGCGTCAAGCCCTAGCGCAGCTCACCCGACCGAGGAGTCGAGTCCCGTCATTTTCTGGGTTAAGTGCCCAGCTCTGCGAATTCGCATCAGCCAGACAGCGTCTAGATACTGTGTCCATTGGATTCTTTTGTGAGTTGAAAAAAGGCCTGAGTTACCGGCCCGGGCAATGTACTCAGGCAGGCCGCTGACGTCAACCTTAAATCCATGTTGTTAAGGAATTAGACAGATAAAGACAGTGCAGAAGGGACTATCAGAATAATTGCAGTCGATAGTGATCGATATTAAGGCGCGAAGTGCTCATGACATTCAGTCGTCATGAGCACAAGGGATTACGCTGTAACGCTTAATGATGCATGTGTCGGGAAATATCCCGGTAAGTATCGCTGTCCGTTGCCGCCAACAGCTTGCGACCATCCTTGAGCGTGGCGATGAACGTGATCTCGGTCTCCTTGCCCGCCATCAGGTAGCCGGCGATTGCCCCGATGGGGCCGAGCAGCATGGCGCCGGCGATGCTGTAGCCAATCGCATCCTTGTTGGTCACGCTGTCCTCGGTTGCCACTTCCAGGGTTTTGAATGCCGAGGGCCGCACTTTGATTTCCTGGTTAGGGTTGAAAAGGGTTTTCAACTGCAACGCCCCTTCACGGTACTCGCTATCGCCTTGTTGAAAATCTCCCGCCAAAACGGTGACATTGACCATGTTGAACTCCCCTTGTTCGAACATTGCTGAACCTGATATCTCGCGCTTGCAGGGGGGAGACGTCAATCAGCTGACGATGAAGGGGCGTACCGTCAGTCCGGTCAGTAAAGAGGCATGACGCTTGGTCCTTGAGCGGACCGCTATCTAAAAATTCAATAGGCCCGCCGCTTCAAACTGTGTCAGTTTCGTTACGCCTTCAACAGGGCGAGTGATAGGACGATCTCGCGAAGGGGTCGCCGTGGTCTATCGGAACCGACTATTTGAAACAAGGACGTAAGTGATGTCACAGGCCAAAGCAAAAGCGCTCATTTCTTCAGGGCAGGTCAGTTCGGCCTACAGTCAGGTCGATGCCTTCAGCCATTTGTATGATCGCGGTGGCGCTGAGTTGATTAACGGCAAACCGTCGTTCACCGCGGATCAGGCGGCTGATCAGATTCTGCGTAAAAACCTGTCCTGGCACGACACGGACGGCAATGGCAAAGTCGAACTGAGCTACAGCTTCATGACTTCGGCGCCGGCTAACTACAACACCAAGCTGGGCCATTTCAGCGAGTTCAGCGATCTGCAGAAAGCCCAGGCGAAACTCTCTCTGCAAACCTGGTCGGACGTGGCCAATGTCACTTTCAAGGAAGGGGCAACAGGCGGTGACGGACACCTGAGCTTCGGTAACTACGATGTCAGCACCGGTGGCGCGGCGTTCGCCTACTTGCCGTCGGGCGGTAGCTACGACGGTCAGTCCTGGTACCTGATCAACGATCAGTACCGGGTCAACGAGACGCCGGGCACCAACAACTACGGGCGTCAGACCCTGACCCACGAAATCGGTCACAGCCTGGGCCTGTCCCATCCGGGTGTCTATAACGCGGGTAGCGGCAACCCGACCTATAACGACGTGACCTACGCTCAGGACACGCGCGGCTACAGCCTGATGAGCTACTGGAGCGAGAGCAACACCGGTCAGGATTTCAGCAAGGATGGCAGCGGCGCGTACGCTTCTGCGCCGTTGATGGACGACATTGTCGCGGTGCAAAAACTCTAYGGTGCCAACCTCGAGACCCGTGCCGATGATACCGTCTACGGTTTCAACTCCAACACCGGGCGCGATTTCTACAGCGCCACCTCGTCGGCTTCCAAAGTGGTGTTCTCGGTGTGGGACGGTGGCGGCAATGACACCCTGGACTTCTCGGGCTTCAGCCAGAACCAGAAGATCAACCTCAACCAAGGCTCGTTCTCTGACGTTGGCGGCCTGGTCGGCAACGTGTCCATCGCCCACGGCGTAACCCTGGAAAACGCTATCGGTGGTTCGGGCAATGACCTGCTGATCGGCAACGCGGTGGCCAACCTGCTCGAAGGCGGTGCCGGCAACGACATCCTCTACGGCGGCGGTGGCGGCGATACTTTGTGGGGCGGGGCAGGGGCGGACACCTTCGTGTTCGGCGCGGCATCCGATTCGACCATGACCGCGCCGGACTGGATCATGGATTTCACCAGCGGTGAGGACAAGATCGACCTGTCGGGCATCGCGCAGTTCGCGTCCGGCGCCGCCACGCTGAACTTCGTCAGTGGTTTCACCGGCCATGCCGGCGATGCGATCCTGACGTACTTCGCACAGACCAACCAGACCAGTTTGTATATCGATCTCACCGGCCACGGTGCGGTGGATTTTGCCGTGGGAACGGTCGGTCAGGCGGCAACCACGGACATTGTCGCCTAAACTCTGCTGACAGGAACCGCCGATGCGGTTCTGTGCAGTGAAAGTCCGCCCAGGGCCAACATGGGCGGACTTTTTTATGCCGTCAGTTTTTCTGCAGGTCCACGTCCTTGGTTTCGCGCAAGCAGAGCATACCTACCACAAGGCTCACCCCGGTGATCAGGATCGGGTACCACAGCCCGTAGAAAATATCCCCGGTGTAGACCACCAGCGCGAACGACACGGTCGGCAGGAAACCACCAAACCAGCCGTTGCCGATGTGATACGGCAGGGACATCGAGGTGTAGCGGATGCGCGTCGGGAACAGTTCGACCATCAGCGCCGCCAGCGGTCCGTAGCACATCGCCGAAATGATGATCAGCGCGACGATCAGCACGACGATCATCGGTTTGTTGATCTGCTGGGTATCTGCCTGTTGCGGGTAGCCGGCCAGGGTTACGGCACCGCGCAGGGCGGCTTCGTCGTAACCGTCGATTTTTACATCGCCAACGCTGACCTGCACGGTGCTGCCGGCAGGGGCGGCTTTGCTGCTGTAAGGCAGACCTTGTTTGACCAGGAAGGTTTTGACCTTGTCGCAGGGGCTGTCAAACCGCGCCTTGCCGACCGGGTCGAACTGGAAGGTGCAGGTGGCCGGGTCGGCCAGCACGCTGATCGGCGCTTGTTGACTGGCGCGGTCGATGGCCGGGTTGGCGTAATGGGCCAGGGTTTTGAAGATCGGGAAGTACAGTACGGTGGCCAGCAACAGGCCAATCATCAGGATCGGTTTGCGCCCGACCCGGTCCGACAGCCAGCCGAAGAAAATGAAGAACGGTGCACCGATCACCACGCTGACAATCAGCAAGGTGTTGGCCAGGGCCGGGTCCATTTTCAGGAACTGGGTGAGGAAGAACAGCACATAGAACTGTGCCGCATAGAAGGTCACCGCTTGCCCGGCGTTGATGCTGAACAATGCAATCAGCACGACTTTGAGGTTTTCCCAGTTACCGAAGGATTCGCGGATCGGTGCTTTGCAGGACTTGCCTTCTTCTTTCATTTTCAAGAAGGCCGGCGACTCGTGCAGGCTCAGGCGAATCCAGGTCGAAATGCCCAGCAGTACGATCGACAGCAGGAACGGAATGCGCCAGCCCCAGACTTCGAACTGATCACCGGTGAAGTAACGGCAGCCAAGCACCACCAGCAGCGAGAGCAGCAAACCGAGGGTCGCGGTGGACTGAATCCAGCTGGTGTGGAAACCGCGTTTGCCGACCGGCGCGTGTTCTGCCACGTAGGTCGCGGCACCGCCGTACTCGCCGCCGAGTGCCAGGCCCTGGAGCATGCGCAGCACCACCAGAATGATCGGCGCGGCAATGCCGATGCTGGCGTAGGTCGGCAGCAGGCCGACGGAGAAGGTTGCCAGGCCCATCAGGATGATCGTGGCGAGGAAGGTGTATTTGCGCCCGATCATGTCCCCCAGTCGACCGAACACCAGAGCGCCGAACGGCCGCACGATGAAACCGGCAGCAAAGGCCATCAGCGCGAAGATGAAGGCGGTGGTGTCGTTGACCCCGGCGAAAAACTGTTTGCTGATCACCGCCGCGAGGGCGCCGTAGAGGAAGAAGTCATACCATTCGAACACCGTCCCGAGGGACGAGGCGAAGATGACTTTCTGGGTTTCCTTGCTGGTGCCGGCGCTGAGCGTTGCGGCGATGGCTTGAGCCTGTTCTGACATGTCGGTATCCCTCACAGTGTTTATTTATTGTTGTTCCACTGTCAGCACCGGCCGTATGGGCTGGTGCTGCTCCTGCTGGTATTGCGCGGCCTTTGTGGGAGCGAGCCTGCTCGCGAAGGCGTTGTGTCAGTCACCATCAGAGGTGGCTGACAGGCCTCTTCGCGAGCAGGCTCGCTCCCACAGGGTGGGTGTTTATAGGGGTGCTGAGAATCAGCTGCGCCGCTTTTTCGGCGATCATCAGTGTCGGTGAGCAGGTATTGCCCGAGGTGATGTGCGGCATGATCGATGCATCGGCGATGCGCAATCCGGGGATGCCGTGGACCCGCAGTTGGGCATCGACCACGGCATCGGCATCGTTGCCCATGCGGCAGGTGCCGACCGGGTGGAAAATCGTCGTGCCGATACGCGCGGCGGCTTCGTGCAGTTGTTCTTCGCTTTGCAAGGCTGTGCCCGGCAGGTATTCGACCGGGTTGAACGGTTGCAAGGCCGGTGCGGCTACGATGCGCCGGGTCAGGCGAATGGCCTCGGCGGCCACGCGCAGGTCTTCGGGATGGCTCAGGTAATTGGGTTGAATCAGCGGCGGCTGTTGCGGGTCGGCCGAGCGAATCTCGACGCGGCCACGGCTTTGCGGGCGCAGGTCGCAGACCGAGGCGGTAAACGCCGGGAACGCATGCAAGGGTTCGCCAAAGCGTTCGAGCGAGAGCGGTTGGACGTGGTATTCGAGGTTCGCCGAGGTTTGTTCCGGTCCGGAGCGGGCGAAGGCGCCGAGTTGACTGGGGGCCATCGACAGCGGGCCACTGCGGTCGTACAGATAGCGCAAGCCCATGCCGATTTTGCCCCACAGGCTGCCGGCGATCTGGTTCAGGGTCCGGGCGTTTTCCAGCTTATAGATCAGCCGCAGCTGCAAGTGATCCTGCAGGTTGCCCCCCACGCCATTGAGCTCATGGGCGACGCCGATGCCCAGGCGCTTGAGCAGACTGCCCGGGCCAATGCCGGAACGTTGCAGGATGCTCGGCGAACCGACTGAACCGGCGCTGAGGATGATCTCCCGACGGGCCGCAAAGGTTTTTACCTGACCTTGCCAGCGGGCGCTGACCCTGGATGCCCGGCCGTTTTCCAGCAGCACGCGGTCGACGTCGACACCGGTCAGGACGGTAAGGTTTGGTCGGTGGCGAACCGGTTTGAGAAAGGCCTTGGCAGCATTCCAGCGTACCCCGGCTTTCTGATTCACCTGGAAGTAACCGCAGCCTTCGTTGTCGCCCTGGTTGAAGTCATCGACGCTGGCGATGCCGCTTTGTTCGGCGGCGCTGCGGAAGGCGTCGAGAATCGGCCACGACAGCCGCTGGCGCTCGACGCGCCATTCCCCGGCGGCGCCGTGAAACGCCGAGTCACCGGCAAAATGGTTTTCGCTCTGTTTGAACAGCGGCAGTACGTCGTTCCAGTTCCAGCCGGGGTTGCCCTCGGCGGCCCAACGGTCGTAATCGCCGGCCTGGCCGCGCATATAGATCATGCCGTTGATCGATGAGCTACCACCCAGCACCTTGCCGCGCGGGTAGCTCAGGCTGCGGCCTTGCAGGCCGGTTTGCGCTTCGGTCTTGAAGCACCAGTCGGTGCGCGGGTTGCCGATGCAAAACAGGTAACCGACCGGAATGTGAATCCACGGGTAGTTATCGCGCCCGCCGGCTTCAAGCAGCAACACCCGGTGCTGCGGGTTGGCGGAGAGCCGATTGGCCAGCAGGCAGCCGGCCGGTCCGGCGCCGACCACGATGTAATCGTATGCATCAACGGCAGGTTGCATCCATGACCTCGCAGCGTGTTGTTCTTATTGGGATCCATCCTAGTTGTTAGTTTTCGGCAAAAGAATGTTAGTTTTTGCTCAGCTGCTGTGCGTTTTTAAACAGTGATCAACTCCCACGCATGCAAGGAAGGCTGATGTTCGACTGGAATGACTTGCGGTTTTTTCTCGAATTGCAACGCAGCGGCCGCTTGCTGACCGCCGCCCGGCGCTTGAAAACCACCCACGCCACGGTGGCGCGACACATCGAGGCGATTGAAACGAGCCTCGGCACCGCGCTGTTTGTCCAGCAAGCCCAGGGTTACCAACTGACCCCGGCTGGCGAAGCGCTGCTCAAACATGCTGAAGCCATGGAGAACGTGGCCTTGCTGGCGCAGGAGGAAATCACCCAGTCCAGTGCGCCGCTGGGCAAGATTCGGGTCGGGGTGACCGAAGGCTTGGGGATCATGTTTCTCGCCAGCCGCATGCAGGGTTTGTTTGATCGCTATCCGGGGCTGGAAGTGGAGTTGGTGGCGGTGCCGCGTTTCGTCAGTATCCTCAATCGCGAAGCCGAGATCAGTATTCATCTGGAGCGCCCGGCGGCTGACATGCTGGTCACTCGCAAGCTCACGGATTACCGTTTGGCGCTTTATGCCAGCCAGGCTTACCTCGACCGTTCGCCGCCGTTGCGCAGTCGGGAAGACCTGGCGCGGCATGCGTGGATCGGTTACGTCGATGATCTGTTGTTCAGTCAGGAGTTGATGTTCCTCAACAGTTTTTGCCGCAGCCCTCAGGTGGTGTTTCACAGCACCAGCGTAATCGCCCAGCAACAGGCGGCGCGTTCGGGATTGGGGATTGCGGTGTTGCCGTGTTACATGGCCAGCAACGATCCGGAGCTGGTGCCATTGCTGCCGGCCGAAAGCATTCAGCGCAGTTATTGGATCAGTACCCGGCGTGAGTTGCACAAGTCGGTGCGGTTGCGGGTGTTGTGGGATTATGTGGTGGGGTTGTGTGATCGCGAGCAGGCGCTGCTGCTTGGGCCCACCTCTCAAGCGTAGGCTGCGATCTTTTTGATCCTGACAGCCGACCAACCTCTGTGGGAGCGAGCCTGCTCGCGATAGCGCCCTGACAGCCGACCAACCTCTTGCGGATGTACACCAATCAAAACTGTGGGAGCGAGCCTGCTCGCGATAGCGCCCTGACAGCCGACCAATCACTCACAGATGTACGCCAATCAAAACTGCGGAAGCGCGGCTTGCTGGCGATAGCGTTTTTACAAATGCCATCGCTGGCAAGGGTCAGGCGCGCACCTGCTCTGGGTTACGGGGTAATTTCAAACGCGGTGCTTCCCAGTCGCTCGCCATTGACCATGATGTGTACCGCATGCGTGCCCGCGTAATGTTTGCGGGTGGTCAGCTCGCGAATCTTCTGGGTGCGGCTGAGGGTTTGGCGGGCGTGGGCGGGCAGGGTGAGGCCCTTGAGTTTGAAGACTTTCGCTGAGGTAGCGCCTGAGGCTTTGACGTAGTCGATGGCGTAATCGACCACCAGTTGCTGGTGGTCACTGGCGGTTGAATGAAGGTCGAACGAGAGCTTTATAGTTTCGCCGAGACTGATCACTGCCGGTTCAACCTTGAGGTTATGGATCTGGACCTCGGGTTTGCCGCCAGCGCCGATGATTGCCAGTGCCCGTTGGTTGCCCTGTTTGATCAGGCTGCGCAGGGCGTGTTTGGCGATCCACGCGGTGCGCGGGTCTTCCAGCGACCAGCCTTCGATCAGGCTCAGCACCCACTCGGGGTGGTCCTTGGTGATGTCGTTGAGGTGGTTGGCCACCGACTTGCGCACGTAAAGGCTGCTGTCGGCCTTGAGGTTGTCGAGGATTGCTGCTGCCAGCGTCGGGTCGGCTTGCACCGATTCGAGGCGAAACGACCACGGCAGGCGCGGGCGACTACCTTCGCTGGCCAGGCGGCGGACGTGTTCGTTGTCGTCCAGCGACCAGTCGTGCATCAGTGCCAGTGAGCGTTCGAAGTCGCTACGCAAGAAATGCCGGATCGCGAACTCCGAGGAACCGAACGTGGTGAAGTACTTGAGCGCGTCCATCGACAGCTCGAACGCGTGGGCACCATAAGTGGCGACGTACTGAGGCAGGAACATGCTGACGAAGCCGCTGTTCAAGCGTGGTGCGAGCGGGCGCAGGATTTCCAGTGTCTGCTCATAGCTCAGCGGCAGCACCGCGTGCAGGCATTCACCGACCCGTGCCATGCGCTGCATCACCGACAACTCGGCCAAACCTTCATTGGCCAGTTTCAGGAACGCCCTGGCGTTGAACGCCGGGTACACCGCGTGCATTTCGCTGGCGATGTGTTGCAAGCGCTCGGCGTTGAAGATTTCCTTCAGGGCGGGGGAGGATTGGTCGGTGCTACTCATCGTGGATTCCTTTCAACATTTCAGAGCAAAAGATCGCGGCCTGCGGCAGCTCCCACGGGGAACGCGATCTTTTTTGGCTTCAAGGTTTGACCGTCTCTTCCTCAATCCGATCCGCCTCGAACAACCGCGCCAGTTCGGCTCGGGCTTCCTGGGCGCTTTGCATGACTTTCGCGGCATCGTCGTAGATCGCGTGCTGGGCTTCGAGCACTTGTTCGTCGTGATGCTTGAAACGCTCGATGCGGGCGTCGGCCTGGGTCTGGCTCAGGCCCAGACCGATCAGGGTCCGGCGACTCATTTCCAGGCTTGAATAATAGGTTTCGCGGATCGCCTCGGCGCCGAGGTCGACCAGGCGGTGCACATGCTGACGGTTACGCGCACGGGCGATGATTTTCATGTGCGGGTAGAGTTTGCGCACCAGTTCGGCGGTCTTGATGTTGGTGTCCGGGTCATCGGTGGCAATCACAAAGTATTCCGCCTGCCCGACCTTGGCCGCGTGGAGTATTTCCGGGCGCATCGGGTCGCCATAGAACACCGGCACACCGCCAAAGCTGCGCGACAGCTCGATGGTTTCCACCGAGGTGTCGAGGGCGACGAACTGGATTTTTTGCGCCCGTAGAATCCGCGCGACGATCTGGCCCATCCGGCCCAAGCCGGCGATGACTACGCGAGGGGCGTCGGTGTCGATTTCGCGCAAGTGCGGCGGCACGGCGACGGGCTGGACTTTCGATTTCACCAGTCGGCCGCACATCAGCAGCAACAGCGGGGTCACGGCCATCGACAGGGTGATGGTCAGCACCTGAAGGTCGTACATCCGAGGGTCGAACAGGCCTTGGTCGCGGCCGATCTTGAACACCACGAACGCGAACTCACCACCCGCCGCCAGCACGATGCCCAGACGCAACGCACTCAGCCGATTCAAACCTCCGGCCAGTCGCCCGACGACAAACAGCATCGGCAGCTTGAGCATGATCAGCAGCAGGGTCAGGCCCAGCACCGTTGCCGGGGCGCTGAACAGCAGGCTGATGTTGGCGCCCATGCCGACGCTGATGAAAAATAGCCCCAACAGCAGGCCCTTGAACGGTTCGATTTGCGCTTCCAGTTCATGGCGGTATTCCGAGTCCGCCAGCAGCAGGCCGGCGAGGAAAGCGCCGAGGGCCATCGACACGCCGACCAGGTCCATCAGCCACGCGGTGCCGATTACCACCAGCAGCGCAGTGGCGGTCGAGACTTCCGGCAGGCCGGTTTTGGCGACCACACGAAACACCGGCCGCAACAGGTAACGCCCGCCAATCACCACCACCGCGATGCTGCCCAGCACCCGCAGGACATGGTTCAACTCTTCAGCGGCGGTCGAGGTGTGATCACCGCCGGCGAGCAGCGGCACCATGGCGATCAGCGGGATCGCGGCGATGTCCTGAAACAGTAGAATCGCAAACGCCAGCCGCCCGTGCGGGCTGGTCAGTTCCTTGCGTTCAGCCAGGCTTTGCAGACCGAACGCGGTGGACGACAACGCCAATCCCAGGCCGAGCACGATCGCGCTGTTGAGCGCCTGGCCGAACACGTAGAACGCCAGCACGCCGATCACTGAACCGGTCAGCAGCACTTGCGCCAGACCGACGCCAAACACCGCTTTGCGCATCACCCACAGCCGTCGTGGCGACAGCTCAAGGCCGATGATGAACAGTAGCAACACCACGCCAAGCTCGGAAATATGGCTGACGCTTTGCGGGTTGCCGATCAACCCCAGCACCGACGGCCCGATGATGACGCCGGCCAGCAGATAGCCCAACACCGCGCCCAGTTGCAGGCGTTTGGCCAAAGGCACGGTGAGCACCGCCGCGAACAGAAAGACGACAGCGGCTTGCAACAGGTTGCCTTCATGGGGCATGGCTTACTCCTGGGAAAACGTCGAACAACAAAAATTGCAGACAATCATGGGGTGCAAAGGCGACAAGGATAAAGGCTGGGCCGGCGTCAGTCAGTCATGAGTGCCGGCTATTGCGGATTTTCGCGTTACATTTTGCATCAATTTGTTACATTCATAGGATAAGCTGATCAATTCGTTTGCCGCTGAGTGCGCTTCATGGCCATCAACTTCGACCTGAATGACTTGCAGGCTTTTCGCGCCGTGGTCGAGCAGGGCAGCTTTCGCAAGGCCGCCGACGCGGTGCGCATCTCCCAGCCGGCGCTGAGTCGACGGATTGAAAAGCTCGAAGACGCACTGGGCGTCAAACTGTTCGAGCGCACCACTCGCCGCGTTAGCCTGACCCAGGCGGGGCGTGCGTTTGCGCCGAGTGTCGACCGGTTGCTGGATGACCTGGATGTGGCGCTGCTGGGGATCAGCGACGTGGCGTCGACCCGTTTGGGTTATGTCACCGTGGCTTGCGTGCCGTCGGCGGCTTACTACTTCATGCCGCGGGTGGTCGCCCAATACCATCAGCGATTTCCACGAATCAAGGTCAAGGTGCTCGACTCCAGCGCCCATGACGTGCTGAGTGCGGTGGTCAATGGCGAGGCGGATTTCGGCTTGAGTTTCATGGGCACGCTGGAGGCTGACGTCGAGTTCGAACCGTTGGTGCAGGAACGTTATGTGGTCGCTTGCCGGCGTGATCACGCCTTGGCCAACCGCGCAAGCGTGAGCTGGAGCGAGCTGTACCAGCAGGATTACATCTCCCTCGACAAGACGTCGGGCAATCGCTTCCTGCTGGATCAGGCGTTGAGCGGGATTGTTCCGGTGCGTCAGAGCATCTGCGAAACCCGACATGTCACCACCATGATCGGCCTGGTTGAAGCCGGGCTGGGGATCGCTGCGGTGCCGTTGATGGCGATGCCCGGCAGTGACCACCCGATTCTGACTCACGTACCGCTGACTGATCCGCAAGTGATGCGCAGCGTCGGCCTGCTCAAGCGTCGGGGGCGGACGCTGACGCCTGCGGCGTTGGAGCTGGAGCGGCTGATTATTGAAATGAAGGTCAAGCCGGCCTCAGCATAGATTGGCTGGGGCCGGCGCCAGGCTTAACGGCTGACCGAGTCCAGGCCGGTCGCCACGACCTCTGGCTGGGCGGCCGGGGAGGCGAGGTAGTCGAGCAAGGCCTTGGCTTGCGCCGGATGTTGCGCACCCACCGGAATGCCAGCGGCGAAGCGTGTCACCGACTGCACCGATTCCGGAAGCTTGCCGACGTAGGTTACGCCGGGTACCGGGAGCAATTCACTGACCTGTTGAAAGCCCAATTGGTAGTCGCCCGTGGCAACCACCGAAGCCACCGGAATTTTCGGCACCATGGTCGATTTGGCTTTGAGCTGCGGTTCGATCCCCAGGCGCTTGAACAGCTGATCCTGGATGTACACGCCGCTGGCGCTGTCGGAATAGGCCACGGATTTGGCATTGAGCAATGTCGCCTTCAGCGCCTCGACCGAGCTGATATCCGGCTTCGCCACACCCTCGCGCACCACCAGGCCAATCCTCGAATCGGCCAGTTCAACCCGTGACCCGGGCAAGACCTTGCCTTGCTTGATCAGCTCATCCAGAGCGTAGCCGACCATGATCACCACATCGGCGTGCTCGCCACGGGCCAGCCGGTTGGGGATCGCTTCCGGCGCCTTGCCCATCGACGGGCCGAGCGCCGTATCGAGCGTGTTGCCGGTGGCGGCGGCGAACTTCGGACCGAGCACTTTGTAGGCGGCTGTGAAGCCACCGGAGGTCATCACGTGCAGCTCTTCAGCCTGGGCAACGCTGTTCAGGCCCAGGGCGCCGATCAGGGTCAGCGCCGCAAGGTTCAGTAATTTTTTCATCGATACCTCTCTGTCAGGGGGCTTATTGCAAGGCGGCTTGTAAACGACCGGTCGAGCGCCGGTACAGATACAGCGTTGCGCACAACGCACACAGCGCGGCGAAACTCATCCAGTAACCGGGGGCGGCCTTGTCGCCGGAGTATTGAATCAGGAAGGTCGAAATCGCCGGGGTGAAGCCGCCGAACACTGCAGTCGCCAGGCTGTAGGCCAGGGAGAAACCAGCCACGCGAACTTCCACCGGCATGATTTCGGTCAGCGCTGCAACCATGGCGCCGTTGTACAAACCGTAGATGAACGACAGCCACAGCAGCACCAGCAGCATGTTGATGAAGCTCGGCGCCTGGACCAGATACGACAATGCCGGGTAGGCCGTGGCCAAGGTCAACAGGGTCATCGCCACCAGCACCGGACGCCGACCGATGCGGTCCGACAGTGCGCCACCCAGTGGCAGCCAGCAGAAGTTCGAAACGCCGACCAGCAAGGTCACCAGCAGCGCATCGGAAGTGCTCAGGTGCAGCACGGTTTTGCCGAAGGTCGGCGCGTACACGGTGATCAGGTAAAACGCGGTGGTGGTCAGCGCCACCATCAGCATCCCGGCGATCACGATCTGCCAGTTTTGCAGCAAAGTGCCGAACACCTGACGCATGTTTGGGCGGTGACGGCGGGCGGTGAACTCTGCGGTTTCTTCAAGGTTGCGCCGCAGCAGGAAGATGAACGGCACGATCATGCAACCAACGAAAAACGGAATGCGCCAGCCCCAATCGGCAATCACCGTCGCCGGCATCCATTGGTTCAGCGCATAGCCCAGCGCGGCGGCAATGACGATCGCCACTTGCTGGCTGGCCGACTGCCAACTGGTGAAAAAGCCCTTGCGGCCTGGCGTGGCGATTTCCGCCAGGTACACCGACACGCCGCCCAGTTCCGCACCGGCGGAGAAGCCTTGAAGCAGGCGACCGATCAACACCAGCGCCGGGGCAAACAGGCCGATGGTCTCGTAGCCGGGCACCAGCACAATCAGAATCGTGCCGCTGGCCATGATCGACAGGGTGACGATCAAGCCTTTGCGGCGGCCGACATCATCGATGTACGCACCGAGAATCACCGCGCCCAACGGACGCATCAAGAACCCCGCGCCAAACACCGCGAAGGTCATCATCAGCGAGGCGAATTCGCTGCTGGCAGGGAAGAACGCCGCCGCAATATAGGTGGCGTAGAAACCGAAGAGGAAGAAGTCGAACTGTTCCAGGAAGTTGCCCGAGGTGACCCGGAAAATTGCACTGGCCTTGCTGCGAGCGGATGTCGCTGGCGGATGGGTTGTAGCCTGCATGTTGTGTCTCCCGCGCTTTTATGACATGCGCAACGTGGCGCATGGATCTTATTAAGGCCGGATACTGGGGCAGGTCGATCGATATGATAAGTGCATATTTAACATCCATTGATGCGTATGGATTATCACTGCGATGGGATCAACCGCTGAATTATCGCTACAGTGAAGTGTTAGCGTTTCGAATGACCGGACGCAATCGCGGTCCCAGAGCGGGTGTCATCAATTCACTGGAGGAATACCGATGCTGCGTCAAAGAAATCTGGCTGCCATGGCGGTGCTTGTGAGTCTTGCGGTTGTCTGCCCGACGGTCCTGGCCGCCGATACCCTGCAAACCATCGTCCAGTCGGCGCCAATCAATGCCCGCAACCTGCACGTCGGCGACCAGGCACCGGATGTCTACACCCGCAGCGAAAAAGCCCTGGTCGACTGGAAAAGACGCGGCTTGAACACCCCGCAAAGCCAGAGCCAGTGGGTGCAAATCAACGACAAATACATGCTGGTGCATACCGGCAGCGGGCAGATTCTGGCGGTCATGCCGATTGAGCGTTGAGCGGGTGCCTGCATCTGCGTCTTCAACGGGATTGCCCTGCAGCGCGAAATCTGAGAAAACGCGGGCCGTGTTTAGGGTCATCGCGAACGAGAGAGCAGTAATGAACGAAGAATTGCAGGTCATCGACCTTGAACCGGGCGATGGCAAAGCCGCCGTCAAAGGCGCCTTGATTACCACCCAGTACCGCGGTTTTCTGGAGGACGGTACGCCGTTCGACTCTTCCTGGGAGCGCGGCAAACCCTTTCAATGCGTGATCGGCACCGGCCGAGTGATCAAGGGCTGGGATCAGGGCTTGATGGGCATGAAGGTCGGCGGCAAGCGCAAGTTGCTGGTACCGGCGCACCTGGCGTATGGCGAGCGTTCGATGGGCGCCATCCCGCCCAACTCCAACCTGGTTTTCGAGATTGAATTACTCGAAGTGCTGACCCGCGACGACTGACCGCTGTTATGCCTGCGCATCATGCGCGACCCACAGCATCTCACGCGTTTTTTCTGCCGGCGTACGATTCGGGCGATCACCTGCGCCCGGGGGATGACGGGAATCAGGCGATGGCCGAGGCGGTTGATCTGAGCGCCTTGTTCTAACGCTGTATCGCGACGTATCCCATGACCATTGGGTGAATACAGGGTTGCCAATATCGACGTGATCGACGACTATCCTTTTCGCAGATAGGTATAGGGGGTATGGGTATGTCGCACATTCACGAACACAAGGACGATCTGCTGAAGCGGGTTCGTCGGATTGCCGGCCAGGTTCAAGCCGTCGAGCGCGCATTGGAGTCGGAGGCCGACTGCGCCAAGACCCTGCATTTGGTCGCGGCGATCCGTGGCGCGGTCAACGGTCTGATGGACCAGTTCATCGAAGCCCACGCCCGCGAACACGTAGCCAGCCCCGAGCTCAGTGATCAAGAACGCGCCGAAGGCCTTGAAGAGTTGCTGCAAGCCATTCGTCGTTACTCAAATTGAAGGTCATGCAACCCATGAGTAGTTCACCTCAGGTCTCACGTTATTCCCACGATCACATGTTCCTGGGTGCCACCCACGATGAGAATGCCAGGCGCACGCTGTGGGTCGTTGCGCTGACGTTCGTCATGATGGTTAGCGAGATTGCCGCCGGTTACATCACCGGGTCCATGGCGCTGTTGGCGGATGGTTTCCATATGGCCACCCACGTTGGTGCGCTGGGCATTACTGCAATCGCCTACGGGTTTGCCAGACGAAACGCCGGCAATGCGCGCTACAGTTTTGGTACGGGCAAAGTCGGGGACCTGGCGGGCTTCGCCTMGGCCATGGTGCTGGGGCTGGTCTCGATCGTCATTGCTGTAGAGTCCGTCATGCGGTTGTTTCAACCGACTACCGTGGCCTTCACTGAAGCGACACTGATCGCCGTGCTGGGCCTGGCTGTGAACATCGTCAGCGCACTTTTACTGGCCGGCAACTCTGCGCATCATGACCACGGTCACGGTCACGGTCACGGTCACGGTCACGGTCACGGTCACGGTCACGATCACGGTCACGATCATGGCCATCATCACGACAACAATCTGCGTTCGGCTTATGTCCATGTGCTGGCCGATGCGATGACCTCCGTGCTGGCAATCGCTGCGTTGTTGGCCGGTCGCTATCTGGGTTGGGTCTGGCTGGACCCGGTGATGGGTATCGTCGGCGCAATCGTCATCTCCAATTGGGCCTATGGCTTGATGCGAGACAGCGCCGCAGTGCTGCTGGACACGACCGATGAACACGTCGCCGCCGAAGTTCGTGAGCTGCTTGAGTCGACCGGCGATGTCAGTATCACCGACCTGCATGTCTGGCGCGTAGGCCCGCAAGCCCGGGCTGCGATTGTCAGCGTCGTGACCTCGGCAGCCGTCACGGCCGATGCCATCCGCGAACGGTTGGCCCCGGTCCATGAACTGTCACATTTGACGGTTGAATATCGCAACGCTTGAGGACGCCGCTACGGGTATTTACCTGGCAGTACGTCAGGTAAATAGCTCGATGTCTTCAAGTGTGTCCGAGATGACAGGTTCAAGAGAGGGGAATCGCGCCTTCGCACGCTCAAAGGCCGCGAGTACCTTCTCTAGCTCCAATTGACCGTGTCGGCGTGCCACATGACCAAGGGCTGTGATGGCCGCTGATGCAACATTTTCACTCTCACTGTTCAGATAGTGCAGGCAAGTGTTCTGAGCCCACGCTCCATCTGGCTCGTTAAGACCGATGGAGATCAGGGCGGCGATGACATCCGTTTCCTTTCCTTCAGCAAGAAGAGTGTTCGCTTTGTCATGGTTCATCGATGGATCTTGATAGAGCAGGCTCACTTTTTAACTCCCTGAATGTTGCCTTTGTTGTCGACCGTTCCGGCTTTGATCAGAGCATGTCCTCATATGCCTGCTGCCGAGACTCACGCTCTGCAAGCTCGGTTGGCGTCATGTATCTAGAGGTGTGGTGATGACCGTCACCCGACGGTGGGTTCCAGACTTTTGGTATGTCCTTGTTACGAGCCATGCGCGTCCTTGTTTCGCCTGTTAAGTGCGACGAGACGCTATCTCAAGCAGAGGGTCATTGCTGTAGGACGGGTCTGAAAACGCTGACGATGTCCCGCATAAGGCAACGCTTCGAAAATCACCGCCTACCGTGACTAAACCTCCTACCGCTCGCGAAACACCGGAATACGCCCGTTCAGTGACGGGCGGTACTCCCAGGCAAGCTGATCGAGCAAACCGTGGTGCGTCAGGAGTTCGCTGAGTGTGGCGCTGGCGATGCTTAGGGCCAGTGTCTGGCCGGGGCATTGATGACGGCCGGTGCCGAAGGTGAAGCTGCGGCGGGTCGGGCGGTCGAGGATCAAGGCGTCCGGGTTGTCATTGAGCTGTGGGTCGCGGTTGGCCGAGGCCAGCAGCACCAGGATGACATCGCCGGGTTTGAGACTCACGCCGTCGATTTCACAAGGCGCGCTGACGAAACGACGGGTGTTCTGCACCGAAGGGTCATGGCGCTGGACTTCCGCCAACAGATCTTTGACCCGTGCCGGGTCGCGCTGCATTTCAGCCTTGAGCTGCGGATTGCGGATCAATGCCAGCACCGCGTTGCCGATCACCCCGGCGGTGGCCTCATAGGTCTGGGAAAGCAGGCCAATCAGGTTGGCGCGCAGGGTGTCGGGGTTTGCCAGGCGTTGGCGAATCCCTTCAAGTAGCGGGCTTTGGCGATCCTGCGCGCTGAGGCGTTCTACGAAGTAACCGTTCAACTGTTCCGCCGCCGCATGGGCCGTGTCCAGCTGGGCCGGGTTGCTCAGGGGCGACAGGCACGCGACAAAATCAGCTGTCAGTTTACTGAGGGTTCGACCTTCGGCTGGCGTAAAGCCGAGCAACGCAGCGACCACGCACACCGGGCCCATGAACATGGCCTTGTGCAGTCCGTCAGCAGAAGGGCTGATCAACCGGGCGCGCACCAGTGCGCTGACCTCATCGGTGTCGATCACTTCAAGTCCCGGCTGCATGGCCGACCTCGGGCAGCGCTGGCGTTCGCCATCGTTCATTCGCATCAATTGACCAAACACTTTGCCAGCCGCGCTGTGTGCAATAGCGTTAGGCACCGGTTCGTGGGCCGGCCGGACCTTGCAGTCGGGATGAGCCAGCACGGCGGTAACGGCCTGGGCGCTGCTGGCCACCCACAGACTGAGTCCTTGATGAAATGAAAGTCCGCCGTCGGCTCGCAGGCTGGCGTAATAAGGGTAGGGATCGGTATGTGTCGCGGCGATGATCGGGTCCATGAAGCGCTGCCTTATTCGTCGGTGGAAAGTGTTGCTACTATCTCCAGTCGGGCAGGGCGACGATTCGTCAGGGAGCGAAATATGAACGTAGAGCAGCACGACATCGGCGTCTCGCAAGTGGCGGCAGCCATTGCCGAGCCGGCCCGAACGAAAATCCTTTGTTCGCTGATGGACGGTCACGCGCGCACCAGTACTGAACTGGCCGTGATCGCCGACGTCAGCGCCTCTACCGCCAGTGCCCACTTGGCGAAACTCAAGGAACTTGCCTTGGTGCGGCTACATGTTCAGGGCCGTCATCGTTATTACAGCCTGGCGGACCAACGGGTCGCCCAGGCCCTGGAAGCGCTGATGGTGATCGGCCAAAACGCCGTGCCAACCTTTACTCCCCGAACCCCGGATCGCCTGCAATTTGCTCGCACTTGCTACGACCATATGGCCGGCACCTTGGCCGTGCTGCTGCATGACCGGATGCTGGAAGCGGGTTGGTTGGCAGTGTCGGAGCAGGGTGATCAGCAGCACACGCTGAGTGAAACCGGTGAGCGGTTTTTCGAAGGGCTGGGCATCGACGTGAAGTCCTTGAGCAGTCTGCGTCGACGTTTTGCCTGCCCTTGTCTCGACTGGAGCATGCGTCGCCCGCATCTCGGCGGCTCACTGGGCGCGGCGTTGCTGCAAACGGCGATCAAGCGCAAATGGCTGACACAGGATCTGGACAGTCGAGCGCTGACGTTGACGGTGACCGGGCGTAAAGAGATCGCAGCCAGATTCGCGATTGAACTGCCGGCGCTGACGAAGGTGAACCTGCGGGGTGCCACTGAGTCAGGCAGTCGCGCGGTTGTCAGTCCTTCGCCATAACGGCGTATTCGCTATCGGCTGGCCGAGGCCATCAGCACGCCGAAGCTGGCGAACGTAACGCCTGACACCTTCGCCGCCAGCCAGGAACCTTTTTGACTCGACAGCCAGCCTTTGGCCGCGTTGGCGAGCAGGGCATAGCTACCGTGGATCGGGATCACCAGCACGCTGTAAGAGCTGACCAGGGTAAAAAACTGGCTGTAGTAGTGCGTCGAGGTGTCGATGAACTGCGGGAACACTGCGAGAAAGAAGAACACCGCTTTTGGGTTCAACAGCTGCAGCGATGCTGCTTCGACGAAGCGATACCCAGGCCCCGACGAGTTCACTTCACGCTCAGGGATGAAACGATCAGTGCGCCAGCTTTTGTAACCCAGGTACAAGAGGTACGCGGCACCGGCATACTTCAGCACGGTGAACGCGCTCGCGGAGGTCGCGAGTATCAGGCCCACGCTGGTCGCACTGATCCCGGCGACGACAAACGCCCCCAGGGCGATGCCCAGGATACCCGGCAGCGCGCCGGTCCAGCCATGGCGCAGGGAGTTGGTCAGCGTGAGCACCACACCCGGCCCGGGACTCAGAATGGTCAGGGTGGCGAACAGTAAAAACAATCCGTAGCTATTCATCTCTCACTCCATCAGGTGGCATCGGCTGCATGCCCGCAGATTGGCGTGACGATGAAGGCGTGACAAACGCTTTAATTGCACGGCATATGTGACTCAATTAGACGCATGATTAATCAACTCCCTCCCTTGAATGCGGTTCGCGCTTTTGCGTCCGCCGCTCGTCATCAGAGCTTCAGCCTCGCGGCCGAGGAACTGCATGTCAGCCACAGTGCCGTCAGCCGTCACATCAAACGGCTTGAGGAACATCTGGGCGTGCTGCTGTTCGAACGGCGCATCCGGCAATCGCTGCTGACCCCGGCGGGACAGAGCTTCTATGAACAGGTCAGCGCGGGTCTGTCACAGATTGCCAACGCCGCCGCGGCACTTAAGCAACACGCTTCGTTGCGTACCGTGAAGATCAACGTCCGTCCGACCTTTGCCCAGCGCTGGCTGACGCCCAGGCTGGCGGATTTCATGGCGCTGCATCCGGAGATCAAACCCGAGGTGGTCACGTCCACGCTGGCGCCCGATCACGCACGAGACGGGTTCGACGTCGTTATTCGACGGGGTCGCGACGGCTGGGCGCCGGACATTCACGCTCAGGTACTGTTTGAAGACGAATTGCTGCTGGTCGCGGCGCCTGCGCTGATCAAGCGTCTGCCGCTCGACGACTTGAACGCCCTCAGCCGACATACTTTGCTGACCGCCAAGACCCGCCGTGAGGACTGGCACAACTGGGCCCTGCTGTTCGGCGAAACGCAGTCAGCGACTCAGATGACGCTGCAGTTCGATCACATGCAGCCGGTGCTTCAGGCTGCCGTGGAGGGACAGGGCATAGCGTTGTGTCCGGCCTCGTTGCTGGGCGATGACCTGTCGAGCGGCCGGCTGATTTGCCCATTGCCCGAACTGCGCATGCCGTTGCCGCGTTACTACTACGGTGTTGCGCCGGATGTGACAGAGCAGACCCAGGTGTTTCTGGAATGGCTGTTTGCCCGGCTCGACGTAGATGCCAACCAATAAAAAGCCCACCCACCGCGTAAGCGATGGGTGGGCTTTTATGTGTTGCAAGCGCTGGATCAGACCTTGACGATCCAGCCCTCTGGCGCTTCGATGTCGCCGGTCTGCACACCGGTCAGCTCTTTGTAGAGCTTCTGGGTGACCGGGCCGACTTCGGTTTCGCTGTGGAACACGTGCAGTTTGCCGTTGTACTCGATGCCGCCGATCGGCGTGATCACCGCAGCAGTACCGCAGGCGCCGGCTTCCTTGAAGTCGCTGATCTTGTCGATGAACACATCACCTTCAATGACTTCCATACCCAGACGCGATTTTGCCAGCTCGATCAACGACAGACGGGTGATACCCGGCAATACCGAAGGGGATTTCGGCGTGACGAATTTGTTGTCCTGGGTGATACCAAAGAAGTTGGCCGAGCCGACTTCTTCGATCTTCGTGTGGGTCATCGGGTCCAGGTAGATGCAGTCGGCGAAGTGCGCCTTCTTGGCCTGGGAGCCAGGCATCAGGCTGGCGGCGTAGTTGCCACCGACCTTGGCGGCGCCGGTGCCTTGTGGCGCGGCGCGGTCGTAGCTGGAGATCAGGAAATTGTGCGGGGTCAGGCCGCCTTTGAAATAGGCGCCGACCGGGATGCAGAAGATCGAGAAGATGAACTCGGGAGCGGTACGCACGCCGATGTTGTCACCCACGCCGATCACGAACGGACGCAGGTACAGCGCGCCGCCAGTGCCGTACGGCGGAATGAAACGCTCGTTGGCACGCACCACGGCCTTGCAGGCCTCGACGAATTGTTCGGTGTCCACCTGTGGCATCAGCAGGCGAGCGCAGCTGCGTTGC
This sequence comes from Pseudomonas sp. 05N36, assembly GCF_056397385.1. Taxonomy (NCBI): domain Bacteria; kingdom Pseudomonadati; phylum Pseudomonadota; class Gammaproteobacteria; order Pseudomonadales; family Pseudomonadaceae; genus Pseudomonas; species Pseudomonas sp. 05N36. The sequence continues at coordinate 14,817 of NZ_JBFTNH010000010.1, read as the reverse complement.
ATGCGTGCGGCGTTCTGGTCCGGGCGGAACAGGTTGATCGAACCATCCTTGCAGCGGTAGGCCTTCAGGCCTTCGAAGCATTGCTGGCCATAGTGAAGGGCAGTGGAACCTTCGCTGATGTGCAGCACGTTATCTTCGGTCAGGGTGCCTTTGTCCCAGGCGCCATCGCGCCAGTGCGACAAATAGCGCTTGTCTGTCTTGATGTAGTCAAAACCCAGCTTGTCCCAATTGATGCTTTCGTTACCCATGACACCCTCTATCACTTAACAATCGCCTGAATGGTTCAAGGCTTCTGACGTTTTTCTGGATGGGGACAACAATACTTCATTCCGGGCCTAAATCGCAGCCCGGACTATCGGGTGATTGGCAGATTTCTTAGCCTGCTCATGAAACTTGCCGCCGATCCCTCATTATTCGAAACCCTGTGGCGAGGGAGCTTGCTCCCGTTCCAGTGCGCAGCACTGGTAAAACCGGACACTGCGGTGTATCAGGCAGATCGCAGTGACGCGATTGGGGCCGCTTCGCAGCCCAGCGGGAGCAAGCTCCCTCGCCACAGTTGAGCGGTTACAAATGCAACGCGTGCCCCAATGCGCGCAACGCCGCTTCCTGCACCGCTTCACCCAATGTCGGGTGGGCGTGGATGGTGCCCGCGATGTCTTCCAGGCGTGCGCCCATTTCCAGGGACTGGCCGAATGCCGTCGACAACTCGGACACCCCGACACCCACCGCCTGCCAGCCGACAATCAGATGATTGTCACGTCGCGCGACCACCCGTACGAAACCGCTTTTCGATTCCAGGGTCATCGCCCGGCCATTGGCAGCGAACGGGAAGCTCGACACGATGCAATCCAGGCCTGCGGCCTTGGCTTCGTCCGGGGTCTTGCCGACCACCACCAGCTCCGGGTCGGTAAAGCACACGGCAGCGATGGCGGTGGGGTTGAACTCGCGGTGTTTGCCCGAGATCAGCTCCGCGACCATTTCACCCTGCGCCATGGCGCGGTGGGCGAGCATCGGCTCGCCACTCAGGTCACCGATGGCCCAGACGTTGCGCATGCTGGTCGCGCAGCGGTTGTCGATCTTGATCGCCGAGCCGTTCATGTCCAGGTTCAACGCTTCAAGGTTCCAGCCTTGGGTGTTGGGCTTGCGTCCAACCGCCACCAGCACCTGATCGGTGGCCAGGTTCAGGGTTTCACCATTCGGGTCGCGCACTTGCAAGGTATTGGCTTGTAAATCAAAGCCTTCGACGCTGTGCTTCAAGTAAAGCTTCACGCCAAGTTGCTTGAGCGCTTCGTTGACCGGCTGGGTCAGTTCGGCATCGTAGGCTGGCAGAATCCGATCCTGCGCCTCGACCACGCTCACTTCAGCACCGAGCTTGCGGTAGGCAATGCCCAGCTCAAGCCCGATGTAGCCGCCACCCACCACGATCAGCCGTTTCGGTACGCTTTTCGGTGCCAGGGCTTCGGTGGAAGAGATGATCGGCCCGCCAATCGGCAGCATCGGCAAGTTGACGCTTTTCGAACCGGTGGCCAGCAGCAGGTGCTCGCACTGGATCCGGGTGTCGCCGACTTCGACGGTTTTGCCGTCGATAACCTTGGCCCAGCCTTGAATGACCTGGACCTTGTGCTTTTTCAGCAGCGTCGCAACGCCGGTGGTCAGGCGATCAACGATGCCGTCCTTCCACTCGACGCTTTTACCGATGTCCAGGGTCGGCGCCGAGACGTTGATCCCGAGGGCCGAATGCTGGCTGTGGTGCTGAGTCTGATGGAACTGCTCGGCCACATGGATCAGCGCTTTCGACGGAATGCAGCCGATGTTCAGGCAGGTGCCGCCGAGCGCCTGGCCTTCGACCAGAATGGTGCTGATGCCCAGCTGACCGGCGCGGATCGCCGCCACATAACCGCCAGGGCCGCCGCCGATAATCAGCAGCGTGGTGTTCAGAGTCTGTTGCATGCCTTGCTACTCCACAAACAGGGTTGCGGGTTGTTCGAGCAAGCCACGAATGGCCTGGATGAATTGCGCCGCGTCCATGCCATCGACCACCCGGTGATCGAAGGAACTGGAGAGGTTCATCATCTTGCGAATCACGATCTGGCCTTTGATCACCATCGGCCGTTCGACGATCTTGTTGACGCCGACGATCGCCACTTCCGGCAGGTTCAGCACCGGGGTGCTGACGATACCGCCCAAGGCGCCGAGGCTGGTCAGGGTGATGGTCGAGCCGGACAGTTCATCGCGGCTGGCTTTGCCATTGCGCGCAGCCGTGGCCAGGCGGGAGATTTCTGCGGCACTGTCCCACAGGCTGCGAGCCTCGGCGTGACGGACCACCGGCACCATCAAACCGATGTCGCTTTGGGTCGCGACGCCAACATGCACCGCCCCGAGACGGGTGATGACCTGGGCTTCGTCGTCGTAACGGGCGTTGATCTGCGGGAAGTCGCGCAGGGCGACGACCATGGCGCGAACCAGGAACGGCAGCAACGTCAGCTTGCCGCGAGTCGCGCCGTGCTTTTCATTCAGATGGGCCCGCAGTTCTTCCACCGCCGTCACGTCGATTTCTTCGACGTAGCTGAAGTGTGCAGCACGCTGAGTCGCATCCTGCATGCGCTGGGCGATCTTGCGACGCATGCCGATTACCGGGATCTGCTGTTCGTCGTTGCGTTCGGCGTAAGCAGCCACAGTGCTCGATGCGTTCGACTGACCTTGCGCCAGATAGGCCTCGAGGTCTTCGTGCAGAATTCGTCCGGCAGGGCCGGTGCCACGGACCAGACGCAGCTGAATACCGAGGTCCAGCGCATGTTTACGCACGGCCGGGGAGGCCAGCGGACGTTCATCGGCTTCGCGAGCGATCATCGGGCCTTGCGGCGCGATTGGGCGAGCCGGGACGGCGGGTTTACTTTCAATCGCGGCTTCGACTTTCGGTGCGGCAACTGGCGCAGGCTTTGGTGCTTGTGCAACCGGCGCTGGCTGAGACGACGCTTTGACGTTGCCTTCACCTTCCACTTCGATGCTGATCAGAATGCTGCCGACCGCCATGACTTCGCCCGGCTCACCGCCGAGGGAGATCACCTTGCCATGCACCGGGGAAGGAATGTCGACCATCGCCTTGTCGGTCATCACATCGGCCAGCACCTGATCTTCGACAACCATGTCGCCGACCTTGACGTGCCACACCGACAGCTCAACTTCTGCAATGCCTTCGCCAATGTCCGGCATTTTAATAACGTGCGTGCCCATTCAGACCTCCATGACCCGTTTCAACGCCGCGCCCACACGGGACGGCCCTGGGAAATACGCCCACTCTTGCGCATGCGGGTAGGGGGTGTCCCAACCGGTCACACGCTCGATTGGCGCTTCCAGGTGGTGGAAGCAATGTTCCTGAACCAGCGCGACCAGTTCGGCGCCAAAGCCGCAGGTGCGGGTGGCTTCGTGGACGACCACGCAACGGCCGGTTTTCTTCACCGATTTGACGATGGTCTCAAGGTCCAGCGGCCACAGGCTGCGCAGGTCGATGACTTCGGCGTCGATGCCGGTTTCTTCAGCGGCCACTTGCGAGACATACACGGTGGTGCCGTAAGTCAGGATGGTCACGTCCTTGCCCGGACGGGTGATGGCGGCAACGTCCAGCGGAACGGTGTAGTAGCCGTCCGGCACTTGTGCGGCCGGGTGTTTCGACCACGGGGTTACCGGGCGGTCGTGATGGCCGTCGAACGGGCCGTTGTACAGGCGTTTTGGCTCAAGGAAGATCACCGGGTCATCGTTCTCGATGGAGGCGATCAACAGGCCTTTGGCGTCGTAAGGGTTGGACGGCATCACCGTGCGCAAACCGCAGACCTGGGTGAACATCGCCTCGATGCTCTGGCTGTGGGTCTGGCCGCCGTAGATGCCGCCGCCGCAAGGCATGCGCAAGGTCATCGGGGCGGTGAACTCGCCGGCCGAGCGATAGCGCAGGCGTGCCGCTTCGGAAATGATCTGGTCCGACGCCGGGTAGACGTAATCGGCGAACTGGATCTCGGCCACTGGCCGTAATCCGTAGGCGCCCATGCCGACCGCAACGCCGACGATGCCGCTTTCGGAGATCGGCGCATCGAATACCCGCGAGGTGCCGTATTTGCTTTGCAGGCCTTCGGTGCAACGGAATACGCCGCCGAAGTAACCCACGTCCTGGCCGAACACCACGACGTTGTCGTCGCGCTCAAGCATCACGTCCATGGCCGAGCGCAGGGCCTGGATCATGGTCATGGTGGTTGTGGTCATGGCGGTTTCCAACTGAATATTATTGTTGTGATCGTTCATGTCAGATCCCCAACTCTTGACGCTGGCGCTTCAAGTGCTCCGGCATCTCTTTATAGACGTCTTCGAACATGGTCGCAGCGCTCGGAATCTGGCCACCGGCCAAGGTGCCGTACTGTTCGGCTTCTTTTTGCGCGGCGATGATTTCGGCTTCCAGTTCAGCGCTGACACTGACGTGCTCCTCTTCGGACCACTGGCCGATGCGGATCAGATGCTGCTTGAGGCGCGCAATCGGATCGCCCAGCGGGAAGTGGCTCCAGTCGTCGGCAGGGCGGTATTTGGAAGGATCATCGGACGTCGAGTGCGGGCCGGCGCGGTAGGTGACCCATTCGATCATGGTCGGGCCGAGGTTGCGGCGGGCGCGTTCGGCGGCCCAGGCAGAGGCGGCGTACACTGCGACAAAATCGTTGCCATCGACCCGCAGGGAGGCGATGCCGCAGCCGACGCCGCGACCGGCGAAGGTGGTGGCTTCACCACCGGCAATCGCCTGGAACGTCGAGATCGCCCACTGGTTGTTGACCACGTTGAGGATCACTGGCGCACGGTAAACGTGAGCGAAGGTGAGGGCAGTGTGGAAGTCGGATTCGGCGGTGGCGCCGTCGCCGATCCAGGCCGAGGCGATCTTGGTATCACCCTTGATCGCCGACGCCATGCCCCAGCCCACGCCTTGCACGAACTGGGTGGCGAGGTTGCCGGAGATGGTGAAGAAGCCGGCGTCTTTAACGGAGTACATGATCGGCAACTGACGGCCCTTGAGCGGATCGCGCTCGTTGGACAACAGTTGGCAGATCAGGTCCACCAGCGGCACTTCGCGAGCCATCAGAATGCTTTGCTGACGGTAGGTGGGGAAGCACATATCGTCGATGTTCAGGGCCAGGGCCTGGGCGCTGCCGATGGCTTCTTCGCCAAGGCTCTGCATGTAGAACGACATCTTTTTCTGACGTTGGGCGACCACCATGCGGTTGTCGAAAATCCGCGTCTTGAGCATGGCGCGCATGCCTTTACGCAGAATCTCCACAGGCACGCCTTCGGCCCATGGACCGAGGGCATTGCCCTGATCGTCGAGCACGCGAATCAGGCCCTTGGCCAAGTCAGCGGTGTCGGCAGGTTCTACGTCGATTGGGGGTTTGCGCACCGTACCGGCATCGGTCAGGCGCAGGTAGGAGAAGTCGGTTTTGCAGCCGGGGCGGCCCGAGGGTTCGGGAACGTGCAGGCGCAGGGGTTCGTACGCTTGGTTCATGGCTTTCTACGCTCGATCTTGTGAATTTCTTGTAGTGAGCTGACCGTCATCCTTCGGGTGGAAGAAATCTTGTCCTACAACAATCATAGGCCGGGGCAAGAAGAATATTTATCTCTGTTTCGTTGCGCTTAAGGTCATTTGAGGATAAAAAATCTGCATAAACATAAAAAACAGGTTGTTTTGTCTCATGCGCAAACTGGACCGTACCGACATCGGCATTCTCAACAGCCTTCAGGAGAACGCCCGCATCACCAACGCCGACCTCGCACGCTCGGTGAATCTGTCACCGACACCGTGCTTCAATCGGGTCAAGGCCATGGAAGAATTAGGGCTGATTCGCGAGCAAGTCACGCTGCTGGATGCCGACCTGCTGGGGCTGCACGTCAACGTGTTCATTCACGTCAGCCTGGAGAAACAGGTGGAAGAGGCACTGGCGCAATTCGAGGCAGCCATTGCCAACCGTCCGGAGGTGATGGAGTGTTACCTGATGGCCGGCGACCCGGACTATCTGATCCGCGTACTGGTGCCGACCATTCAGTCGCTGGAACGCTTCATGATGGACTTCCTGACCAAGGTCCCGGGCGTCGCCAACATCCGCTCAAGTTTTGCGCTCAAGCAGGTGCGCTACAAAACCGCATTGCCATTGCCGGCCAATGGCTTGACCCTGGCCAATTAAGATCACCCATCCCCACCCCGTAGCAGCTGCCGAGATAATGTGTGGGGTCTGGGGTCAGAACTGGTTGATGGGGATCTTCAGGTAGACCACGCCGTTGTCTTCCGCCGGCGGCAGGTTGCCGGCCCGCACATTCACCTGAATCGCCGGCAGTATCAGCGTCGGCATGCACAAGCCCGCATCGCGCCGGGTGCGCATGTCGACGAACGCCGTTTCGTCGATGCCGTCATGCACATGGATATTGCTTTTGCGTTGCTCGCCGACGGTGGTCATGCACTGGGAAGTGCGGCCGGCTGGCGGGTAGTCGTGGCAGACATAGAGACGGGTGTCGGCGGGGAAGGCCAGCAACCTGTGTATCGAGGCGAATAGCTGATTGGCGTTGCCGCCAGGGAAGTCGCAGCGTGCGGTGCCGACGTCGGGCATGAACAGCGTGTCGCCCACCAGAATCAGTTCATCGTCGATCAGGTAGGCCATGTCTGCCGGAGTGTGGCCGGGAACGTGCAGCGCCTTGGCCTTGAGGTTGCCGATGGCAAATTCCTCGTCCGGCGCAAACAGATGGTCGAACTGCGAACCGTCGCTGCGAAACGCCGGCTCAAGGTTGAACAGGTTCTTGAAGACGTCCTGCACCTGGCTGATGGCCTGGCCGATGGCGATCTTGCCGCCCAACTCGCGGCGCAGGTAAGGCGCGGCAGACAGATGATCGGCGTGGGCGTGGGTTTCCAGCAGCCATTGGGTTTGCAACTGGTGCTCGCGGACGAAAGCAATCACCCGGTCAGCCTGGGTGGTGGCGGTTCGACCGGACGCCGGGTGGTAATCGAGCACTGAGTCGATAATGGCGCAGGGGCCGCCGTCGTGTTCATAGATCACATAGGTGTAGGTCTTTGATGCGTCGTCAAGGAAGGCTTGGATCAACGCTGGCATGGCGGCGGGTCCTGGCTGGGTGGCAGAAAGACACAAAGGCTTGCAACACTTTATGTTTAAACATAATGTCCGCAGCTTAAGTGACGACTAAGGTTTTCTGCAAATGCAATCCAGTCTAAGCGAAGGTGAAGTGGCGCAATTGCGCGCCTCGGCCTCCAAGGCCTGCGCGCTGCTCAAGGCATTGGCCAATGAGGACCGCCTGCTGATCCTCTGCCAGTTGACCCAGGGCGAGCGCAACGTCGGCGAATTGGAAACCATGACCGGCGTGCGTCAGCCGACGTTGTCCCAGCAGTTGGGCATTCTGCGCGATGAAGGCCTGGTGGGCACCCGACGTGAAGGCAAGTACATTTTCTACGGCCTGGCCAGCCACGAAGTGATTCAGGTGATGAAAACACTCTCGGGCCTGTATTGCGGCGCGGTGCTAAAAAGCTGGGCGTGAGCCTTTTCGGGCAGCCCCTTGTAGAGGCAATAACTTATGAAGGACCAACACTGGGGCCAGACCATCAGTGCCGACATCGTGGTGATAGGCGGCGGTACTGCCGGTATTGGCCTTGCCGCCAGCCTGCTCAAGCGCGATCCGCGCTCGAACATCACCGTCATCGAACCCAGCGCCCAGCACTATTACCAGCCGGCCTGGACGTTGGTCGGCGGTGGCGCCCATGAGCTCAAGAACACCGTACGGCCAATGGCTGCGGTGATGCCGCGACAGGCTCAATGGGTGCAGGCTGCGGTCAACAACGTCGACCCCGAAAACCGTCTGCTGACGCTTGATGACGGGCGCAGCGTCTCCTATCAGAACCTGATTGTCTGCCCTGGCCTACGACTCGCCTGGGAGAAAATCGAAGGCCTGCAAGAAGCCCTTGGGCAGCACGGTGTGACGTCCAACTACAGCTACCGGCATGCGGCCTACACCTGGCAACTGGTCAAAGGTCTGCGCGGCGGCAAGGCAATCTTTACCCAGCCAGCGGTCCCGATCAAATGCGCCGGGGCGCCGCAAAAGGCGTTGTACCTGTCGTGTGATCACTGGCTTCGACACGGTGTGCTGAAGAACCTTGACGTCGAGTTCAACCTGGCCGGGGCCGCGTTGTTCGGCGTGGCGACTTTCGTCCCGCCGTTGATGAAGTACATCGAGAAATACCGTGCCCGGCTGGCATTCAACTCCAACCTGGTGAAGGTCGACGGGCCGGCGCAAACCGCCTGGTTCGAGGTCAAGGACGCCGCCGGAACGGTCACGCTGCAAGCGAAAAAATTCGATCTGCTGCACGTGGTGCCACCGCAGGTGTCGCCGGATTTCATCCGTCAGAGTTTGCTTGCCGATGCCGCAGGCTGGTGCGAAGTGGACGTCCACAGTCTGCAGCATGTGCGTTATCCGGACGTGTTCGCCCTCGGCGATGTTTGCTCTACCAGCAACGCCAAGACCGCCGCCGCAGTGCGCAAGCAAATCGTCGTGATTGCGGAGAACGTGCTGGCCTTGCGCAAACAGCAACCCTTGCCACTGAAATACGACGGTTATGGCTCCTGCCCGCTGACGGTGGAGAAGGGCAAGGTGATACTCGCCGAGTTCGGCTATGCCGGTAAGCTGCTGCCGACTTTTCCCCTCGAGCCGACTGTGGCGCGGCGTTCGGCATGGTTTCTCAAGGCGACGCTGCTGCCGTGGTTTTACTGGAACGGCATGCTCAAGGGGCATGAGTGGCTGACTCGTGTGTCCAAGGTCGATTGAGAAAACCCTATGCTGCTGGCGACATTGTTTGGTGTGGTGATGGGCCTGATCCTGGGGTTGACCGGGGCCGGCGGGGGCATTCTTGCAGTCCCGGCCCTGGTGCTCGGGCTCGGCTGGAGCATGACCCAGGCAGCGCCGGTGGCGTTGTTTGCGGTGGGCAGTGCGGCGGCGGTCGGTGCCATCGACGGCTTGCGCCATGGGTTGGTGCGCTACCGTGCGGCGTTGTTGATCGCATTGCTGGGGGCGGTGTTCTCGCCGGTGGGCATCTACTTCGCCCATCAGTTGCCGGAAAAAGTCCTGATGATCCTGTTCAGTCTGCTGATGATCATGATCGCCTGGCGGATGCTGCGGCGAGAAAAGCCGCAAGCGGGGCCGAGCGATCACGGCCACGCCAACTGGGGTCAGAAGAACTGCATGCTCGATCAACAGACCGGGCGCTTTTCCTGGACCGCCAAATGCACCGCAACCCTGGCTGCATTGGGGGCGGTGACCGGTGTGGTTTCAGGCTTGCTCGGGGTCGGTGGCGGTTTCCTGATCGTGCCGGCCTTCAAGCAACTGACCGACGTACAAATGCGCGGCATCATCGCCACCTCGTTGATGGTGATCAGTCTGATCTCGGCAACCGGAGTGATCGGCGCCTTTCATGCCGGGGTGACCATCGATGCCCAGGGCGCGGCCTTTATCACCGCCAGCATTGCCGGGATGGTCGTGGGGCGGCGACTGTGCGCCCGGGTTCCGGCCCGGGCACTTCAAGTGGGGTTTGCCAGCGTGTGCCTGATGGTGGCCGGCTACATGCTGCTCAAGGCTTGAAATCGGTGGTTGCAGTGTAGCGAACTGGCAAGAAATCTCAGGCTCAGGTTTACTGCCTGCTATACCGATGACAAGGCCACGCAATGGATCACTACGCCCCGCGCAACTGGCAGCCCCACGAACGGCCAAGCTTGCCCGGTTCCCCTTCGACCCCTTTGCACCCTACGCCAAAGCGCTTGGCTTATGCATTGGTCGGATTGCTGGTGGCATTGACCGGTGGTTTGGGCAACGCGTTGGTGGTTGCCAACCTGCCTTACCTGCAAGGCGCGCTGGGCGCGACGACCGCCGAGATGGCCTGGCTGCCGGCGGCTTACGTGATGACCAACGTCTCGATGAACCTGCTGCTGGTGAAGTTTCGTCAGCAGTTCGGCCTGCGGGCGTTCACCGAAGTGTTCCTGGTGCTGTATGCGCTGGTGACCTTCGGCCATTTGTTCGTCAACGACCTGAGTTCGGCAATTGCGGTGCGCGCTGCCCACGGCATGGTCGGCGCGGCACTGAGTTCGCTGGGCCTGTATTACATGGTTCAGGCTTTCCCGGCGAAGTGGCGCATGAAAGCGCTGGTGCTGGGCCTGGGGACCTCGCAACTGGCGTTGCCACTGGCCCGGCTGTTTTCCGAAGACCTGTTGCAGATCGCCGAATGGCGCGGGCTCTATCTGTTTGAACTGGGCATGGCGCTGACCTCACTGGGCTGTGTGTTCATGCTCAAGTTGCCACCGGGTGACCGCTTCAAAACGTTCGAAAAACTCGATTTCCTGACCTTCGCCTTGCTGGCGGGTGGAGTGGCGCTGCTCTGTGCGGTGTTGTCGTTGGGCCGTATCGATTGGTGGCTTGAAGCACCGTGGATTGGCGTCGCCTCGGCCGGCTCGATCGTGTTGATCATGGCCGGCCTGGCCATCGAACATAACCGCAGCAACCCGATGCTGATGACCCGCTGGTTGGGCAGCGGGGTGATGATTCGCCTGGCATTGGCGGTGATCCTCATCCGTATGGTGCTCACCGAGCAATCCACCGGGGCCGTGGGTTTGCTGCAAACCCTGAACCTGGGCAGCCAGCAGATGCACAGCCTTTACGTGGTGATGCTGGTGGGCAGCGTCGCTGGTCTTGCCACCAGCGCCCTGACGATCAATCCCTCGCACCTTTTGATGCCGTTGATCATTTCCCTGGTGCTGATGGCCACAGGTTCCGTGATGGACAGTTTCTCGACCAACCTGACACGCCCGGAGAACATGTACCTCAGCCAGTTTCTGCTGGCCTTTGGCGGGACGTTTTTCCTCGGCCCGACGATGGTGCTCGGCACCCGCAACGTGTTAACCAATCCGCGCAATCTGGTGAGTTTTTCCGTGCTGTTCGGGATCTGTCAGAACCTCGGCGGCTTGATTGGTGCGGCGCTGTTGGGGACGTTCCAGATCGCCCGGGAAAAATTCCATTCCAGCCATATCGTCGAGCGCCTGACCCTGATCGACCCGCAAGTGGCCAGCCGTGTGCAAGGCAGCAGCGCGAGTTATGTGTCGAGTATCGCCGACCCGTCGGCCCGCACCACCCAGGGCATTCGTAGCCTGGCAGCGGCTGCGACCCGGGAGGCGAATGTCATGGCCTACAACGACGTGTTCATGCTGATCGCGGTGATTGCGATGCTGACCATGCTCTGGATCTTCATTCGCAGCCTGTGGCTGCTGAGCACGACCAAGGCTGTCGCTCCTGCGCCGGCCAGTCCGACTTCCGTTCCTTCCAGCGGTGCCTCTTCTTCATGACCGACCCGATCACCACAACCACCAATGCCATCGCCTCGACTCCCGAGGGCGTGGCACCGCCTAAAACTTCCGGTACCGAGCCGCGTTCGTTGCCGGTGCGGATCATTTCGTCGCTGGGCTTTGCCGCGATAGCCATCGTCGGGGTGCTGATCGTGCTGTATGCCTGGCAGTTACCGCCATTCGGCAGCGCCATCGAAAGCACTGAAAATGCGCTGGTTCGTGGCCAGGTGACGATCATCGGCCCGCAACTCAGCGGCTACGTGTTTGAGGTGCCGGTGCAGGACTTCCAGTTCGTCAAGACCGGCGACCTGTTGGTGCGGCTGGATGACCGGATCTACAAGCAGCGTCTGGATCAGTCGCTGGCGCAACTGGCGGTGCAGAAAGCCGCGCTGGCGAATGCGGTGCAGCAACGCAACAGCGCCGAGGCGACCATCAAGCTGCGTCAGGCGGCGCTCACCAACAGCCAGGCCCAGGCGCAAAAAAGTGCGGCGGACTTGCGGCGAAACGAAGCGTTGATCAGCGACGGCTCGGTCTCCAAGCGCGAGTTGGACGTGACCCGTGCCGCTAATGCGCAAACCATCGCTGCGGTGGCACAGGCCCAGGCGAGTCTGGAAATTGCCCGGCAGGACCTGCAAACGGTGATCGTCAATCGCGGTTCGCTGGAGGCGGCGGTGGCCAGTGCCGAAGCGGCGGTTGAGCTGGCGCGGATCGATCTGTCCAACACCCGCGTGGTCGCCCCGCAGGACGGCCAGCTCGGGCAGATCGGCGTGCGTCTCGGCGCCTACGTCAACTCCGGTGCGCAGTTGATGGCACTGGTGCCGAGTCAGTTGTGGGTGATCGCCAACATGAAAGAAACCCAGATGAACAACATCCACATCGGCCAGCCGGTTACCTTCACGGTCGATGCCCTGAACCACCAGAAATTTCACGGTCGGGTGCAGCGCATTTCACCGGCCACCGGTTCCGAGTTCAGTCTGTTGCAGGCCGACAACGCCACCGGCAACTTCATCAAAATCGCCCAACGCGTGCCGGTGCGCATCACCGTCGACGCGGACCAGGCGCAAAGCGAACGCCTGCGGCCCGGCATGTCGGTGGTGGTGAGTATCGATACGTCCGGGCAAGGCAATGCCGTCGCTGGCAATCCGTAGGTGCCGATGATCGTTCCCATGCGGGAGCGATCAGTTACCGGCCACCATCGGCGGTAATGTACCCAACAGGGAAACTGCCGCCACGGCCGCTATCCCCAGCAACCACTCCAGCATCACGCTGGTGCGCAGCGCCGAGAGGCGTTGCTCGCAGTGCTTGATTTTCAAGCGATTGAACAGCGCCAGGCCAAGCATGGCGCTGACCAACAGCGCCTTGATCAACAGAATCAACGCGAACCCGGACAGCAGCGGTGTCGGCCAGAAGGCCCCGGTCAACACCCGGACGTTGATCAGGCCGGTCACCAGCAAACCCGCCACCAGCCCATAACCGATCCCGCTGAAGCGTTGCAGTATCGGCTCGACAGCGTGGGTCGTCGGTCGCAGCAGAATCATCATCAGCAGCATGAGTCCGCCCAGCCAGGCACCGACGCAGGTCAGGTGAATCACTTGATTGAGGATCAGCAACTGGCCACTCAGGCCGTCGAGCATGGCGCCGTGTCCGACCGGGGCCAGGGTCATCAGCAGCAGGCTGCTCAGGAGCATACGCAGCGCAAACGAGTTGCTCAGCGGGCTCAGCAGGCAGACCACCAGCAGCCCGTTGAACAGCAAATGCCAACGCCAGACCTGCCCGAAGAAGGTGTTGCTCAACACCAGTTGCACGGTTGGCCAATCAAACGCCGCCGACAGCGAGCCGGCCATGCTGGCGGTGATCAACAGCAGCCAGCAAACCCCGGTGAACAAGGCGAACCCGGCGAGCAGCCGACTCAGCCCGGCGAGGCGTTGATCGAGTGTCGCGAGCGCTTGGGTCAGCGGTTCATGGCGCAACAGCAGGGGCCTGAACAGACAGGCCCCAAACAGCATCAGCACGACGGTGAAATGCAGGAAGCGGCACAGGACCAGCACGCTCGACATCGATTACTGACTCACCTTGAAGCTGTAGTTGCCAGCGCTTTTATGGGTGTCGACCGACACTGCATGCCATTCGACTTTGTAGTTACCGGCGCTCAGAGGGGCGGCGGGGATGACGACCAGGGTCTTTTTATCGGCGCTTTCGGTGGCGATGCTTTTCACGGCAACGGCTACGCCATCCTTGCTGATATCGACTTTGGTGAAACTGGCTTCAACGCCTTCGGAGAACACCAGACGCAATTCGGCAGGTGCGGCAACGCTGCTGTCGGCGGCCGGCGTCGAGCTTTTCAGGTGAGCGTGAGCAAACACCGAGGAGGCGGCGAACAGCGAGCCGAGGAGGGCAGTCACAGTCAGGGCTTTTTTCAGCAACATTAGTCAGCACCTATCAGGCAGATTGGAAGATGCGACAGTTTACCTATGCCTCGCACCCTGTACGACGTTTCGTTTCGCAGGTGGCGAATGCTAGTCTTGACCCATGCCGCTGTCAGGGAGCCCTTATGGGCAATCACAAGATCGAGATCCGTCGCAGTAACGTCGAGAAAATCCTCCTGGCCGCCGAGAAGGTCTTCGCCGAGAAAGGTTTTGGCAGCACCGCGATGGCCGACATCGCTAAAGAAGTGCAACTGCCGCGCTCCAATCTGCACTACTACTTCAGCACCAAGGCTGAGCTGTACAGCGCGGTGCTGTTCGATTTGCTGGAAGTCTGGAAACAGGACGCGCTGTGCTTCGAGATGTTCGATGACCCGCGGGTGGTGCTCAGCAGTTACATCCGCGCCAAGATGAACCATTCCCGCAGCCGGCCTTACGGCTCGAAAGTCTGGGCCAATGAAATCATCCACGGTGCGCCGACATTGGGTGAGGCGCTGGACGCCAGCCTGTACGACTGGGCCAAGATGAAGGAAGCGAAAATTCGCCAATGGGTGGAGGACAAACGCATCCTGCCGGTGGAGCCTTCAAGCCTGCTGTACATGATCTGGGCCTCGACCCAGCATTACGCCGACTTCGATCACCAGATCAACATCCTCAACGACCATCAACCGCTGTCGGACATGCAATTCGAGCGCGCGGTGCAGACCGTGACCAGCGTGATTTTGCGGGGGATCGGGTTGGAGCCGTGAGATTTGTTGTGTGGCTGATGGCCTCTTCGCGAGCAAGCCCGCTCCCACATTGGACCGCGTTGTACACACATATCATGTACACGGCTGATTTAATGTGGGAGATTCTATGTTGCAGGACAACCCTGCAGCGGTCGATTCGGTCGGTATTCGCTCTGGTTTTTCATCAGGGCGAACGCCACCCGGGCGAGTTTGCGGGCAAGGATTACCAGGGCCTGAGTCTTCTTGAAACCTCTGGCCAGG
>NZ_JBFTNH010000009.1:0-186690 GCF_056397385.1 Pseudomonas sp. 05N36 | reverse complement strand
TGGCCATGCAGGTGGAAGCTATGTTTGCCAATGTCGATACCGAGAAGCGTCATCGTGTTCATGAGAGATCCTCCGCCGAAAACGAGAAAAGCCCTGCAAGCGTAAACCTGCAGGGCTTCTCGGTCAGGCTGACCATCTCATTAAACCCGGCAATGCCGGGTTTTTTTGACTGCAAGCAGACTTAAGCGGTGAAGGTTTTGCCTTCGAACTGCTCAGCCACGAACTTCCAGTTGACCAGGTTCCAGAACGCTTCAACGTACTTCGGACGCAGGTTGCGGTAGTCGATGTAGTAAGCGTGTTCCCAGACGTCGCAAGTCAGCAGCGGGGTGTCGCCGCTGGTCAGCGGGTTGCCGGCGCCGATGGTGCTGGCCAGGGCCAGGGAACCGTCGGCTTTTTTCACCAGCCAGCCCCAACCGGAACCGAAGGTGCCGATCGAAGTCTTGGTGAATTCTTCTTTGAACTTGTCGAACGAACCGAAAGCCGCGTTGATTGCGTCAGCCAGTGCGCCGGTTGGTTGACCGCCAGCGTTTGGCGCCATGCAGTTCCAGTAGAAAGTGTGGTTCCAGACCTGAGCGGCGTTGTTGAAGATGCCACCCGAAGAAGTCTTGACGATTTGTTCCAGGGTCTTGCCTTCGAACTCGGTGCCTGGCACCAGGTTGTTCAGGTTCACGACGTAGGTGTTGTGGTGCTTGTCGTGGTGATATTCCAGCGTTTCCTTGGAAATGTGCGGCTGCAGTGCATCGTGTGCGTAAGGCAGTGGCGGCAATTCGAAAGCCATGGTGATTCTCCTAATCAGGTCAGTTGCGGTGAGCGCAAGGCCGATCACGGGCGGCCAGACAAGCGCCGGGAGTTTGTACTCTTTGCGGCGCAGGTGTCGGATCATAGCACCGGGGGTGCGGCTTAACCACGCAACAACTGTGTGGGATAGAGGTTCCAGAGCCTTTGGGAATAATCAGGCGGCGCTGATCAGTTGAAAGGCCACGGTAAACATCATCACCGCCACCAGCAGGTCGAGAATCCGCCAGGTACTCGGGCGTGCCAGCCATGGCGCCAGCCACGCGGCGCCCAGCGCCAGGGTGAAAAACCACAGCAATGACGCACTGGCCGCGCCCACCACATAAGCGCTCGGCACTGTTTGTTGGGCCCCGAGTGAGCCAATCAGCAACACGGTGTCCAGGTACACGTGAGGGTTGAGCAGGGTCACCGCCAGTGCACTGAGCAATACCGCGCGCAATGAACGCACGGTCTGGTTTTCACCCTGTTGCAGGCTTTGCCTGGAACAGGCGCGACGCAGGGCCAGGCTGCCGTACCACAGCAGGAAGGCCGCGCCGCCCCAACGGGCGATCGCCAGCAACAGTGGATTTTGCGCGAGGATCGTCGCCAGCCCGAACACTCCGGCGGCCACCAGCAACGCATCGCAGGTCACGCAGAGCGCCGCCACCGGCAGGTGATGTTCGCGGCGCAGGCTTTGCGCAAGCACGAACGCATTTTGCGTACCGATCGCCATGATCAATCCCGCAGCGACCAACAGGCCGTTCACATAGCTTTGCCACATAAGGTTTACTCCGCGTTGGCCGCGAGTTGCCGCAGTACCGACATCGCGCGTTTGGCGTCGGCCTGGCCGACAAACAAATGGTCGTGGTAATAGCCGGCAATCACGTTGCAGCTGATCCCGGCCTGGCCGAGGGCTGTGGCGAAGGCGGCGGTCAGGCCAACGGCTTCGAGGGCCGAATGCACATTGAGGGTGATCCACGCCGCGAGGTAGTCGAAACTCAACCCGGCCTTTTCGGCTTGCGAGCGCTCAAGAATCACTGTCAGGCCTTCCTGTTCGCGAAAGCTGCCGATGATTTCGCAGTCTTTGGGCAGATGACCGTCGCGAATCGTGCAGAACACGTATTCGCCGTCGTTGAGCTGCGGGCTCATGCTGCGCAGCAGGGTGTTCAGAGAGGTTTCGCCAGCCATGTCGCTGATCCTTTGTGAGGAGTTCTTGCTGGTCATTCTCCTGTCCCAGGCTGTATAAGAAAAACCAATATTGCTGATCGCTCATTAGGAAAACTGATGTTCGACTATAAATTGCTGTCCGCCCTTGCTGCGGTGGTTGAGCAGGCCGGGTTCGAGCGCGCCGCCCAGGTGTTGGGGTTGTCGCAATCGGCGATCTCCCAGCGCATCAAGTTGCTCGAAGCGCGGATCGGCCAGCCGGTGCTGGTACGGGCCACGCCGCCGGCGCCGACCGAGATTGGCCGGCGTTTGCTCAACCATGTGCAGCAAGTGCGTTTGCTGGAGCGCGACCTGCAAAGCCTGGTGCCGGCGCTGGACGAAGAAGGCTTGCCGGAACGCCTGCGCATCGCCCTCAACGCCGACAGCCTGGCCACGTGGTGGGCCGAGGCGGTGAGTGACTTTTGCGCCGAGCAACATCTATTGCTCGACCTGGTGGTCGAGGACCAGACCGTTGGCCTCAAACGCATGCGCGCCGGTGAAGTGGCGGCGTGCGTGTGTGCCAGTGAGCGCCCGGTGGCGGGTGCCCGCAGTGTGTTGCTGGGCGCCATGCGTTACCGCGCCCTGGCCAGCCCGGCGTTTATTGCCCGGCATTTTCCCCAAGGGGTCAGGGCCGATCAGTTGGCGCGCACGCCGGCGCTGGTGTTTGGCCCGGATGACTTTCTGCAGCACCGTTACCTGGCGTCATTGGGTGTGGAGGGTGGTTTCGAGCATCATTTGTGCCCGTCATCCGAAGGTTTTATCCGCCTGACCGAAGCCGGTCTGGGCTGGGGGCTGGTGCCGGAGTTGCAGGTGCGCGAACAACTTGAGCGCGGTGTGCTGGTGGAGTTGTTGCCAGATAAACCGATTGATGTGCCGTTGTACTGGCATCATTGGCGCAATGGTGGCCAGTTGCTGGGGTTACTCACCGAGCATCTGGTACGTTTATCCAGGCAGTGGCTGGTGCCGTTGGACTGACGGGCAGCGTCAAGAGCACACGAAATCGGTAATGCGACACGCATGAAAAACGAAACACATCGGAGCAACTCATGAAAATTCTGGTCACCGGCGCAAGCGGCTTCATTGGCGGGCGCTTTGCGCGATTCGCCCTGGAGCAGGGCCTGGACGTGCGGGTCAACGGCCGCCGGGCCGAAGGCGTCGAACATCTGGTACGGCGGGGTGCAGAGTTCGTCCAGGGCGATTTGAGTGACCCGGAACTGGTTCGCGAGCTGTGCGCAGACGTCGAAGCCGTGGTGCATTGCGCGGGTGCGGTGGGGCTTTGGGGGCGCTATCAGGACTTCCATCAGGGTAACGTGCTGGTCACCGAAAACGTCGTCGAAGCCTGCCTGAAACAAAACGTCCGGCGGCTGGTGCACTTGTCGTCACCCTCGATCTACTTCGATGGTCGCGACCACCTGGGGCTGACCGAAGAGCAAGTGCCCAAGCGCTTCAAGCATCCTTATGCGGCGACCAAATACCTGGCCGAGCAAAAAGTCTTCGGCGCCCAGGAGTTTGGTCTTGAAGTACTGGCCCTGCGTCCGCGTTTTGTCACCGGAGCGGGCGACATGAGCATCTTCCCGCGTCTGTTGAACATGCAGCGCAAAGGGCGTTTGGCAATCATTGGCAACGGCCTGAACAAGGTCGATTTCACCAGCGTGCAGAACCTCAACGAAGCCATGCTCAGCTGTTTGCTGGCGACGGGATCGGCGCTTGGCAAGGCCTACAACATCAGCAACGGCGCGCCGGTACCGCTGTGGGATGTGGTCAATTATGTAATGCGCCAGATGGACGTCCCGCAGGTGACTCGTCATCGCTCCTACGGTTTGGCCTACAGCATTGCGGCGCTGAACGAGGGTTTTTGCGCACTGTGGCCGGGGCGTCCCGAACCGACCCTGTCACGTTTGGGCATGCAAGTAATGAACAAAAACTTCACCCTCGATATCAGCCGCGCCAGGCATTATCTGGACTACGATCCCAAGGTCAGTCTGTGGACGGCGCTCGATGAGTTTTGTGGCTGGTGGAAGGCTCAGGACTCGGGCGCAAAATAAACTCTGAACCGAGCCAACTGATCACGGTCGATCAATGCGGCGAATTCAGGGTTTATACTCGTCGCATTTAGCCATCACTGTGGTTCAGAAAGGTTGCCTCATGTCCATGCGTAACGATGCCAACGACGACTTCGATGATGTACCGAGCCTGCGTGCCGACCCTCACGATGTCGACGATTTTCCAACCGCCGCCGCTGCCCGTGAACACTCCGGCGTACATGCGCGAAGCGCGAGCAGGGGCAAAGTAAAAGTCCCGAGCACCGGCCCGTTGTGGGCCTTGGTCGGGGCGTTGCTGTTTGCCTTTGCCGGCCTTGCCTGGTGGAGCTTTCAGCAGATATCACTGATGGAGCAGCAACTGGTCGCGACCCAGGAAAGCTTTGCCCGCATCAGCGAGGAAGCCGCCGGGCGCTTGCAGGATATTTCCGGCAAAGTGGTCGCCAGTCAGTCGAACGTGACCAGCGACAGCGAAGCGCTGAAACTGAAAATCAAGCAACTGGAAACCAGGCTGCTGGAGCAGAACCAACAGCAGCAAGGCGTAGTCGGCCAGGCGTCGGACCTGGACAAGCGGCTGGCCCAGATCGCTGCGCAAAGCGTCGAGCAACATGCCGTCAACGCTCAATTGCAAACCGACCTGAAAGCCCTGGGCGCCGACGTGGCGACCCTGAAAAATACCCCGAGCGACACCAGCAAGTTCGAGGCCCAGCTGAAAAGCCTGGGTGCCGAAATCGCCGCCTTGAAGAAACAAGGCAACCCGAGCGCGGCGATCGAACGCCTGGAGCAAGAAATGGTGGTGATCAAAAGCCAACAGGACAACCGCCCGGCCGCCGCTCAAGGCAGCAATGCGAATGTCGCCGAGTTCGACGCCTTCCGTGGCCAGGTCACGCGCAACATCACCACCTTGCAGAGCCAGATCCAGAACCTGCAACAGCAGCTCAACGCTCGCCCTTGATCCGGTGCGAAATCCGTGTGGGAGCGTGGCTTGCCCGCGATGACTGACTGTCAGACGATTAGATGTCGCCTGACCCAGCGTCATCGCGGGCAAGCCACGCTCCCACAGGTTTTGCGCTGGTCAGCGAACTTTATCTTCCCGCCCGCGCAACACCTTGTTCGGCATCGCAATCGCCGCCGCCAGACCCAACAACGACACCGCCGCGCTGACCATCAGCAAATGCCGGAAGGTCAGCAGCAGCTCGGCGCGCAAGGCGTTTTGAGTGTCGCCCGGTGCGGCGTTCAGGCCATCGAGCAAGACGTTTCCAGAGCTGCCCTCGGCAATCAGCGACGAGCCGGTCAAATGGGCGAAACTCGAATCCTGCAACAGCGCCAGCAACAACGCCGACATCAAGGCCACGCCGACTGCGCCACCAAGTGAGCGAAACAGGTTGGTGGTGCTGGTGGCGACGCCGATGTCCCGTTGCTCCACCGAGTTTTGCGTACCGACCAAGGAGGTTGGGAACTGCATGCCGGAGGCGATGCCGCAGAGCAACATGAAGGCGCTGCTGATGAGCATCGCTTGCGGCGGGCTGAACGCCATGCCGAGAATCGCGATCGGGGTGAGCAGGGCGCCTGTCAGGATCATCGGTTTGTAGCGACCAGTCACCGAGGTCCGGCGACCGGCGAAGTAGGCGCCCATCGGTAACCCCATCGCCAGCGGCAACAGGTGCAGCGCCGCACTGTCGGCCCCGGCCCCGGTGACACTCTGGAAGCGCAATGGCATCAGCACAATCAGCGAAATCGCCTGGAAACTGGTGAAGAAAATCGTGCACCAGCAGAGGAGCGCATTGCGGTTGGCGAACAGGTGCATCGGCAGCAACGGCTCGCGCGCCCGCCGCTCATGCCAGACGAACAGCGTCAGGGTCAGCACGGCACATGCCAGCAACCCGAGCACTTCGCTGCTGCGCCACGAATGCCCCTGGCCAATCTGAGTGATGCCCAGCAGCAACGCGGTCAGGCCGATGATCATCAGCAGCGTGCCCAAGTAATCGATGACCGGCTTGCGCTGCGGCACCGGCAAACCCACCAGCGTGCGGTTGGCCACCAGCCAGGCGCCGAGGCCCAGCGGCAGGTTGATCAGAAACACCCAGCGCCACGACAGGTATTCGGTCATGTAACCGCCGAGCACCGGCCCGGCCACGCTGGCTACTGCGTACATGCTGCTGAAGTAACCCTGATAACGCCCGCGTTCGCGGGGCGGCACGATGTCGCCGATGATCGCCTGGCTGACCGAAATCATTCCGCCGGCGCCGATGCCCTGAATGATCCGGGCGAGGACAAGCTGCTCCATGCTCTGGGCCATGCCGCAAAACACCGAGGCCAGCGTGAACAACCCCATGCCGAACAGCATCAGCCGCCGACGGCCGTAAAGGTCGCCGAGCTTGCCGTAGATCGGCACCGCCACGGTCATCGCCACCATGTAGCCTGCGATGACCCAGGCCAGCAGGCTGAAATCCTTGAACTGGGCGGAAATGGCCGGCATCGAGACGGCGACGATGGTTTGATCCAGCGCCCCGAGAAAGATCGACAGCATCAGGGAGACCAACACGCTGCGGATGGCCGGTTTGGTGGAGTCAGGCTGGTTCAGATTGGTCACGGGTCAAACCTGCGGGCGGTGATTAACCCGCAAGAAGCAAGGCGAGCGGGGATGCTCGCCAGTGTAAGTCGGTAGGAGGCTATTCGATAGCCTCATACGGAAGTCCGACGTAATTTTCTGCAATGGTTTTTCGACCGGCTTCGGAGTCGACGAAGTACTCGAGTTCCGACTCGCTGATGCGCTGGCTGAAGGCATCATTGCCTTCGAAGGTGTGCAGCATCGAGGTCATCCACCAGGAAAACCGTTCAGCCTTCCAGACCCGGCGCAGGCAGATTTCCGAGTACTTCTCCAGCAGCTCGGTGCGGCCGTCGCGGTAGACCTTGAGCAGAATGTTGAACAAGGTGCTGACGTCGCTGGCGGCCAGGTTCAGGCCTTTGGCGCCGGTGGGCGGGACGATATGGGCCGCGTCGCCGACCAGGAACATCCGTCCGTACTGCATGGGCTCGACCACAAAACTGCGCAGCGGCGCGATGCTTTTTTCGATCGACGGTCCAGTGACCAGCGTGTCGGCAAGCGCCTGCGGCAGCCGCGATTTCAGCTCCTCCCAAAAGCGCTGGTCGGACCAGTCTTCGACCTTCTCGTCAGCGGGCACCTGCACGTAATAGCGGGTACGCGTGGTCGAACGCATGCTGCACAGTGCGAAGCCGCAAGCATGTCGGGCGTACACCAGTTCATCGTGGACCGGCGGGGTGTCGGCGAGTATGCCGAGCCAGCCGAACGGGTAGACCCGTTCGAATATTTTCAGCGTGTCGGCGGGAATCGATTGCCGTGCAACGCCATGAAAACCGTCGCAACCGGCGATGTAGTCGCAGTCCAGGCGCCAGGTTTCACCGTCCTTTTCAAAGGTCAGGAACGGTTCGGCGGATTTCATCCCGTGGGGCACCACGTTGCTGGCTTCGTAGAGGGTTGATGCCCCCACCGACTCACGGGCGGCCATCAGGTCGCGGGTGACTTCGGTCTGGCCGTAGATCATCACGGTTTTGCCGCCGGTCAGCGCGTGCAGATCGATGTGCACCTGGCGTCCACCGAGGGCCAGCTGGAAGCCGCCGTGCACCAGACCTTCAGCGTCCATGCGCTGGCTGACGCCGGCCTGGCGCAACAGATCGACCATGCCCTGTTCCAGGACCCCGGCGCGGATTCGCCCCAGTACGTAGTCGGGTGTCTGGCGTTCGACAATGACCGTGGCGATGCCTGCGTTGTGCAACAACTGGCCGAGCAGCAGGCCAGAGGGGCCGGCGCCGATAATGGCGACTTGGGTTTTGAGGATTTTCATTGTTGTTAGGCCTCGCAAGCTTCACGCGGACAAAGTCGGTGAATGGTTTTTATGAATCGAGTGCTTGCATTTTTCGCTTGTGAGTCGGTCAATTGAAGGTGAAAACTGCGCTGAAACCTGTACATTTCGCCAATCGGGGCGATTACCGCCCGTTACGCTGAGGCCTGGACTGAAGTGATGAACAAGCCTGCCCTTCCTTCGATTCCTGTATTCAAACTCTATGGCGAGTGCCTGGATTGGCCGACCCCTGACTTGTTGCATTGCGAAACCATTTCCAAACGCAGCCGCGAACATCAATGGGAAATCAAACCCCATCGGCATGCCGATTTATGTCAATTGCTGTTCGTGTACAAAGGCCAGGCAGAGCTTGAGATCGAGGGCCAGCGTACGCAGCTGAGCGAAGCCGCGATCCAGATCCTGCCACCGCTGTCGGTGCACGGCTTTCGTTTTTCCGAAGACGTAGAAGGCTTTGTGGTGACGCTGGCGGCGCCGCTGGTGGCTCATCTTCAAGCGCAACTGGGCAGTTCGGTGAATGCCCTGGCAGTGGCCGAGAGTTATTCGGCAGGAAGCGATGCGGACTACCTCAACAGCCTGTTTACAGCCTTGCAGAATGAATACGTCGGGCACCAGCCTGCACGCGAAATGCTCATGCATTCGCTGGTCAGCGTGATCATGGTGTGGGTCAGCCGCCAGGTGATCCAGCGTCGCGCCGCCAGTCAGCGACCACAGCGTGCACGGGAATACCTCAACGGGTTTATTCAGTTGGTGGAAGAGAATTATCGCCAGCACGTGAAGGTCGAGGATCTGGCACACCGGCTGGGGATTTCCGTGTCCCACCTCAACGGCACCTGCCGTGAGCTGGCGGGGCAACCGGCATTGCAGATCATGCACGAGCGCCAGTTGCTGGAGGCCAAGCGACTGCTGACCTACACCAGCATGACCATTTACGAGATGTCGGATGTGTTGGGCTTCTCCGACCCCACCAATTTCACCCGGCTGTTTCGACGCCGCGTGGGGATCTCGCCGAAGGCGTTTCGGGATCGCTTGAAAGCTGATCAGGAGAGCGAGGGCTAAGAGCCCTCGTTACTTGAGGTTCAGGGTCGCGGTGTGTGGAATGCACCGTTCAAAGTTGCAGCTGGCGTACTCGCGTGGCAGCTGCCGGGCCTGTTCAACGCGGTAGGCGGCGGTGCCATACAACGCCAGCGCGGCGGTGCAGGTGATGAAGATCGCGAGATACCTTCTGGTTTTAACGCTCATGGCGCTGACCTCTGAACCGGTACCCCTTATTTTTTAAGGGGTACTGATATCAGCATAGGTCAGCGGTGGTGAGTTGCCATAAGCCACGCCTTCGCCACAAGGTAGGTGTTCTGCCTTTAAAGCCCCACATCCCACGCAGGTGTTTCAGGAAATCTCGACACCAGGAAATCCAGCATGCTGCGCAGCGCCGCGGGCATGTGTTTGCGTGAGGCGTACACCGCGTACATGTTCATCTGCCGTGGTTCGGCGTGTGGCAGCAGGCGCACCAGTTCGCCGCTGTGGATATGCACGCCGGCCTGGTAGCTGGGCAGCATCGCCACGCCGGCACCGGCCATTGCTGCGCGCAACAGCGTGCTGGCTTCGTTGGCGCTGATGTTGCCCTGTACCGGCACCGAAACCTGCTCGCCGTCCTGTTCGAAATGCCAGAGGCTCTTACCGAAGTAGGAGTGGGTCAGGCAATTGTGCTGGCTCAAATCCTCCACCCGTTGCGGCGTCGGGTGCTCGCGCAGGTAGGCGGGGGAGGCGCAGATCACCGAACGGCAGACGGTCAGCCGCCGGGCAATCAGGTTCGGGTCCAGGTCGTTGCTGGTGCGGATCGCGAGGTCTATGCGCTCGTCCACCAGGTTCACCGTGCGGTCGAGCATTTGCAGGTCGATACTGACGCCGGGAAAGCGTTTGACGTACACGGCCATGGCGTCGGCCAATTGCGCCTGGCCGAACGAGGTACTGACGCTGATCCGCAGCAAGCCGCGTGGCGCATCGTCCGGCTCGGTGACGGCGGCCTGCATGTCGCTCGACAGATCGAGCATCTGCCGGCAACGCGGCAGGATCTCGGTGCCGGCGGCGGTCAGGCTGAGTTTGCGCGTGGTGCGGTGCATCAAACGCGCCCCGACCCAGTCCTCCAGTTCGGCCAGATAGCGCGACACCACCGGGCGCGACAGGTCCAGGTGATCGGCCGCGGCTGACTGGCTGCCGAGGTCGACGACGGTGACGAACACCCGCATTGCTTGGAGACGATCCATGATTTGCCCGCTTTCAGAAACAAACTATGTTCAAGCATCGCATTTTTTGTAGCGAGTCAGGCAACTAAGCTCTGTCCCATCGCCAAACACGGCTTATGCACAACGGAGCAGCACCATGATCGGCTTCACGTCTTTCAAGCGTCTTTTACTCGCCACTGCCACCCTGGGTTTTGCCGCCCATGCGGCGGCCGCCACGCCGGCACTGACCCTGGACGTCTACAACCCGGGCGCCGCTGCGATTTTCCCGGTGACCTCGGTACTGGTCAGCGGCGAGAAAGAAGCGATTCTGGTGGACGCGCAATTCGGCAAATCCCAGGCCGAGCAGGTGGTGGAAAAAATCCGCGCCAGTGGCAAGCAACTGACCACCATCTACATCAGCCACGGTGACCCGGATTACTACTTCGGCCTGGACACCCTCACCGCCGCGTTCCCGAAAGCCAAGGTACTCGCCTCGCAGCCGACGGTTGATCACATCAAGGCCACCGTTGAAGGCAAAGTAGCGTTCTGGGGACCGAAACTGGGTGCCGATGCACCGGCAAAAACCATCGTGCCGGGTGTGCTCAAGGGCCATAGTCTGACCCTGGAAGGCAAGCAGCTCGACATCATTGGCCTGGACGGCAAGCAACCGGACCGGACCTTTGTCTGGATCCCGTCGATCAAAGCCGCGGTAGGTGGTGTGGTCGTCGCGGAAAACATCCACGTGTGGATGGCCGATACTCAAAGCGCGCAGTCCCATGCCGATTGGTTGACTACGCTGAAGACCATCGACAGCCTGAAACCGAACACCATCGTTCCGGGTCATTACCTGGGTGACAGCGCGCGTTCGCTGGCCGCTGTGCACTTCACCGCCGACTACATCAAGGCGTTCGACGCTGAAACTGCCAAGGCCAAAGATTCGGCCGAGCTGATCACTGCGATGAAAAAGCGTTACCCGAACCTCGGCGAAGAAAGCTCGCTTGAGCTGAGCGCCAAAGTCGCCAAAGGCGAGATGAAGTGGTAAGTCGCTGAAGTAACAACTGTGGCAAGGGGCTTTTGTGGCGAGGGGGCAACTCCCCTCGCCACAAGAACCCCTTGCCACAGGTCACACCTAATCAACTGGAGCACTGTTCATGAGCAAGATCGCAATCATTGGCGCCACCGGTCGTGCTGGTAGCCAACTGCTGGAAGAAGCCCTGCGTCGTGGTCACAGCGTCACCGCCATCGCCCGCGACACCTCGAAAATCAGCCCACGTGCCGGCGTCGTCAGCAAGAATGTTGATGTTGCCGACGGTGCGGCGCTGCAAGCGGCGGTTGCCGGCGCTGATGTGGTGATCAGCGCGGCACACTTTTCGACAATCCCGGCCAGCGCGATTATCGAGCCGGTCAAAAAGGCCGGCGTGAAACGTCTGCTGGTGGTCGGTGGTGCCGGTTCGCTGTTGGTGCCGGATGGCAGCAAAGTCATCGAATCCCCGAACTTCCCTGAAGAGTACAAGGCCGAGGCCACTGCCGGTGGTGTCTACCTCGACACCTTGCGTCAGGAAAAGGATCTGGACTGGACCTTTCTTTCACCGTCGGCGTTGTTCGTCGAAGGCGAGCGTACCGGCACTTTCCGTGTGGGCAAGGACCATCTGCTGGTGAGCGCCGAAGGCAAGAGCTGGATCACCTTCGCCGACTACGCGATTGCGATGCTCGATGAAATCGAGAAGCCAGCGCATAGCCGTCAGCGGTTTACCGTGGGCTACTAACTCCACAACTGTGGCGAGGGAGCTTGCTCCCGCTCGGCCGCGAAGCGGTCGTAATCCGGCAATCGCGTTCCATCTGAATGTTCGCGGCGGCTGATTCTAGGGTCGCTTCGCAACCCAGCGGGAGCAAGCTCCCTCGCCACAGTGAGTGATTGTCCCGATCCGGATGTTCAGCGCGCCTGCGCCTGCACCACCAGCCATTCCATCAACTCACGCAATTGCGGCGACGGTCCCGGTTTCTGCGGGAACACCAGGTAATACCCCAGCCCCGTTTTCACCTTCAAATCAAAAGGCATGACCAGCCGTCCGGCACTCAGGTCATCGCCGATCAACGACCAATCCCCAATCGCCACCCCCGTTCCTTGAGACGCCACGGACATTGCCAGGTCCAGGGTTTCGAAATGCTGACCCTTGCCGAGTGTGCTGAGGTTGACGTCCGCTGCTTTCAGCCAGGCCTTCCAGTCCCGCTGATCGCGCGTTGGGTGCAGCAGCAAATGTTGACTCAGGTCTGACGGACTGTGCAGCGGCACCGGGCCGTCGAGCAGTGGCTGCGAACAGACCGGCGTCAGTTGCTCGTCAAACAGGTGCAGCGACGCCAGTGAACTGTCCGGCGGTGCGCCATACATGACCGCAGCGTCAAACTGCTCGCGATGAAAATCCACGCCATGTTGCACCGTGGTGGTCAGTTCCACAGGCACGTCCGGGCGTTCCTTTTGCCATTGCAGCAAACGCGGCAGCAGCCAGCGCATGACACAGGTCGGGGCCTTGAGCTGCAAGGTTTCGCGGTGTGCGCCGACCTGTTCCACCGCCTCATCGATCAAGCCGAATACTTGCTGGATTCGTGGCAGCCACTCGAGCCCTTCGGCGGTCAGGCTCAAACCGCGTGCCTGACGGTGGAACAGCGTGTAGCCCAAATGTTCTTCCAGCCCGGCGATCTGCCGGCTCACCGCGCCCTGAGTGATGTGTAGCTGCTCGGCCGCCCGGGTGAAATTGCAGCACTGGGCCGTGATCAGGAACGTGTGCAGCGCGGGAAGGGGGGGAAGTCGTTTCATGGGACGCCAAGGCATGAGGTGAGGACATGGCGAGTATGACTTTTTATCGATTGTTGCGGCTACCCGCTGACCGTTCCAATAACGCCATGACTGAGCACCGCGGCGCGCCATCCTATGCCGCGCGGGGCCAGCGTCTCAACGAACAAGAAGGGTAAAGATATGGCGACGTGCGGCGAAGTATTGGTCAAGTTACTCGAGGGTTACGGGGTCGAGCAGGTGTTCGGCATTCCCGGCGTGCATACCGTTGAGCTGTATCGCGGGCTGGCCCGTTCGAGCATCAACCACGTTACTCCGCGTCACGAGCAGGGTGCCGGCTTCATGGCTGACGGTTATGCCCGCACCAGCAGCAAACCGGGTGTGTGCTTCATCATCACCGGTCCCGGCATGACCAACATCACCACCGCGATGGGCCAGGCCTACGCCGATTCGATCCCGATGCTGGTGATTTCCAGCGTGCAATCGCGCAGCCAGTTGGGCGGTGGACGCGGCAAGCTGCACGAACTGCCGAACCAGGGCGCACTGGTGGCCGGTGTTGCGGCGTTCTCCCACACGCTGATGTCCGCTGCCGAACTGCCAGGTGTGCTGGCCCGTGCCTTCGCCTTGTTCCAGGCTGGCCGGCCGCGTCCGGTGCACATTGAAATCCCGCTCGACGTGCTGGTCGAAGACGCCGATGCCTTGCTCGCCAGCCAACCGGTGAGCATCACTCGCGCCGGTGCAGCGCCGTCCGCCGTCGCGCAGATGAGCGAACTGCTGGCCAACGCCAAACGCCCGTTGATCCTCGCCGGTGGCGGTTCGATCGATGCAGCGGCCGAGCTGACCCGGCTCGCCGAATTACTCGATGCACCGGTGGCGCTGACCATCAATGCCAAGGGCATGCTGCCGTCGACTCACCCGTTGCTCATTGGTTCGACCCAAACGCTGGTGGCCACCCGTGCCCTGGTGGCTGACGCCGATGTGGTCCTGGCCATCGGCACTGAACTGGCCGAGACCGACTACGACGTGACCTTTGCCGGTGGCTTTGAAATTCCGGGCACTTTGCTGCGGGTCGACATCGACCCGGACCAGACCGTGCGCAACTATCCGCCGAAGGTGGCGCTGGTCTCCGATGCACAAAGCGCGGCCCAGGCCTTGCTCGATGGTGTGGCCAAACATTCGCTGGCCGAGCGTTGCAGCGATTGGGGCCAGGCTCGCGCCGCCAGCTTGCGTGCCGAACTTGAAACCCTCTGGGACGCGCCAACCCGTGCGCAGACGCTGTTCCTGCACACCGTGCAGGATGAGTTGCCGGAAGCGGTATTCGTCGGCGACTCGACCCAACCGGTGTACACCGGCAACCTGACGTTCAACCCGGAGCGCCCGCGTCGCTGGTTCAACTCGTCGACCGGTTACGGCACCCTTGGCTATGCCTTGCCGGCGGCTATCGGCGCGTGGCTCGGCGGTGGTCAGGAACGCAACAGTCGTCCACCGGTGGTGTGCCTGATCGGCGACGGCGGCCTGCAATTCACCTTGCCGGAACTGGCCAGCGCGGTGGAAGCACGCACCCCGGTCATCGTCCTGCTGTGGAATAACCAGGGCTACGAAGAGATCAAGAAGTACATGGTCAACCGCGACATCGAACCGGTTGGCGTCGACATCTACACCCCGGATTTCATCGCTGTGGCCAAAGGCCTGGGCTGTGCGGCACACGCCGTCAGCGGTGTCGAAGAGTTGCGCGCTGCGCTGCGCGCAGCCACTGATCGCCAGGGCCCGACCCTGATCGAAATCGATCAGACCCAGTGGATGAAGGCGGTGTCGGCATGAGCTTTCCAATCATCCAGGACGGTCTGTACATCGACGGCCAATGGTCGGCTGGCGAGGAGCACTTGCGGGTCATCAATCCGGCGACCGAAGCGCTGTTGACCACCGTCAAGGGAGGCGATCAGCGTGCGGTTGATCAAGCGGTCACAGCGGCCAGTGCGGCGTTTGTGCAGTGGTCGAAAACCACCGGTGCCGAACGCGGCGCGGTGCTGCGCAAGATCGCCAATGGAGTGCAGGCCCGCCGCGAGCGTTTGATGTATTTGCAGTCGA
Organism: Pseudomonas sp. 05N36; assembly: GCF_056397385.1. NCBI lineage: Bacteria > Pseudomonadati > Pseudomonadota > Gammaproteobacteria > Pseudomonadales > Pseudomonadaceae > Pseudomonas > Pseudomonas sp. 05N36. The sequence goes on along the minus strand of NZ_JBFTNH010000009.1, from coordinate 171,692 downwards.
GCAACAACGGCAAGCCACAGTTCGAAGCGGGCATCGACGTCGATGACGTGATCGCCACGTTCGAGTATTACGCAGGTCTGGCCGAAGCGCTGGACGCCGGCCAGGACCGCGTCGTGGAGCTGCCGAGCGAAGACTTCGCCGCCCGTGTGCGCCGTGAAGCGTGCGGTGTGGTCGGGTTGATCGTGCCGTGGAACTTCCCGATGGTCACCACCGCCTGGAAGCTCGCGCCAGCCTTGGCGGCGGGTTGCTGCGTGGTGCTCAAGCCTTCGGAAGTCACGCCACTGCCGGAGCTGGAGCTGGCGGCAATCATCACCGAGAGCGGCTTGCCCAACGGTGTGTTCAACCTGGTCTGCGGTACGGGGCTGGCGGTCGGTGCGCCGCTGTCGGCCGACCCGCGGGTGGCGAAAATTTCCTTCACCGGCAGCAATGCGGTGGGCGTTCAGGTCATGCAGCGTGCGGCGGAAACCGTCAAGGGCGTGAGCCTGGAGCTGGGCGGCAAATCCTCGCTGCTGGTGCTGGCGGATGCCGATCTCGACCTGGCCGTCGAGCTGGCCTGTGGCGGTGGTTTCTTCAATGCCGGGCAGATGTGTTCGGCCACCAGCCGGGTGTTGGTCGCCGATGAACTGGCGGATGAATTCCTGCTGCGCCTGACGGCGCGGGCCGAGGCGATCCGCGTGGCCGACCCGTTTGACCCCGAGGTTGAAATGGGCGCGCTGGTCAATCAGGCGCAATACCAGCGCGTGCTGGGCCACATTGATCGCGGCTTGAGCGCGGGTGCGCGGCTGGTCTGTGGCGGTGACCGGCCTGCCGATCTGCCGCATGGCTATTTTTTGCGGCCGACCATTTTCACTGAAGTGCCCCTCGACAGTGCGTTGTGGTGTGAAGAGATTTTTGGCCCCGTGCTCTGTGTCCGCAGTTTTGCCACGGAGCAGGAGGCGATCGAGTTGGCCAACGACAGCCCGTTCGGTCTGGTGGCCAGCGTGGTCAGCGCTGATGCGGTGAGCGCCGAACGGGTCGCCAACGCCTTGCAGGCGGGGCTGGTATGGATCAACGCGCCGCAGGTGATCTTCCCGCAGACCGCGTGGGGCGGCTACAAGCAGAGCAGCATCGGCCGCGAGTTGGGGCCGTGGGGCTTGCAGGCGTTTCAAGAAATAAAGCACGTGATTCGGGCTGTCTGACAGCACGAAAACAGCCCACGCATGCCTCGTAACGAGGCATGCGCCAGGGACATGGCACCAATGATTTTTTTTCGATTGTTGCGCGTTTTGCGTGACCTCAGGATGAACCCGCAGACCTCGCTACAACCCTTGTAACACGGGGGCTTGCAGCGGATCGAAGAGCGCGGGCGCAAGGGATGCTCCTAACTCATACCTACAACAATAAAGGGAGTCCTTCATGGGCGATCATGATCTGAACAGAAGACAATTCATCAAGACCGTCGGTGTTGCATCGGTTGCGGCGGCTGCCATGAGCATGCCGTTCATCCGCGCCAACGCCAGTGACACACGTTTTCAGGGCAAGACCCTGCGGCTGTTGACCTGGTCCGATGACACCGGGCTTGCGGCACTGCGCAACATCGCCGCGACCTTTGAAGCCAAGACCGGCGCCAAGGTCATCGCGGACCGTACCGGCAGTACTTCGGAAATGGTCGCCAAACTGAAGGCCGGTGGTGATCGCCCGCAATACGACGTCATCACCCTGGCTGGCGTCGGCGCTGAAGGCCTGGCCGCTGCCGGGTTGCTGGAAAAGCCTGACCTGAACCGCATTCCCAACCTGATCGACGTACCGGAGAAATACCGCACCGGGGCCAACGGTCACGGCATCGGTTACCTGCTCTGGTGCAACAGCCTCGTCTACAGCAGCCGCACTCAGAAAGAAGCTCCGGACAGCTACGCGGCCCTGTGGGACGCGGACCTGGCACCGAACATCTTCCTGCCGCCGCCGAACTGGACCGAGGCCATGGACCTGATCATCATCGCCGCCAAACTGGCCGGTGGTGACGAACACAACATCGAACCCGGCTTCAAGAAACTCGCCGAGCTCAAGAGCCGCGTGGTGACCCTGGGCGAAAACCCGAACCAGATCGCCGAACTGTTCCGCACCGGCTCCCTGGACATGGGTGGGCTGTACGCTCCTGCGTTCTTCCCGAAACAGATTCGCGACCCGGCCTACGGTCTGAGTGCAACCTTTGGCATGAAGGAAGGTTTCTACACCGACCTGATGCAGTCGGTCATGCCGAAGAACCGCCCGGGCGATACCGACCTGGCCTATGCCTTCATCAACCACTCACTCGACCCGCTGGTGCAGGGCAAGATGGCCGAAGACATCTACAACGGTCCGGTCAACGCCAAGGCAATCATCTCTGCCGAAGCGCGCAAGAGCCCGTACATCCTCACGCCGGAGCAGATTGCCGAGAAGGCGATCATGCACGACAACGCCTTCCTGGCGACCGTGCATGACCAATGGATTCGTCGCTACACGGAAATCTTCTCTTCCTGATCGAGTGCCGAACACAGGCCCTTCAATCACCGAAGATCCCCTGTGGGAGCGAGCCTGCTCGCGATGACGGCCTACCTGTCGACATTGATGTAACTGACAGATCGCTATCGCGAGCAGGCTCGCTCCCACAAGGGGTCAATAGGTCTTGGAAGTCCTGTGTTCACTCAGCTGTTTTCCATTGACGAGACCATTGCTATGGAACACCAACCTCTGACCCAAACGGTCAGCCCCGTTGCCGTACGCCCGAGCTTCGGTGTTTCGCCGACGACGCGCGCCTGGTTATTTCTTTCGCCATCGATGCTGTTTCTCGGTGTGCTGATTGCTGCCAGCCTGCTGGTGTTGCGCATGAGCGTGGGCACCAAAGGCGCGGAATGGAGCGGATTCAGCCTGGCCAGTTATGCCCAGTTGCTGGAACCCTATTACCTCAAATCCCTGCTGCTGACCTTGCGTCTGGCATTGATCAGCGCAGTGATTGCCGTACTGCTGGCGATTCCGGTGGCGTACACCATGTCGCGCCTGACCTCGCCGTTGCTGCGTCGAGTGTTTCTGGCCGCGGTGCTGTTGCCGTTGCTGGTCAACCTGCTGCTGCAAAGCTACGGCTGGCTGGTGATCCTGGGGCCTGGCGGGATGCTCAACCAGGCGCTGATGGGCCTGGGCCTGATCAAGCGTCCGATCATGCTGCTCTACAACCAGAACGGCGTATTGATGGGCCTGGTCCAAACCGCTTTCCCGTTGGCCGTGTTGCCGATTGCCAGCGCCATGCGCGGCGTTGCCCGCACTTACGAGGAAGCCGCGGCGACCTTGGGCGCGAGCCGCCTGAAGGTGTTTTTCCAGGTGGTGCTGCCGATGAGCATGCCGGGAATCATCACCGGCGCGACCCTGGTATTCGCCTACAACGCCAGCAGCTTCGTGGTGCCGTTGCTGCTCGGCGGTCGGCGGGTGCCGATGCTTGCGGTGATGGTGCATGACCAGATCGCCCCGCTGATGAACTGGCCTGCCGCCTCCGCGGCGGGTGTGGTGCTGATCGTCACCACGCTGGCCATCATGACCTTGTCCGAATACATCACTGGCCGTCGTCGGCGCATGCTGGAGGCTTCGCAATGAGCACGTTGAGCAAGAAGCGCCTGTCACTGTTGCCAGGCGATACCGGTAAATTTGCCGGGATCCTTTCAGGTGTCATCCTGTTTCTGGCGGTGTTGCCGATCCTGACCATGATTGTCATGTCGTTCAGTGGTTCATCGAACCTCGACTTCCCGCCCAGCAGCTACAGCCTGCAATGGTACAAGGCCGCCTGGCACACCTTCGTGTCCCCGGACGCCAGTGATGTGCTGAGCCTGGGCAAAGCCATGAGCACCAGCCTGATGGTGTCGTTCATGGCCATGATCTTCGCCACCCTCGTTGCGGTGCCGGCGGCTTATGCACTGACCCGCCTGGAGTTTCGTGGCAAAGCCATGGCACTGCAATTGATGTCGCTGCCGTTGGTGTTCCCGATGGTGGTACTGGGCCTGGCGTTGTTGCTGGTGTTCGACAGCCTGCCGTTCCAGATGACGGTGTCGCGACTGGTGATTGCCCACGTGATCCTGGCCTTGCCGTTCGTGGTGAAAAACTGCACCGCGGCGATGCTGTCCATCGGCAGCGAAGTCGAAGAGGCCGCGCAAATGCTCGGCGCTTCCCCGACGCGGGCGATTGTCGATGTGGTCGTGCCGTTGATGAAGTCGGGGATCCTGGCCGGGATGCTGCTGGCGTTCATTGTCTCGTTCAACGAGTTCACCGTGACGTACTTCCTCTACACCATTGATGTCATGACCGTGCCTATCTGGATGTTCAGCCGCACCGTGTCGTCGCTGGACCCAACCGTATTCTCGTTTGCCGTGCTGATCGTGCTGATCGACTTCGTCCTGATCTGGGCGTTGGAGAAGCTGGTCGGTGAAGGTGGCGTCTCGTTCTGATTTCTGGAGGTAATTAATATGACTGGTCTGATTCTGGAAAACGTCGAGAAACGTTACGGCACGGCGTGTGCGGTCAAGGACGTCAACCTGCACCTGCCTGAGGGCAAGCTGGTGTGTTTTCTTGGCCCTTCGGGCTGTGGCAAAACCACCTTGCTGCGAATGATCGCCGGCCTGGAAACCCTTTCCGGCGGCGAGATTCGCCTGGACGGTGAAGACATCGGCAACACACCGGCGCACCTGCGCAACTTCGGCATGGTGTTTCAGTCGCTGGCGCTGTTCCCGCATATGACGGTCGGCGAGAACATCGCCTATCCGCTGAAACTGCGTGGCGTGAGCAAGGCTGATCAGCAGGCGCGGGTGGTGGAGTTGCTGGAACTGATTCAGCTGCAAGAAATGATTGATCGCCCGGTTGCGAAGCTCTCGGGTGGTCAGCGTCAGCGCGTGGCGATTGCCCGGGCGATTGCCTCGCACCCGAAAATCCTCCTGCTCGACGAACCGCTGTCGGCCCTCGATGCCAAGCTGCGCGAATCGATGCAAGTGGAGATTCGTCAGCTTCAGCAACGCTTGAACATCACCACCATCATGGTCACCCACGACCAGCGCGAAGCCATGACCATGGCCGATATCGTGGTGGTGCTGGGGCAGAATCGGGTGCAGCAGGTCGGCACGCCGATCGAGATCTACCGGCATCCGGCCAACGAGTTCGTCGCCGACTTTATCGGCTCGGGGAACATTTTCCCGGCCACCGCATTGGGTGACGGCAAAGTCGGTTTGCCCGGTGGCGATGCGCTTCAGGTGCCGATTTGCAGCAGCATCGTGGTGGGCGAAAAGGTCAAGATGCTGGTGCGTCCGGAAGACCTGCAGCTGTCGCACCCACAGGCAACCGCCGGTAATCGACTGCTGGGCAGGGTGACGTTTGTGCGCGATATCGGCGCGACGATCGAGACCACGGTCGAGTGTTCCGGGGTGTCGCTGACGGCGTTGAGCACGCCGTGCCAGGGCATCGGCCTGAGCATCGGCAACCCGGTGTCGGTGACCATTCCATCCGAAGCCTGCCGCGTGCTCGGCGCCTGACTTACTGGCCTCATCGCGAGCAGGCTCGCGATGAGGCCGGCATAGCCTGCCGAAAAGTCAGATCAAACCGTCATCCGCAACCGCGCCAGATCCCGCAACGGCGGCGCGCCAAACAGCCGGCTGTACTCGCGGCTGAACTGCGAGGGGCTTTCATAGCCCACGCGGTAGCCCGCCGCCGAGGCGTCGATGCCCTCGGCGAGCATCAAGCGCCGCGCTTCCTGCAGGCGCAGTTGCTTCTGATACTGCAGTGGACTCATCGCTGTCATCGCCTTGAAGCGATGGTGCAGGGTCGACACGCTCAGGTTCACTTCCCTGGCCAACTCATCAATGCGCAACGGCTGCTCGTAGTTACCGTTGAGCCATTTGATCGCCTGGCCGATGCGATGGCTCTGGCTGTTGGCGACGGCAATCTCATACAGCCGGTGCCCCTGCTGGCTGCGCAACAAGCGATAGAGAATCTCCCGACGAATCAGCGGCGCGAGCATGGCGATGTCTTTCGGGGTGTCGAGCAAGCGCGCCAGGCGCAGCACGGCATCGAGCATCGGCTGATCCAGTTGTTCGACATACAGGCCACGTCCGGCAGGACGGGTGGGCACGCCGATGGGGCCGGCGTCGGCGATCAATGCGGTGATTTCCGCCGGGTCGATATCCAGGCGCAAGGCGAGGATCGGTTCCTCGGGCGAGACATCGACCACCCGCCCGCTGAGCGGCATCGAGACCGACACCACCAGATAGTTGAGCGGGTCGTAGTTGAAGACTTCGTCGGCCAGCCGGACTTCCTTGCGCCCTTGGGCCATGATGCACAGGGCCGGTTGCGCGAGCACCGGGGCGAAGTCGTGGGACTGGCTGTGACGCGACAAAAATAACGAGCCGATGGTGGTCGCGTAGCTGCCGTCTTCACTGGTATTGCGACGGATGATTGCCGCGAGCTCCACACGCTGTTTTTCCATGTTGGCGTCCAGCGGGGCGTGTTTGGAATCCAGAGACGGCATGTAAAACATCCTCGGCAAGGAGATGGGATGAGCACAGCTTAAATTTGTGCAAGTCCAGGTGGTAGGCGAATCCTGCGCAAAACTTGCCTGATCCTGCTGTGTGGTCGGATTCAGCATAGAGAACGTGAACATAACGCGGGAAAACTTGCTTGAAACCCCTTTGTCACATTCCAGGATCAGCGCTTGCCATGGCACGGCGATAACACTGTTTGCGTGCAGGATTGTGCAACAAGCCGGCAGGAATCGACTAACGGGCCTAACGCCCGTCGCTTAATCTCTGTCCCTGTCGCAGCTTCTCTCAGGCTGCCGATCGTCTACATCAGGGAGAGTCGAACATGTCCACGCAGATCCCCGTCAGCCATATGGCTTTTGTCCGCGCCCGTGCTGGCCGCTCGATGGAATTGGGCGCGCGTTTGAGCAGCCTCATCGAACCGTCGCGTCAGGCCAGCGGTTGCCTGCACTTTGCCTTGCAGCATTCGTTGTGCGATCCCGAACTGTGGCTGGTGTCCGGTTTTTGGGTCGACCAGCAGGCCATGACCGCCTATTTCGGCACCCCGGCCATGCAGATATTTGCCGAGCTGGTGCAGGAGTTGGTGGTCAATAGTCTGGATTTTCACACCTTCAGTGAAGTGTCGGCAGCTCAGGCTCGCGGCGAATATCCGCAGTTGAACAGTGCGTCATTACACCAGTTGGCCAGTTGACGGTTTAGAATGGCCGACTTTCCATTGGCCAGGATCCGCGACATGGCACGTAAAGAGTTTGCACAGTTCGAAGCAGTTTCCGCCGTAGTACCAGGTGAAGGAGGCTACAGCGCCGCCATCGCCGTCAAAGCCCTGGGTGGCTCAGGCGCCCCGCGTTTTCACAAAATCCTCGATGAACAGACATTCAAGACCGCCTTCGAAGCCGATCAGGCTGCCGAGCAGAAGCTTGAGCAGTTGACCGACGTCGCTGAAGACGGCGAACTGGTCTGGTAACGATTTACCGGGTCGCCCCCGGGCGGAACATCTTGAACAAGGCCTCAGGTCCCAACTGAAAGTAGTCCGCCGGCCCGCCGCCGCGCAGAATCGGTTCTGCCGCGGCGGTGTCGTACACCCCATCCTTGAGCAGCCACTTGGCGATATGCACGGCGACCACTTCGCCGAGGATCAGCCAGCTCGGCACCACTTCTTTATCAGCACGTTGCAACTGAATGATCTGCGTGACCTTGCATTCGAAGGACACCGGGCTTTCGGCGACCCGTGGCACCTGAATGATTTTCGACGCTGCCGGCGTCAGCCCGGCCAGTTCGAATTCGTTGACGTCGGCCGGGACCGCCGCGCAACTCTGGTTCATCTGCTCGGCCAGCGGACGAGTGGCCAGGTTCCAGGCGAATTCGCCGGTCTGCTCGATGTTGTTCAGGCTGTCTTTACGGCCGATGCTCGAGAACCCGATGATCGGCGGAATGTAGTTGAACGCATTGAAAAAGCTGTACGGCGCCAGGTTCAGCTGACCTTCGGCATCCTGTGAGGAAATCCAGCCGATAGGCCGCGGGCCGACGATGGCGTTGAACGGGTCGTGGGGCAGGCCATGGCCCAAGGCAGGTTCGTAGTAGTGAATGTCGTCGGGCATTGCGCGGGTTCCTGAATGCAAGGCTTGAAGGGATGAAGGTCATAGTGCAAGGGCTGAAGGCTTATTTCCAGCTGTCATGGGACATCAAAACAATGAGAGCCAATGTGGGAGCGAGCTTTTGTGGGAGCGAGCCTGCTCGCGATGACGGCTTAAAATTCAACATTGCAGTTGACTGATCGACCGCTATCGCGAGCAGGCTCGCTCCCACAGGGACTGTGTGGCTTCAGACATTTCTTGTCCCCCTAAAACAACTAAGCCCGGCCGAAGCCGGGCTGTGAAGTCTGCCCAAGGTGTTAGCCGATAGCGGCGGCAGTACCGGTGCGATCAAAACCATCGGCGGCGATAGCGTCGGCGGTGCCGGTGTGATCAAAGCCGTCGGACGCGACCTTGGCCGAGCCAGTGCGATCGAAGCCGTCAGCGGCGACTTTGGCCGAGCCAGTGCGATCGAAGCCGTCAGCGGCGACTTTGGCCGAACCAGTGCGATCGAAGCCGTCAGCAGCCACAGCGGCAGAACGTTCAGCGGTGAAAGCGCCAGAACCGGTGCGGTCATAACCGTCGGCGGCGAAGGTGCTGGCGGCCAGTACGAAGAGGGTCAGAGCGAAGATCAGTTTGGTTTTCATGATGTGTACTCCAGGTGTGTTTGCGTGTTGTACGTTGGGTATGGAGTTCATACTACGCACATAGAATTGATTAAAAAGCGCAAATAAATGCTAAAAACAATCGATTAAATAGATATTAAGGCCGTGGCAGAGTATTTCCAGACACTGCTTCGAGGCCTGCATTGTGTATACGTACGAGATGTCGATATGGATTCAAGCGGCGACAGAACCAGAGTGTCGGCAGGGCATTAACGGATCGTTATCGGTTCGTCGCGGGTTTGGGGGGGGGGATTGGTGGTGTGCAGAACACGTACGCGAGTCGTGGGGCTGCTGAGTTGTCTTGATCGGCTCGGGACCTAGTAATGGCCATCGCGAGCAGGCTCGCTCCCACACTGACCGAGTCAGACACAGATTTTATGTCTGACATCGATCTAATGTGGGAGCGAGCCTGCTCGCGATGTGGCCAGTACTGCCAACCTCTATGTGATGGTCAGTCAGTCTCGATCCGCGAGTGTTTGCGGGTGTCTTTCATGGTCACATACACCAGCAACGACACCGCGATGCAGGCGGTGACATACCAGTAGTAACCGGTTTCCATACCAATGCTCTTGAACCACAGGGCGATGTATTCAGCGGTACCGCCGAAGATCGACACGGTCAGCGCATACGGCAGGCCGACGCCCAGGGCGCGGATTTCGGTGGGGAACAGTTCGGCTTTGACCACCGCGTTGATCGAGGTGTAGCCGCTGACGATGATCAGCGCCGCCATGATCAGGAAGAACGCGCCCCACCAGGTCTGGATGGTGTGCAGGGTGGTGAGGATCGGCACGGTGAACAGGGTGCCGAGAATGCCGAAGGCGATCAGGATCGGCCGCCGCCCGACTTTATCCGACAAGCCGCCGATGACCGGTTGCAGGCACATGAACAGGAACAGCGTGGCCGCCGAAATGGTGGTGGAGTCGGAGATGCTCATGCCGACCGTGTTCACCAGGTATTTCTGCATGTAGGTGGTGTAGGTGTAGAAGGCCAGGGTGCCGCCCATGGTCAGGCCGACCACGGTCATCAGTTCCTTGGGATGACGCAGCAGGGTGCGCATGGCGCTTTCTTTGGACTTCTCTTTCTTGGCGAACGACTCGGTTTCTTCCATCCCGCGACGCAGGTACAACGCGACGATGGCACACAGTGCACCGATGGCAAACGGAATACGCCAGCCCCAATCGTACAGTTGTTCGGTGGTCAGGGTTTGCTGCAGCACGATCAGCACGCCCAGGGCGATGAGCTGGCCGGAGATCAGCGTGACGTACTGGAAGCTCGAGAAGAAGCCGCGACGTTCCTTGGTCGCCATTTCGCTCAGGTAAGTCGCCGAGGTGCCGTACTCGCCGCCGACCGACAGGCCCTGCAGCAAACGGGCGAACACCAACAGAATCGGTGCGCCGACGCCGATGGTTTCATAACCCGGGCTCAACGCGATGATCAGCGAGCCAAAGCACATCAGGTACACCGACGCCATCAGCGCCGCTTTACGTCCGGCGCGGTCGGCATACAGGCCCATCAGCCAGCCGCCGATCGGGCGCATCAGAAAGCCCACGGCGAAAATCGCAGCGGTGTTCAGCAGTTGGGCGGTGGTGTCGCCTTTGGGGAAAAAGGCTTTGGCGAAGTACAGCGAGAAGGCGGCGTAGACATACCAGTCGTACCACTCGACCATGTTGCCGACAGAGCCGCTGAAGATCGACTTGATGCGGCTGGCCGTGGTCTTTTCTTTGGCAGGCACAGCGGCCGACCCAAGAGGCAGGGTTTGTGAGTTATCCATGACGGATCCTTCATTTAATTGTTTTTGTGGAGCGCGCGTAAACGCAGCCTGGGAGGGCTATAGCAGGAGCTGTGCCAAGGGGGAGAGGGCCGGTTTAGAGGGGGTTACGGGAATGAGTGAGCGGAAATCCGCTTATTCAGATTGGGTGACAGGCGAAAAGCCGCTTATCCAGTTCATTGATTTGCGTTGTCTGTACCTGCCTCATCGCGAGCAGGCTCGCTCCCACAGTGGATCGGCGTATTACACAAAATTTATGTACACCCTGGATCAAGTGTGGGAGCGAGCCTGCTCGCGATGAGGCCGTTACAGACAGTACAAAAATTCAGCTTTCTCGCAGGAATGTTTCTCGGCTCAGCCCATGCCGCTGCATCTTTTCATTGAAGGTCCGGCGCGGCAGTTGCAGTTCTTCCAGCACGGCTTTGATATCGCCCTTGTGCCGGGTCAGCGCGGCTCGCAGGCACTGTGCTTCGAAGGCTTCCTGCTGGGCGGCGAGGGACTGGCCGGGTTCGATGCCGACCGGTTCCGGTTCGCCCAGGCCCAGCACCTGGCGCTCGGCGACGTTCGCCAGTTCGCGCACATTGCCCGGCCAGTCGTGGCTCAGCAACCGACTCAACTGCGGGCCGCTCAGAGGCGGAAAGCTGCGTCCCAGCCGCTGCGCGGCGGCATGAGCGAAGTGTTCGAACAGTAACGGAATGTCCTCACGCCGTTCGCGCAACGGCGGCAGGCGCAACTCCGCAACGTTCAGTCGATACGCCAGGTCTTCGCGGAAACGCCCGGCGCGGGCTTCATCGAGCAGGTCGGGTTTGGTTGCGGCAATGATCCGCAGGTCCACGTGAATGCTCTGGTTGGAGCCCAGTCGTTCGAGCTTTTGCTCCTGCAACACGCGCAGCAATTTGACCTGCTGAGCCAGCGGCATGCTTTCGATTTCATCGAGGAACAAGGTGCCGCCATCGGCGTATTCAAGCTTGCCGATACGTTTGCCCTGAGCGCCGGTGAAGGCACCGCTTTCATGACCGAACAACTCGGCTTCGAACAGCTGCTCGGGGATTGCGGCACAGTTCAGTGCCACGAACGGCTTGTTGGCGCGCGGGCCGAAATCATGCAGGCAGCGGGCGACCAGCTCTTTGCCGCTGCCGGTTTCGCCGCGGATCAGCACGTTCACCGGCAGCGCCGCAAGGTCCAGCACTTGCCGACGCAGGGTCTGCAAACCACGGGAGACGCCGAGCAGGCTGGCGTCGAGTTTGCTGCGGTTGTCGGCCTGTTCGTGCAGGGTGCGGTTTTCCAGCACCAGTCGACGTTTGTCCAGCGCCCGACGCAGGCTGCTGAGCAAGGTTTCCGGGCTGAAGGGTTTTTCGAGGAAGTCGTAGGCGCCATCGCGCATGGCTTCAACGGCCATCGGCACATCGCCGTGACCGGTCAGCAGGATCACCGGCAAATCGGCGTCCCGCTGTTGCAGCCGGGCCAGCAGTTCCAGGCCGGTCATGCCGGGCATCCGCACATCGCTGAGGATCACCCCCGGGAAATTCGCCGGCAACTGCGCCAGGCATTCATCGGCGCGGCTGAACAGTTTGACCTCGAACCCCGAGAGGCTCAGCCACTGTTCGACGGCATTGCGAATGCTGCTTTCGTCATCGACCACGATCACCGCGTTCAACATTGAATGTGCGCCTCCAGATCGATGGGCAAGGTGAGGGTGAAGACCGCGCCGTCGCCGTGATTGTCGGCACTCAGGCGACCACCGAGTTCATGCACGATGGCGAACGATACCGCCAGCCCGAGGCCCAGGCCATCACCCACCGGTTTGGTGGTGAAGAACGGATCGAAGACTTTCGGTAGATCCTGCGGCGCAATACCGCCACCGCTGTCGGCGACGGTCAGGCGCCACAGTTGTTCATCGGCTTCAAGGCGGATTTCCAGGCGCTTGACGGGTTTGTCACGCATCGCATCGAGGGCATTGCGCAGCAGATTGATCAGCACCTGTTCCAGGCGAATCGCATCGCCGCGAACCCAGGCCGGGCGACTCAGGTGCAACACACTGTCGATCTGTTCATCGCGCAGCCGAGCGTCAAGCAACTGCAAGGATTGATCGACCACCGCTGCCAGGTCCAGCCGCTCGCGCAAACCGCTGGGGCTTTTACGGGCGAATGTCTTGAGGTGACCGGTGAGGGCGGCCATGCGCGTCAGCATCTCATCCACCGGCTTCAGCGCTTTATACGCGTCGTCGACCCGGCCGTGATCGAGCAACAGGCGCAAGGTCGCGAGCTGCATGCGCTGGGCGGTGAGTGGCTGGTTGATTTCATGGGCCAGCGCCGCTGACATTTGCCCCAGCGCCGCGAGTTTGGCTGATTGCACCAGACCGTCCTGAGCGGTGCGCAGCTCGCGAGTACGCTCTTCGACCAAGCGTTCAAGCTCTTCGCGGCTGCGCTGGCGCAACCTGGCCAGACGCCAACGCTGGCTGAGGAACAGCAGCAAAAACACCAGCGTCAGCCACACTCCGGCAGCGGCCAGCCCGGCGTTTCGCACATCTTCGAAGGCCAACTGCGGGCGCCGCAACAGGTGCAAGGTCCAGCCTTCGGTGCTCAAGGGCAGCGATTCCCACAGGTAATCCGCTGTGCCGTCGGGGCCGTCGACGCGGGCCAGGTAACTGTTTTCGTCAAAGCGCCGAATCGGTTGATGGTCGAGCGGGGTCAGTGGTTGCTTGTCGTATTGGCGGGTGGTTTTGAGCTCGGCGCGATCAGTGTCCGATAGCGTGCCCAGCAACCGATAGCGCCACCCCGGCTGATTGGCGATAAACACAATGCCCCGCGCATCGCTGACCAGCAGGGTGTCACTGCCTTGACGCCATTCGCGCTCCAGCTCCGGAAACTCGAGTTTCACCACCATGGCGCCGAGAAACTCGCCGTTATCGCCCGTCACCGCACTGGACAGAAAATACCCGGGAATTCCACTGGTCACGCCCACCGCGTAAAAGCGCCCGGCGCCCTGGCTGCGGGTTTGGCTGAAGTAGGGCCGAAAGCCGTAGTTGTGGCCAACGTAGCTGCTGGGCAAGCGCCAATTGCTGGCAGCCACGGCCAGGCCGGTGTGATCCAGCAGTTCCAGGGTGGACGACTGGGCCGCGCCGTTGATCTTTTCCAGTTTGCGGTTCAGCGCGTCTTGCTGCTGCGGGCTGACCGGGCCATCGAGCGCCGAGCGTAGTTCCGGGTCCAGCGCCAGTACGGCGGGCAGGGCGCGGTAACGTTCGATCAGCGTGTGCAGGGAATTGGCGTACAGCGCCAGCTGCTGATTGGCGCGGGCGGCATCGTCCACCTCGGCCTGGCGTTCGGCGTGGCGCATGGCCAGGCCGGCTGCCAATGCAGCACCGGCAATGATCAGCAGGGTGTACAGCGTCAAGCGTAAAGCACGAGAGGTCACAGGCATGGTGTCAGAAACATGCAGAAAGACGGGCCGGCACCATAGCATGTCGATGATGTGGGTTCCCATGCGCAAACCATCGGGCCGGCTCGTCTCTTGTGGCGATCAGAATCAGGCCGCCCGGTGTTTATTGTGCACTGTGTGTTGATGCAGTAACTCTCTTGCCTTTTGTACGGCGACTCGAGTTTCGCTGATCTGTGACTGAATCTCTGATTTGCTGATAATGCTGGAGTTTCCTGTCTCGATGCTGGGAGTGAGCGCGTCTTTTGCGGTGCTGATGATGGCGCTCAAACCGTCCAGCTCGAACGCTTCGACGCCTAGAAGCTGGAACGCTTCATCGATCGTCTGGGCGTCTTTTGCAAAATTGTGGTCCAGTTCAATTAATTCGTTATTGAGTTTTTCAATTTTTCGGGGGGACAGCCCGCTCATCAATTCGGTTGCATCGGCGGCTGATATCAGTGACGAAATAAACGCGTTTGGGAGTTCCATCACCAGTCCGAGCAAGGCCGATCCTGCCAGTCTGATAGACGCCTTGAGACCTTTGAGGGTGCGTAGATCGTATGTTTGAAGAGCATTCTGGGCTTTCTTGTGCAGCGCATAAGGCTTCGTGGTGCCGTCATACAGAATTTTTGCATGACTGATTTGTGTTACTTGCGGGACGAGGGGCGCAAAGAATTTTCCGCTGGTGTCCGTTTTTTCCATGGTTGTTTCAGCGCCATATGAGGCTGCAAATCCGGCAAACAGTGCCGCCGGTCCCAGGAGGGGGGCGGCGGCCAGTGTTGCTGCGCTACCGGCAGCGGTTTTTACACCGGCTTTAATGAAGTTGGCGGCGGTGTTTTTCCCGAGCCTTTTCACGATGTCTTTTTTGTAGAAACTGTTGCTCAACTGATCATTCAGAACTCCCAGGTTTTTTTGTGCAATGAAGGTGATTTCGGAGTAATCGGCCAACTGTTGCTTGATCTCGCTTTCTTCCTTGTTGCCGCCGGTGTCATCGAAATAGCGAAGTGGATTATTGCTCACCATCGCATACCGATTCAGCCCGTCCACATCCCCCATCGGATCGGCGCTGATCCAGCGCTGCAACCAGGGCGCGTAATACCTGGCGCCATAGTCATAAAGCCCACTGGCATCCATCTCCTTGCCTGAATAGCGAAGGGTCTTGTGATCGGCCTCCACGTGGGAGAGCGCCGCGTACCAGCAGGTGCCGCCGTAGGGGTAATAGAACTCCAGACTGATCACCGCGCCGCCGCGATCCAGCTCCAGAGCGGTGGAGCCCAGATGATCACCGAGGTGGTAACGCATTTGATCGGGCTCGATGCCGGCGGGTTTTCCACTGACCCAATGCAGGCAACGCACACTGCCCACGCCGGTCGAGAGGGTGATGACATGCAATTGTTGGCCGTCGTCGCGGGTGCGGATTTCAAGCCCCGGCAGATAGCGCACGTTGTGGAAGTGGTTAGCGGACGGGGTATGCCATACATGGTGTTTGCAGACCCGCACTCCTTGGCTATAGAGACAGGTTTCTTCATCGTCGGGCAGGCCGTTGCTGTGTACGAGCAAGGTCACTTTGGCCAGTTGGTCACGGGCATTCCAGTTCAGCGGCTGGCCACGTTGCAGCAGTAACTGGTTGCCGTTGGGGTCGAAGAGTTCATCGAAAATCGGCTCTGGATCACCTTCCTCCCAACGCACGCCGCGGTTGCTGTGTTCATCGATGCGCATCTGGCGAGTGAAGGTGTTGCCGTCGCGGCGGTGACACACTGTCGTCAGGTTGTTGGCTTGATCGTATTGGTAATGCTCGGTGTAGTTGAAGCGGCGACCGGGGTCGATGGGCGTGATCAAGTCTGGCAAGCCCGGCTGGAGATTGGGTTTTTCAGCCTCGAAACCGCTCGCCCGTGTCAGCCGGTACAGCGAGTCATAGGCAAACTCGCGATGACCGTCGATGCGCTGATTGGCGAAGAATACCGTGGTCAGTGTGTGGTCTTCGATGCGCAGCACATTGCCCATGCGGTCATGGACATACTCAAGGTTCTGGCACAGCGCTTTGCCGGGTTTTCCGGCTTTGAGCGTATGCAGTCGACCGTCGACAGAGTCGTAGCCCCAGGTGCTGATCACGCCGTTGCCGGCGTTCTGTTCGATGATCTGGCCGGCAGCGTTGTACTGCGCGTCGTTGAGAATGTCTTGACGCGGGCTGGCGGTGTCGAGTTGCAGCATGACCTGCTTGAGTTGCCCGGCAATGTCATAGCGCGTGTGCTGCTGATGGGCGCCGGCATCGGTCTGGGTCAGCACCACGCCGAGGGCGCTGTAGTGTCGGTGGCTGGTGTAGCGATGGGTGTCGGGAAAGGTGCGGGTTTCACTCAATGGCTGACCGTGCAGGCTGAAACCGCTGAAACTCAACACGCCTGCGCGATCGATCAGTTCGATAAGCTGGCCGCGTCGATTGTGCCCGGGGTCGGCGGAGGCGCCGGCGTAGGTAAAGGTTTCGACCTTCGGTTGAGCATTTTCCTCGACAGCGACCACGCGCATCAGGTGATCGTAGGTGGTTCGCCAGTGATGACCGCGTTGATCCCAATGTTGAAGCATTTCACCGGCCAGTCCGGCCAGGCTCAGGCGCAGACCGGCGTCGACGCTGTCGACCCTGAGCGCTTCGCCCGACAGTCGATAGACTGTGGCCTGGTTAGGTTTGGGGGCCTTGCCGAACAGTCGCGGGTCCCATTGCTCGACCAGCCGTCCGAGCGTGTCATGGCGTTGCCGGGTGATCAGTGTTTCCAGCGCTCCACCAGCGACCTTGCGCAGATAACCGACCCGACGGATCGACAAGCCGCGAGAGTCGTTGGCTTTCAGTTCAGGTGTGCGCCAGTGGACATTTGTGCTCATCGGGTCTGCTCGGGTGTTTTTCTTCAGCATCCTGGCCCTGTCAATTGTCATTGACGGGCTAGGGTCTCATACCGCTGTTTCAAGCGCTCTTCGGGTCCTTGGTTTGGGAATAGGGCGTTGCTCTGATGTAGCTCCCGGCGCCTCGCGCGATACGAACTTGCCGGCTTCATCAATCATCAGGACAACGTTTTTACCCATGTTGCTGGCGGAGTTACCGAGTTCGGTGGCCTGACCCTTGAGTTCTGCCAGTACGTTAGCGGCTTCGGTCAACGCGTTTTGGGCGCTGTCGATTTTTGAGCGCAGGGCGTCATGAATATCGATGCCTCGGCGCATTTGCTCCAGCACTTCAAGTTGATCCAGCGGCGACAATTGCTCCATTAACGAGGTCACGGCTTTTTCGCGGAAATCATCCAGCTTGTTTTGAAGTGCTTCCGGGAGCTTGCCGTTGGCCAGGTCATTGGCGCCATTGGAGAGATCGCGGGTGACATTCCTGATCTGTTCGGTCTGCAACGTTTCGGCGACGCGTATGCCTTGCTTGAAAAAACGGTAACGCACATAGGACGCGAGAAGGCCTCCAATCAAGCCACCCACCATGCCTCCAACCGCGTTCCCTATGACCGGTGCGAACGTCCCGGCCGCACCCCCTAACGTCGCGCCTACGGTCGCTCCCAAGCCAAAGGCCGACAGACCATTTTTTGAAAAGAGGTACTTGCGAAAGGTCATGCCGCTTCTGATCTCGGGAGTGACATGAGCTTCGTCATCAGGGCCATCAAAGTTCTTTGCCGCGTCATCGACTTTACTGCCTACGTCGGCTGCCGTTTTGAACAGGCTGGTGGCTCGTTCCCAGAACCCCGATCTTGCGCCGCCATCGTTGTCGATATAACTCATCGGGTTGTTACCCACCATCGCATACCGGTTCAGCCCATCCACCGCGCCCTTGGGATCGGCACTGACCCAGCGTTGCAGCCAGAGTGCGCAATAGCGCAGCCCGAAGTAACAAAGCCCGCTCACATCCATCTCCTTGCCTGAGTAACGGATGGTTTTGTAACTGGCCTCCACGGTCGAGCGCGCCGCCCACCAGCAGGTTCTGCCGAAGGGGGAGTACAACTCGTGGCTGATCACTGCGCCGTTGCGGTCCAGTTCGAGGGTGCTGGAGCCCAGGTGATCGTCGAGGCTGTAGCGCAGTTGATCTTGTTCAATCCCGGCGGGTTGGCCCTTGACCCAGTGCAGGCAGCGCACGCTGCCGGGAAGGGTAATGACGTGGAGTTCTTCGCTGTCGTCGAGGGTGCGATTTTCCAGCCCCGGCAAGTAGCGGACATCGCAGCGGTGGCGGACGGCCCCGGCGTGTGTGATCAGCTGTTTGTGTACACGCACGCCATGGCTGTAAGCGTAGGTTTCCTTATCGTCCCCTGTGTCGCGCTTGATCAGGGTGGCGCTGCCCAGCTGGTCGCGATGATTCCAGGCCAGTGGCTGACCTTTTTGCAGCATCAGCTGATTGCCATGATCATCGAAGCCTTCCTCAAACACCGGCTCGGGGTCGTCTTCCTTCCAGGCGAGGCCCCGATTGCTATTGGGGGCGATGCGCAGGTGATGGGTGTAACAGTTGCCTTCACGCTGGTGACAGAGCGTCGTCAGGTTGCCACCCTGATCGTAATAGTAGCGCTCGGTGTAATTGAGGAGGCGGCTCGGATCGATAGGCACGATCAACTCGGGCAGCCCCGGGCGGATCGTGGCGCTGGCCACTTCAAAACCGCTGGCACGGATCAGCCGGGACAGCGAGTCATAGGCAAAGTCACGGTGGCCATCGACTCGCTGGTTGGCAAAGAATACCGGTTTGAAACGGTGATCCTCGATACGCAGGATGTTGCCCATGCGGTCGTAGTAATAACCGAGGTTTTGAAGCAGTGGTTGCCCTGGGATTCCGGCCCTTTGATTCGTCAGGCGACCATCGGCAGGGTCATAGGTCCAGGTGCTGACAACGCCGTTGCCAGCGGTTTTCGTTTCAATTTGAGCGAACGCGTTGTAGGTCAAACCCTGCAATACCGGTTGCAGCAAGTCCTCATCCTTTAGCTGAAGAAAGCTCTGCTTGAGCTGCCCCGCGAGGTCGAAGCGAGTGTGCTGTCGATGGCCGGCGGCATCGGTCCGGGTCAGTTCCGCGCCATTGGCGCTGTAGTGCCACGAGGTGCTGCAGGCCTTGCCGTCGAGGAATGTTCGGGTTTCGCTCAACGGCGCGCCCAGCAGGCTGAAACCTGCGAAGTCCAGCCTGCCCGCCGGATCCTCCAGAGCCGTTTTCCGACCACGCAGGTTGTGGCCCGGATCGGCCGAATGGTCGGCGTAATTGAGGCGTTCGACGATGGTCTGCGGCTGCCCGGGCGGCTGTTCGTGCAGGGCGATCATGCGCAACTGCGGATCGTAATCGGTTTGCCAGTGACAACCGCGCCCATCCCAGCGTCGCAGCGCTTGCCCGGCGACCCCGAGCAGGTTCAAACGCAGACCGGCGTCGACGCTGTCGACCCGCAGTGCATTGCCGGATAACCCATGGACCGTGGAAATGTTGGGCTTTGGGGCGATACCGAACAGTCGCGGG
Source organism: Pseudomonas sp. 05N36 (assembly GCF_056397385.1). NCBI lineage: Bacteria > Pseudomonadati > Pseudomonadota > Gammaproteobacteria > Pseudomonadales > Pseudomonadaceae > Pseudomonas > Pseudomonas sp. 05N36. Next base: position 152,289 of record NZ_JBFTNH010000009.1, on the reverse strand, counting down.
TCCCATTGCGCGATCAAGCGTCCGATGGGGTCATGGAACTGTCGGCTAACGAGGGTTTCCACGGGACCGCCGATGACCTTGCGCAGGTATTCGACGTGCCGAACGGTCAAACCACGGTTGTCGTTGACCTTCAGGGTCGGAGTATTGCGATGCACCTGAAGGTTCATGGCGTGTTCCGGTCCTGGCGTTTATCGGGCTCAGGTTCATGGGTGTCGTTGAAATCTTCACTGGTTTGAAACCAGGGGTGGTAGGTCTCGCGAGACTCATAGCCTTTGGCATTGATGATTTTGACCGGTCGGCCCAACGGATCATAAAACTGCTGGTCGTGATGGCCGAACCGGCGAAACGATGCATCGTTGATGTAGCGCCAGGCGTTGGCAAAGTAGGGGCGATAGACCCGCACGGCCAAGCCCTTGTTGTTGTATTCCACCCGTTCGCTGACGCGCCAGCGCGGGTCGGCGTGACGCTCCTGCGGTTTGCCGGTCTCGGGGTCGAGTTCCAGCTCACCTAGTGATGTGACCGCATAAGCCATGCCCGGCTCAACCCGCTGCTTGGTTTGCAAGGTCCGGCCAAAGCCATCGATGCAGGTCAGTTGCATCTGGATTTGCTGGCCCGTTTCGGCGTCTGGATAGTCATCGGCGGTCAGCACCAGGCTGTGCACGGGTTCACGCGTAACACGGCGAATCAGCTCCAGCAGCGTCTGCTCATCCGCTGTTCTGGCCTTGAGCCTGGCAAGACGCAGGCGAGCGGAGGCGCGAATATGCAGGGACGGCAGAATGTAGCCTTGTGCGATCCACCGGGCTAACCGATCAGGGGGCTGGCGCGCCGTATCGGGCAACGTGCCCATCCAGCTGAGCAAGTCCTTGCGCAATACGCTGGCCGCTCGTTGCAGGGCGGCGACCGGAGCTCCGATGGCGGCGCCAGGGCTTCGATCTTCAGGGAGAAGGTGTTTATCGAGGGGATCGAAACCGACGTGCGCGCCGTTTTCAGTGCCAAAGAAGCCCGTGGCCAGCGGTTGCCCGGAGGGTTCGTAGAGCGCTTCCTGAATATTCTCGTTGGCATCGATGACGCGTTTTGGCTGGAGTGCGTGGTAGTCGAATTCGGCGCGTGTGATGCAGCCGTCCGGCAACTCGACTGCCGTGGTCAGCAAGTGATAGGGGTCGTAGCTGATCGTGGTAACGCCGTGACTGGCGGTTGCATTGAATTGCAGTACTTTGTTGAAACCGTCGAGGTCGTCATAACGGGAAAAACCGTGCAGGCCCGACCAGAGGTTTTCCTGCTGGTCTTGTTCCTTGTCTTCGTCGAGAAACAACGGCATGGGTTTGAAGCCGATGTTCAGCAGTTCCTCCCTGATGTCGAAGGGCGCCGGCAAGGTGTCATAAGCGTCCAGAGCCGTCTTGTCATATTCCGCCCGTTCCAGGGGCCCCGCCAATGCCTGGAGCTGGGCGCTGCCGTCTGGCAACAGGCTGCCGTCAGTGGACAGATAGCTTTGCCGCGATAACTGGCTCAACTGCCGCAACGCGTTCCACTCCTCCCACGTGTGGGATTGGTTCAGGCGTTCATACGACACTTCTTCGGGCTTGAGCCCGGCAGGCAGCGAGCCTTTGGGCAGCTCCAGCACATTGAGGCGTTGGCGCCACGGCAAGCCGCAGTCGCCAGCCGTGCAGCGCGTCCAGGTGAATGAACCGGGCACGCGATTCGCTCAGGTAATAACGCTGTTGAGCTTCATCGTGGGCATCCAGCCACCATTGAGCCTCATCGGGATCTGCGAAGGGTGGGGCATCCTTTTCGGTTTTGCGCCGTGCATAGTTGACGGTCAACGCGTGAACAGGCGTGCCGAAGCGGTCCCACTGCAGGGTGATTTCATGACGACACAGCGGATCGTCGACGTGGCGTTCGTACTGGTAGCTGATGTTTTCGACCCGCAACGGCAGGACAATCGCATGGGGATGGTGCGGCGCCATGGGCCTGAGTTCTCGCACCAGATAACGTGACTGCTCCACCGAGTAGGGCATGGCCGCGACGCGGTCTTTGTGTAGCCCGAAGACTTCCACGCGCAGCACCGAGCCACTCAGTGCCCGGGCAATTTCGTGCAGGGTGGCTTCGTCAGTGGGTTCGATGAGTTCATCGACGCCGTCGTTCTCGTGGAAGCGACTGATCAGCGTGTCACCCAAGCGATGGGCCTGGTCGTCACCGTTGAAGTAGTCCTCGCGAGGCAAGTTCACCCTGCGTCCGGTATGGAACCAGGTGCAGGTCAATGTGGGCGCGGTAAAACCGCTATCGCCTTCCTCCTGGCTGGTTTCACTGTCGGTTTGGTGCAGTAATCCAAAGCCGCGAAACTCGCGGTCATGGCTGTCGTAATAGCCATGGAAGTAGCGGAAGAACTGATTCAGGCAGTTGCCGGTAATTTCATCGAGCTGACTCTGGTGGCTGACCACCCGTACCGGGAACGGCAGGTAGCAGGGCGGCGGTTTATCGGCATCCGGCGATTGTCGTTTTTCATCCAGCCATTCTTGTGCCGAACTGCGGTAGCGCACGGTGCCACTGCAGCCCATATTGTTATTGGTCGCTATCAGCGCGTAAGGCCGCACGCTGACAAAGTCATAACGCCAGTGCCGTGGCGATGGGTACGGCACTGTGAAGATCAAACTGGCGCAGCCGAGCCCTTGCAGGTCGGCGAAGTTGACCTGGCTCAGAGTGTCGTAGCGCACACCCTCGGGCCAGGCCACGCTGATCGGTGTTTGCCTGAGTCGATTGCCGCCGAGATTGAGGTAGATATCGAAGTGATCCGAATGCAGGTAAATCACCGACGTGGCACCGCAGCCATCGATGTCGACGATTCGCACCCGCGCCGCGTCGAATGTCCCGTACTCGAGGGGCAAGGTGTCCATGACGAACCCTTTGCCGAAACGTCCGTGACCCAGGTTCGGCCAGCATTTGATTTCGTCGTGGCGAATCCGGCACAGGTCCGGCAGTTCGTTGCCCAGCATATGGCCGAGAAATACCAGTTCGCTGCGTGAGTTGCTGAACAATGGCAGGCTGTCGTTCGGCTCATGGGGCACGTCCTCCACGGGACCGAAGCCGTCTTTACGAAGGCTGGGGTAAAGACGCACGCTTTTTGGGCCGATCAGCGCCAGTGAACTGAGGCCGCTGCCTGTCAGGTCGCCGAACTGTGCCACAGCGTTGAAAAACTCCAGGGGAAAGGAGGTGAAGGGGCTGAACGGCGACCAGCTGCGATCAGGGTTGAGGGCATAGAAACCACTGAAAGCCGGTTGTGCAACGATCCAGTCGAAAAAGCCATCACCGGTCAGGTCGTTCAGCGACTGCTTCACCGGTTTGCTGCCATCGGTGACCGGGATGCTCGGCAATTCCCGCCACGGGCCGTAGGTTATTTCATCGGGGTGGTTCGGCCCTCGCATCGGTTCGCGGTAGTACCAGCTCTGATCGTATTGGCAGAGGAAACCGGGTACACCCTCGCCGTACAGGTCGATGCATTGATGGTGTTGCCCATCCTGGATGCCTGGCATGTGTTCAAAAGGGAAGAACGGAGTTGACTGGGTGTTGATGTCAGGCGCTGAGTACTCGAATTCCATGGGCGGCATGTTTTCCACCGCACCACTGGCGTCGTAGGCTTGATAGTGCGCGGCGTGCAGCTGGCTGTAGAACGCCGGCTCCGGGTGATATTCCAGGAGCAGGCGCTTGACCAGTGCGGGATTTGGCCCCAGCTCGTCGGGGAAGTGGTGAAACATCAAAACCTGCCGGCACAGGCGGCGGGTGCTCAATTCGAAGCTATAGCGATAGGAAAAGAACGAGTCGGGGCGAATCAGCCACTCGCCGATGTCATCGTCCGGTTGTGGAAACGGTTCGCCAAAGACGGGTTTCTTGTCCCACTCCACCGTACGTTCGCCATAGTCGAACAGCAGATGAAAGTGCCAATCCAGTTCGGCCGGGTTGTCCACGGTCCAGGCATGCAGATGCGCGCTGGCGCTGAAGTTGCCGTAACACACCCGTCGCAGATAGCGTTGGGCCCGGTAGTCGTGGGGTTGATCGTCGAGCGGGTCTTCGGGTTTGTACTCGAAGACGATGTGTTCGCCATGGGCGTTCATGCTTTCGAGCAACAGCCAGGCGCCAACCCGTAATACGTCGTTTGGATCGGCGCGCCGCGAAGCCTCGGTCTTGCCATAAATGTGCAGACTGCCGTCGGCCCCGTGTACCAGCCAGAAAGGCGGCTGGTTAAGCCTGGTGCTCGATTGCCAGAGTTCGATCCGATCGAAGGCGCCTTCGACTCGAGGCCAGTAACGAATCACCGTGTGTTTGCCAACGGGCTCACCGTTATAGTGATCCTCTGGTCGGAACTGGATGTGCCCATCCTTATCGCGCTCGGGCATCCATTCATCACCGCTCGGCCCCACGATGACATCGTCTGCGAGGTAGCGCGGCACGCCTTTGCTGGTCTGGCGAGTAATGGCGTTGATGCTCAAGCGCCAACCGAAGCCGAACGGGCCATTGCCTGCCTGGCTGTCGTAGCTCAGCACCAGTGCCGGATCAAAGCCGCGTCCCGGCGAGATCGGCAACGGTAACTCGAAGGAAGCCTTGCCGCTGGTGCCAATGGCACCCCAGCTTTTGCCAATCGTGGTAATCGCAGCGCTCTTGGTAATCGAAGGCGGGGTGAGGCTTTGGGCGGCTTGATCTTCCATGGTCGATTCTGTTCCAGCCTGACGAGCGGATGACTCACGCTACCAAGTAGGGGACACGACGTAACCTGTCAGACCTGACAGGTGAGAGGGTTTTTTCTAGAACGAATACGCTTAACTGCAGGGTTTTTTATCGCCATCCGTTTGTAGCGCCTTGCGCAAATGACAGGCGAAAAAAAGCCGCACTGTTTTTGCAAACACTGCGGCTTTCTTGACCTGCGGTTAACGACTTACTGCACTTCTACCGCCAGGCTTTCACTGATTTTCTTCTGCCAGATGGCAGGTCCGGTGATGTGCACCGACTCGCCCTTGCTGTCGACCGCAACGGTCACCGGCATGTCTTTGACGTCGAACTCGTAGATCGCTTCCATGCCCAGTTCGGCGAACGCCACCACGCGGGATTTCTTGATCGCTTGCGCCACCAGGTAAGCCGCGCCGCCCACTGCCATCAGGTAAACAGCCTTGTGGTCCTTGATCGCTTCGATCGCGGTCGGGCCGCGTTCGGATTTGCCGATCATGCCCAGCAGGCCGGTTTGCTCGAGGATCTGGCGGGTGAACTTGTCCATCCGCGTCGCGGTAGTCGGGCCAGCTGGGCCAACCACTTCTTCGCGTACCGGATCGACCGGGCCGACGTAGTAGATGAAGCGACCCTTGAGGTCCACCGGCAGGGTTTCACCCTTGTTCAGCATCTCGACCATGCGTTTGTGCGCAGCGTCGCGACCGGTGAGCATCTTGCCGTTCAGCAGGACGGTTTCGCCCGGCTTCCAGCTCTGCACTTCTTCAGGTGTCAGGGTGTCGAGATTGACGCGGCGGGCCGACGGGCCGGCTTCCCAGACGATTTCCGGGTAGGCGTCCAACGGTGGCGCTTCCAGCGACGCCGGGCCGGAACCGTCGAGCACGAAGTGCGCGTGACGGGTGGCGGCGCAGTTGGGGATCATGCACACCGGCAACGAAGCGGCGTGGGTCGGGTAATCCATGATCTTCACGTCGAGCACGGTGGTCAGGCCACCCAGGCCCTGGGCGCCAATGCCCAGTTGGTTGACCTTCTCGAACAGCTCCAGGCGCATCTCTTCGATACGGTTGGACGGGCCGCGTTTTTTCAGCTCGTGGATGTCGATGGATTCCATCAACACTTCCTTGGCCATCACCGCGGCTTTCTCGGCGGTGCCGCCGATGCCAATGCCGAGCATGCCCGGTGGGCACCAGCCAGCGCCCATTTCCGGAACGGTTTTGAGCACCCAGTCAACGATCGAGTCGGACGGGTTGAGCATGGCCATTTTCGACTTGTTCTCGGAGCCGCCGCCCTTGGCTGCCACATCGACTTCCACGGTGTTACCCGGGACGATCGAATAGTGGATCACCGCCGGGGTGTTGTCCTTGGTGTTTTTCCGTGCACCGGCCGGGTCGGCCAGGATGGAAGCGCGCAGGACGTTTTCCGGCAGGTTGTAGGCGCGACGCACGCCTTCGTTGATCATGTCGTCCAGGCTCATGGTCGCGCCATCCCAGCGCACGTCCATGCCTACGCGCACGAACACGGTGACGATACCGGTGTCCTGGCAAATCGGACGGTGGCCGGTAGCGCACATGCGCGAGTTGATCAGGATCTGCGCCATCGAGTCGCGGGCTGCCGGCGATTCTTCACGCAGGTAGGCCTCGTGCATCGCCTGGATGAAATCCACGGGGTGGTAGTAGGAAATGAACTGCAGGGCGTCAGCAACGCTCTGAATCAGGTCGTCTTGCTTGATCACGGTCATGAGTCGCGCTCCTCTAAAAGACGGGAACATTCAATAAGGTGCTTGCAGTTGGGGTGCATCGGTCGGCTGCAAACACCTTTACAAGGCACGCCGGGGTTGCTGGCGCGACGCTAAAAAGGCGCGGCAGTATAACGCGCCTCGGGGCTGGGCACACCCGCCGGCAGTCAAACCAAAGTCGCATGCCACAACACCGACTTTCAGACGACAGGGCCGCTACAGATCGTGTGGCGGCTTTTGCCCCCTCACCAGAAGGGATCGATGTACTTTATCGCCCCAAAATTGAATGGTCATTCTTGAGGTGCAACACTAAAGTGGCATCCGGCATTCCAGGGTAGGACACTGTTATCAGCCCCCTTCGCACGGTGAGTCAACGATTKACCCATAACGCTATCCAGAGTCTGTTGCTCAAGCGCTTTATTCTGGCGACGGGCACCTATGCGCTGGCGATATTGCTGCTGTGGCTGGCGATACTCAGCGGTCACTATCAAGGGCCGGTGCGCAGTGCGGTGATTGGCACGCTGCTGGTGATACTCAGCCAGTCGGTGCTGTTCGCGGTGTTTTCCTCCGGGCGCAATCTGCGGTTTGCCGACCCGAGCCTGACCGAAGTTCAAGTGCTGCTGGGGCTGGGCTGGCAGACCTGGCTGGTCGCCCATCTGGACTCGGCTCGCGGCGCCTTCCTGGTGTTTTACCTGTTGATTCTGTTATTCGGCCTGTTCCATCTGCCGCGCCGGGCGTTCATCCGATGTGCGGCCTTGGTCTTTTTCAGCTTTGCGGGCCTTAACCTCTGGGAAGGCTATCACCTTGAACTGGTCGACCCGGCGCTGGCGGCGCTGCAAGTCTGCGTGTTGTTTATCGTGCTGGTCTGGCTGACGCTGTATGCCGGCTACGTTCAGACCTCACGCCAACGCATGCGCAAGCGGCGCTTTGCCTTGCAAGCGCATCAAGACACCTTGCGCGGGATGATGCGCCAACTCGAAGACCTGGCGGCCACCGACGAACTCACCGGGCTGTTCAACCGTCGGCATTTTCTACGCCTGGCCTCGCGCGAACTGCGCAGCATGGAAGAGGGCGCGGTGCATGGCCTGGCACTGATTKACCTCGACTATTTCAAACGCATCAACGACAGGTATGGCCATGCGGCTGGCGATCAGGTGTTGCAGGCGTTCGCCGGTGTTGCCATCGCCTGCCTGCGCGAAGACGATGTACTGGCGCGTTATGGCGGCGAGGAGTTTGTGTTGTTGCTACCCGATTGTGATCCCGAGCGCCTGACCTCCTGCTGCGAGCGGCTGCGCATTGCCTTTACCGAGGTCGAACTGGTCGGTCTGCCGGTGCAGGACCTGAGCCTGTCCGCCGGCATGACCTTGCTGGAGCAGGGCGGCGATCTGGATGGCGCCTTGCAGCGTGCCGATCAGGCGCTGTATCGCGCCAAGCGCGACGGTCGCAATCGCTGCGCTGCCGCTTGGGAAAACGCCGATGCCTGAACTAAGGGTGGGCGAACTTCAGTGGTCGGTGGCTGCGGGCAGCAACCTGCTCGACGCGCTGAACCAGAACGGCATGCACGTGCCTTACAGTTGCCGCGCCGGCAGTTGCCATGCGTGCCTGGTGCAGTGCCTCAAAGGCGAGGTGAGCGACCGACGTCCCGATGCGCTGAGCGCCGAGCAACGTGAGCGAGGTTGGCGGCTGGCCTGTCAGTGCGAGGTCGTCGATGACCTGCAGGTGGCGGTGTTCGATCCGCTGCGCGACGGCTTGCCGGCCACCGTTGAGGCTGCCGACTGGTTAAGCCCTAGCGTGTTGCGCCTGCGCTTGCAGCCCGAGCGTCCGTTGCGTTATCAGGCCGGGCAGCATCTGGTGCTGTGGGCCGGCAACGTAGCACGCCCGTATTCGCTGGCCAGCCTGCCGCAGGAAGATCGCTTTCTGGAGTTTCACCTCGACTGCCGCTTGCCGGGCGCATTCAGCGATGCGGCACGCTTGCTGAAAATCGGTGACCCGATCCGCCTGGGCGAGTTGCGCGGCGGTGCGCTGCATTACGACCCCGACTGGCAAACCCAACCGTTGTGGCTGCTGGCGGCCGGCACCGGATTGGCGCCGTTGTTCGGCGTGTTGCGCGAGGCGTTGCGCCAGGATCATCAAGGTCCCATCCGGGTGATTCACCTGGCCCGTGATGCCAGCGAGCATTACCTGGCCAAACCCTTGGTGGCGCTGGCGGCACAGCGTCCCACCCTGAGCGTCGAGCTGTTGACGGCGGCTGAGCTGACCGTGGCTTTGGCGCAATTGCGCCTTGTTTCCCGGCAAACCCTGGCCTTACTCTGCGGGCACCCCGACAGCGTCGACGCCTTTGCCCGGCGCCTGTACCTGGCAGGGCTGCCGCGCAATCAACTGCTGGCCGATGTCTTCGTGCCGCGGGGTTGAACGCGAAATCACTTTCACGAGACTCACCATGACGAACGCCATCCTGCTGGAACGTGAGCGCGGGCTGCTGACCTTGCGCCTCAACCGCCCGGACAAGAAAAACGCCCTGACCCGCGCCATGTACAGCCAGTTGGCGGACGCCTTGCTACAGGCCGACGCCGACCCCGCGATCAACGCCATACTGATCACCGGCACCCGTGAATGCTTTACCGCGGGTAACGACATTGCTGATTTCCTCGAGGAGCCGCCAAGCGACCTCGCAAGCCCGGTGTTCCAGTTCATGCGCAGCCTGCTGGAATGCCGCAAACCGGTGATCGCGGGCGTGGCTGGCGCTGCGGTGGGTATCGGCACCACCTTGCTGCTGCATTGCGACCTGGTGTACATCAGCGCGGATGCGAAGTTGCGCATGCCGTTCGTCAACCTCGGGCTGTGCCCGGAGTTTGGTTCCAGCCTGATCCTGCCGCGCTTGCTCGGGCAGGCCAAGGCCGCCGAACTGTTGCTGCTGGGCGAAGGTTTCAATGGTGAGCAGGCCGCCGCCTGGGGCATCGCGACCCAAGCGTTGCCCACGGGTGAGGCTGCACTGGCCAAGGCGCGCGAGATGGCATTGCGCTTCGAAACACTGGCGCCCGAAGCCGTGCGCATCAGCAAACAGCTGATGAAAGCCCCGGACCGCGAGCAACTGCGCACAGTGATCGAGGAGGAGGGCAACCTGTTTGTCCAGCGGCTGCGTTCGGCGGAAGCAATTGCGGCGTTGTCGGGGTTTATCAACAGATCCTGAATCGTTGTTGACTGGGCCGACGCTATCGCGAGCAGGGTTAAAGGTTGAATACAACATCTGTGAACACCACAGATCAATTGTGGGAGCGAGCCTGCTCGCGATAGCGGTAGCGCAGGCACCGAAACTGCCAGAGTGGAAACCAAAAAGCCCCGCCATTCACATGACGGGGCTTTTGCGTTTCAACGGTCGGTGACTCAGACCCTCTGGTCGCCAACGTGCAGGATCTTCATGCCGTTGGTGCCGCCGGGGTTGCGGGGTTCAGGAAGCGGGCAAGTAGCGCAGCAGGGCTGAGACCGTTTGCCCAATCGCCCACGACCAGCACCTTCCCGTCCTCTTGTAAGGTCATGCTCTGTGCGACGGTGTATTGGTTCTCGAATTCGGTGGCGATCCAGCCTTTCCCGTCGCCAAAGCCCTCATCCAGCGTGCCGTTTAGGTGATAGCGAACCACCACAAATGAAGGTCTACCGCTTTCCGGTGTCAATCTCCCGGACGCGATGATTTTCCCATCAAACAGTCCAACACCCAAAAAACTGACATGTTTTTCGAGGGATTGAAACAGCACCTTACCGCCATTGAATGTTGGTACAAGTTCACCTTGGTCGTTGAAGCAAGCCAGCACGCCCTGTGACGGAGACGACGCCCGACCGGCCGCAAGAACAGCGCCTTCGGAATACTGGACAAGCTTTCCGAGCGCGAGACTGGGATTCTCGAGCAGTTTGAAACCTTTGTCGGCGAAGGTGTGGTCGAAAGAACCATCCTCATTCACACGAGCCACCATGCCATGACCTGCCAGTGTTCCGCACACGGTGATTTTTCCGTTGTGCACCAAAATGTCCTCGATGGTGCTATTGCCCCAGTGTTGATTGGTAACGGCGACATAACCGGTGTTGTTGAAGGTGGTGTCAAACGAGCCGTCACTGTTGAGGCGGATCAGTAGCGCGACTTGGGCAATCCAGATCGGCATGTACATTCGCATGACCACATAGATTTTCCCATCCGCCACCGTGCAAGGCCCCGAGGCGTCCATGGTGGTGGTCGCCAGCGGTGTAAAATCCAGCCCAAGGTCTTTGGCAAGGTTTTCAGGCTGTTTGACCGTCAGCAGACCTTTCACGCCAAAACGCTCATCCACACGTCCGTCGAGATGAAGGCGAGCAAGCACAACGTCACCTGTTTTTGTATCGATACCGGACAGCAGGATTCTGGGTTCACCACCGATGGTGGGGAAAAGGATCTGGCGCAGATGGGCGTCTTGCATGGGGCCAGAAGGCACGACTACAAATCCATCCTTGCCGAACGCACTGTTTAAAGTGCCATTTTTGTACAGGCAGGCGACACCTGGCTTATGGAGGATGTCAAAGCCGTCGACACGGGCGTCGACGCCGCCGCCAACGTAGATCTTGCCCTTATATTCGGCAATACATTCGCCTGAAGTATCTCGTGCACCGGGAAAGCGCAGAATGACTTTACCGTCTTCATTCTCACCAAATCCCGGGTCTAGACCATCGGCGGCTCGAGCGGTCAACGCTGTGTACTGGCTCATCGTTCTATTCCTTTAATCGGAGAGGGTTATCCGTAGAAAACTGCCAATGACGAGCCGCAACAGCCAAGCGCGAGTAGCCTTGATGACAGCGAAAGCAGCAGTGGACGGAAACGATTAAAGGGGCTGAACGCAAGGGCGTCTACTGTCAAACCTGACAGGTGGGGTGTTGGCGTTGTGTTTTTATTCTTGATTGATGGCAGCGTCGGATCGTCAGCGGTTGTGCACAGTGATCGAGGAGGAGGGCAGCCTGTTTGTCCAGCGGCTGCGTTCGCCGGAAGCGATTGCGGTGTTGTCGGGGGGGTATCAACAGATCCTGAGTCTTTGTTGACTGGGCCGACGCTATCGCGAGCAGGCTCGCTCCCACAGTTGATCTGTGGTGTTCACAGATTGTGTATTCAACCTTTAACCCTGTGGGAGCGAGCCTGCTCGCGATAGCGGTAGCGCAGGCACCGCAACTGCCAGATTGGAAACCAAAAAGCCCCGCCATTCACATGGCGGGGCTTTTGCGTTTCAACGGGCGGTGACTCAGACCATCTTGTCGCCAACGTGCAGGATCTTCATGCCGTTGGTGCCACCGATGGTGTGGTAGCTGTCGCCCTTGGTCAGGATGACCCAGTCGCCTTTCTCGACCACACCGAGTTTGAGCAACTCGTCGATCGCAGCCTGGCTGACTTGTTCAGGCGGCAGCGATGCCGGGTCGAACGGTACGGTGTAGACGCCACGGAACATGGCCGCGCGGGCCTGGGTTTCGCGGTGCGGGGAGAACGCGTAGATCGGCACCGAGGAACGAATGCGCGACATGATCAACGGCGTGTAGCCACTTTCGGTCAAGGCGATGATCGCCTTCACGCCCGGGAAGTGGTTGGCCGTGTACATGGCGGCCAGGGCGATGCTCTGGTCGCAGCTTTCGAAGACTTTACCGATACGGTGGCTGGAGGTTTTGCTGGTCGGGTGCTTTTCAGCGCCGATGCAAATCCGCGCCATGGCCTGGACCGCTTCGAGCGGGTATTGGCCGGCGGCGCTTTCCGCCGAGAGCATCACGGCGTCGGTGTAGTCGAGCACGGCGTTGGCCACGTCGGACACTTCAGCGCGGGTCGGCATCGGGTTCAGGATCATCGACTCCATCATCTGGGTCGCGACGATCACCGCTTTGTTGTGACGGCGTGCGTGCAGGATGATCTTCTTCTGAATACCTACCAGCTCGGCGTCGCCGATTTCCACGCCGAGGTCACCACGGGCGACCATCACGGCGTCCGAGGCCTTGATCAGGCCGTCGAGGGTTTCGTCATCGGCCACGGCTTCGGCACGCTCGATCTTTGCCACCAGCCAGGCAGTACCGCCGGCTTCGTCGCGCAGTTGGCGGGCGTATTCCATGTCGGCGGCATCGCGCGGGAAAGACACCGCGAGGTAGTCGACTTCTATTTCGGCGGCGAGCTTGATGTCGGCCTTGTCTTTTTCAGTCAGGGCCGGAGCCGTCAGGCCGCCACCGCGACGGTTGATGCCTTTGTGGTCCGACAACGGGCCGCCGATGGTCACGGTGCAATGCAGTTCGGTGGCGGTGGCGGTATCGACGCGCATCACCACGCGACCGTCGTCGAGCAGCAACTCGTCGCCCACACCGCAATCCTTGACCAGGTCCGGGTAGTCGATGCCGACCACTTGCTGGTTGCCTTCGGTCAGCGGATGGCTGGTGGAGAAGGTGAATTGATCACCGATCTTCAGCTCGATCTTCTTGTTGGCGAATTTGGCGATACGGATTTTCGGGCCTTGCAGGTCACCCAGCAGGGCGACGAAGCGGCCGTGCTTGGCGGCGAGGTCACGCACCAGCTTGGCGCGAGCCTTGTGCTCGTCGGGGGTGCCGTGGGAGAAGTTCAAGCGGGCGACGTCCAGGCCAGCCAGAATCAGCTGTTCGAGAACTTCCGGCGAGTTACTGGCCGGGCCAAGGGTAGCGACGATTTTGGTACGACGGACGGACATGCAGAGACTCCTGAGTTCAAGCGCTGGCTGAGGCTACTATGGTCCGATGCTGTAGTCATTGTTCGTTTGCACTACTTTTCATTTGTTTCTTTAAACGAACAATCCTGAAGATTTCCCGGTGTGGTGGTGTGCACCGTTTGTCAGGACTGTCAGTTCTGTCAGGTAGGCAGGCATCTGAGGGGAGGCTGTAATGCTCCGGAACCTCGTCAAGGGTGACGAGGTATGGAGATGAAAATATGACCATGGAAAACAAAGATCTGCCTGTTCCTGACATTGACAGTCCGGCAGACACTGCGACAGCGAACAACAAAGTCAGTTTTTCCGGAACCGTGGCATACCAAGGAGAAGGGGACGTGACCATCTATAGAGACTTCACGCAAGAAGTCCTATTCGTAATCAAAGTGAAAAATGGCGTGTGGTCAGATACTTTGCTCAATGATCTGTCCAAAGGGCACCACTCGATTGCAGCAACGCTGACCCACGAGGGAGAGGAATCAGCGCGTTCACGACCCCGACTATTCAAGGTCGAATGAACGCGACACTCATTCGTTCCATAGCCCATTGAGCCCATGCGGTTCAGTGGGTATTTTTGTTTGTGCGGATCAGCGAGCGTGACACCTTCAGCCGTTTGTCCATTGGCTTAATCGTATTATCGTCATCCAGGATCTTGGTGGATTCCACTCGTTTGTATTCGCCACCTGATGACTGAAGAATTTGCGCACGGGGTCGATACAGAGCTCAAGACAGGAGATCCCCATGCGATTCATACCCATTGCCGCCCTTGCCCTCAGCGTCCTCAGCGCCACGGGCTGCACCCGTTGGTCGATGGACCATCATTTGAACAACGCCTACCGCGCTTATGACCGAGGCAATTGTGAGGACGCGATGCTCGAATTGTCCCAGGTCGATCGCAACAGCCGGGCGCGGCGTTATGTACAGCCGGAAGTGTCGATGCTGCGTGGCCAGTGCCTGGAACGTCAGAAGCTCTATGTCGATGCGGCCCAGACTTACCAGTTCATCATCGCCCAGTACCCGGACAACGAGTACGCGTACCGTGCCCGCGCACGCCTGGAAACCTTGCAGGCGCTGGGTTGGTATCCACCGCGCAGCAGCGCCAAAGCCATTCCCGCGCCTTTGTAATGCGGCGGGTCATTTGAAGCAAACCTTGAAGTACGCTGCAGGACTGCCCTGTAGCAGCAGAAAAATGTGTCGATACCCGGACATTTAAAGGCTGGGCGTGTGCCCGCCTTGAGCTAATCTTCGATTAACGTGTTTTAGAATGTTCAACCTAAACCATGTTGATACCTGTGACCGGCAACGGAATCGGGGAGAGCGCTCCTGTCTGGCAGGTACGTTCCGAAGTATGAGTACGACCCTGCTCAAGGGGCTTAATCGTGATAAACAGCCTGTTCACTGACCGCCGTATCGAGCGGCATCAACTGCCGTATTTTCTGAGAGTGTTCAACAGCATCACCGACAAGCCTGTCGGCTTTATCGGCAATGTCTCCGATGATGGCCTGATGCTGATTTGCCCATTACCGATGATGGTCGGCGCAGCGTTCGACCTGCGCCTGAAAATCCCCGCGAGCGAAGGTATTGTGCAGGTCATCGACTTGCGTGCCCATTGCCTGTGGTGTCGTGAAGACGTCACCCCCCACCATTACGACGCCGGTTTCGAGGTGCAACGCGCACCGCCTGAATACGGGCAACTGGTGAGTGCCTTGCACCAGTACTTCAGTTTTTACCCGGTGCCGGCTTCGGCCTGATCCTTCTACGCACCTTCACTGCCAGAAACACAGGCCCGTAGCTGCCGAGCCTGCGAGGCTGCGTTCGGACGCAGTCCTCGCCAACCCTGCGTACGTGGTTTTTCCAGAACAATCGCGCCGCCTGATTTCACGACTGCTTCGCAGCCGAACGCCGCCTCGCAGGCTCGACAGCTGCTACGGATGTACCTTGCGCCGAGTTTCAGGGTTTTGCGGGCGTGTATTGCGCCGTGTTTCAAGGGTTTGGGTGGAGGCCGGGAAGCCAGCCTCCACGCAAGACGCTTACAACTGCAACCCATACTCGATCGGCTGGATCGGGTACTCGTTATCCAGCGCCTTCTCCACCAGCAACAACCCGTGCTCGGTCAATTGATGGATCGCCAGCGCCAGGTTGCGGTGCTTGTCTTCCAGGTCGTCGGACAGGTCGAGGATCAACGTGCTCACCGAGCAGAACGTCTCGTAGGTGTAGGCCATCAAGGCTTCGTTGTTGATGTCGGGGAGCACGGCGAAGAACTTCAGCGAGCGCCGTTCATAGTCACGCGGGTTGCCGGTGCCGGGTTTGAGGTAGTGGTCCAGCGCCTTGTGTGCGGCGGCGTGGAGCTTTTTCGAGTCGAGGGAGTCGTAGGGGGAAACGTTGTCGTATTCGGGGGGGGGCGGTGTGGCTTTGAACATATTTATTACTCCGTGGTGGAGCTGCCACCGCCTCGCGACTAAACGAAGGGTGGCGGCTGAACGCAGGTTAGTCGACCGGACGGAGTACGAAAACCGGCGCGCCCGAGGGCGCCCTGCGTACAGCCACCATAACGTTCAGGGATAGGGAATACCTGAGCATTTGGCGTGCAGTACACCTTCGTACAACGTCCGAGCGACTAAACCCGATCGCTGATGGGCAGCGACACGAGAACAGTAGAAGCCAGGGCCAAGGTGCACAAGCCGGCGGATTCTGGCGGATGTGTAGGCTGCGGCGCAAGGTGATGTAGCCGCTGACTGAGGCGTTGAAAACACGGGGGAAGGCGAGGAAATCAACTATACCGTTCGTCAGAACTGTCAGTTTTTACAGGTAGTATGAATTCGGTTTTAAGGTTTCAAATGCCTTCAATGGAGTGGCAGCTATGCCCGCTTTGGAGCGCTGAATCATGTTGGATCAACCAGATCACCCGTATCAACCGGAAGAACCGGAAGAGCCGGAGGAAACAGATCAACCACGGCTCACTCATTTACCCTTCGTTACGCCAGGCGACAGTCACATGATTTCGCGTACCGGGGCGGAATTTTTGGCTCAAAAGTTTAACGATTCCAATGGCGGCGCTAACCTCGTCGATGTGCATTTCTACGATGGGAATAATGTTAACTACCACCAACAATCTATTCCTGGCCCCTCAAATCCTCTCCGGTTCGTGCCGAACGTTACTCTGCGGCCAGGAAACTGCTCCCTTCACTACAGGTTTCGAGTTGGTACTTGGTGGACCGTTTGGTACCGCACAGGATGGTTTGTTGCAGTAGAACCGCCGATTATTACAGATCCGCCCGTATCCAATAACGTTCTAACTTCCCCAACTCCCTTGATTAAAGGCTCAGGACAAGTTGGTTATCAGGTACAACTCATACGAGGCACTGACAATGCACCTCTGAGTGGTTCTGTCTCTGTGGGGCATTCTGGTGGTTGGGAGCTAAGGGTTACTACTCCGTTAGTAGGTCGAGAGCACACTATCTCGGTTTTGGAGACACTACCCGGCTATGGTGGGTCGGCCCGGGCGGCTAATCGAAATTTTGTTGTGTCATTGCCAGCACCACCAACAATTACTTCACCCAAAACGGGCGATGTGCTTCGAGAGCTTAGACCAACGGTCTCGGGGACTGGTTCTGACGGTGCGACGGTCACGGTATTTCGACAGGGTGGCACTGGTGGATCCTATGGTAGCGCTAGCGTCGTCAACGGCAAGTGGGACGTAAAGTTGACTCAAGACCTGCCCGAGGGTGGTTTTGTTTTTCATGCCCAAGGAACGCTTAGCGGGGGAGATCTAGGCTGGTCAAACCTGGTGACCGTCACCGTGCTGTATCCGGCTCCCAATGCTCCTACTATTACCGAACCTGGGCCAGGTACGGTACAAAATCAGACATTTACGATTTCAGGAGCGGGCGGTGCAACGGGCGCCACCGTCGAGATTCTTGATGACTTTGGCGGCCATACCGTGATCAACACCGGTCCAGTGAAGACTGGGGGACGCTGGGATGTCCCTGTCACTGTCCCGCCGGGAGCTAAGTCCCTTGTGGCAGAGCAATTTATTGGTGGCGGCGAACACTCCAGGCGCAGCGCCCCTCGCTTCTTCAGAATCCGTCCTGCCAAGTTGACAGGCGTCACCGTAACGGCACTCGACAATGAAGAAGTGAAACTCTCAGGAGCCGGTTACACCGGTGCCACGGTTGAGATCACAAAGATCAGTGGGCCGGGCGCAGCAGTTTTGCCCACTGTCGTAGTGAAAGACGGTTCATGGGCGGTGACTGCCAAGAACTGGGTGCCGGGCAACTATGTCTTGTTAGCGATACAAAAAGTTCCGGACAGTCCCAGTGGCTGGATCCCGTCGGAGGACTATCAGTTCACCGTTACCTGGGCACTGCCCATCCCGACTGAGGTGACCTACACGAAGGAGTACACGCCGACCTTCTCCGGGAAGGGTTATACAGGGGCTACAGTTCACATTGCTTTTCCTGGCGGTTCAGTCGTTGCACCGGAGGCCAGGGTTGTTAACGGCGCATGGTCGAGCAAGGCTTCACAAGTGTGGGGGCCGACGGATAAACGGCGGGTTGAACTGCAACAGCGTCTGAATGATCAAGCGTCCCCTGATTGGGTTGGAATCGAGGTAACGATCCCCCCCTTGGCACCCGACATCACGAGTATTGTCGATAGCGGATTGTCGCCAACCATCACAGGCACCTGCTGGCCTGGGGCCGTGGTCGAACTGACGTACAGCGGCAGCGCCACCAAGTATAAACCTACCGTCACGAACGGCACCTGGACCTATCGACGTGACGATCCCTTTGCACACGATGTCACTCATACGGTCACCGTGACCCAGACCGCCGCCTCGCAAACGTCGGAATCGGCAAGCAAGACATTCACTATCCCGCTCCCCCAACTGGTCATCACGTCACCTGTTCCAGGTCAAAACGAAGAGGTCAGCCGTGATCTGGTCGTTAAAGGTAACAATGGGGTGAAGGGCGCCACGGTGAAAATTCGGGACGCTCTATACAACCGGGATCTGGGCTCTTCGGGGCCTCTAAGCGCTGACGGCGCTTGGTTGGTGTCTCTTGATAAGCCACTGGATTTTGGTCCAAACAGCATTGACGCGATTCAGAGCAACAGCGTACGGGAGTCGGTGCCTAGCGAGGTGTGCACGTTCAAGGTGGTGGTGTTGCCGCCAACGTTCGAGGTGCCGCTGCCAGGAGGCGATCTACCGCGCATCTCGATCATTTCAGGTAAAGGCCTGCCCGATGCCCGGGTTTCGGTATGGCGCCAAGGTCATGACGTGCCTCTGCTTCGCGAAATTCTCGTTGACAAAGACGGTCACTGGGAAGGCCGGGTGGAGTTGTTTTTGGTCAGGGAAATAGTCATTTGGGCCACGCAAACCTTTGGTCAGCAGACGTCAGAAAAGAGCCCCCTGCTGACCTGTAACGTGGTGCCGAATGCGCCGGACATGGAAACCCCCGCCCCTGGCGAATTCGTACAGGACGAGGTCGTGTGTGCCGGGTTTGGTTATACGGACAATACAGGCGATATGGTCACGGTGGCGCTCGCCGATGAACCGCAAACGGTGCTGGGGCAAGCCCAGGTTCTTGCTGACCGGAGCTGGTCGATGCGGATCACGCTCGCCCGTCCGGGCGGCCTCCATAAATTGATCGCTGTGCAATCGCGCGATGGCTTCGCTTCTGCGCCGTCACCTGAACGGCTGATTCGCTTGGGCTCGTTTCAGCCACAGGTCAATGAGCCGGCTGAGGGCCGCTGGGTTACTGAGCCGATAGCGTGCGAAGGCGAAGGCCAGAACGGTGTGGGTGAGGTGGTTGCCTGGTTCAATCCAGAACTGAAACTGGCCGATGACATCCCGAGCACTGAGGCAGGTTGGAAGGCCACGATAAAAGAGAAGCTGAGGCCGGGTGGTCATCGGGTCTGCTTTCAGCAACGCCTTGAGGGGGGGACGGTGTTATCTCGCTGGGCCGAAAGCCCGCGCTTCGAGGTTGATCCGCCGAAGCCTCCGTCTGAGTAACCGCCTCCACGGCTTCCGACGAGCGGTCGGCTCTACTGTCAGTAATGACAGTAGACGCTGGCTTCACTCTGGCGCGAAATCCAACCAGTGAATTGAACCCCGCGACGCTCTCGTCAGGCTGTTCAGTGTCCTGTTATCCGTTCAAGGAGTTTCACCATGGCAGCCTCCCAGGATCGCCCCACTTTGCAACTGTTCAAGCAAGTGTTCAGTGAGGAAGAACAGCGCAAAAAGTATGGTGAGCTGAGTGCGTACCTCGGAAAAGGATCGATATTCCCTTTGGTGGAAAAGGGCATGGCGGGGCTGGTACGTGACTTCGGCTTGAGCCCGATTGACGCGCAAAACTTTCTGCGGTCTGCCAATGCCTTGGCAATCTATGTGCGACGGCAGTTTATCGAGCAGGCATTGACCGGCGATAAAGCAGAACCCATGAGACCGATGAGCGGGCTTTTATCATTGGTGACGGGGCCAAGTTTTGAAAACCTTTTTTATACCCGCTTCGATCAGTTATGCCCGCCTGATGCCCTGGAGTCTGTGACCTCGCCGGTTGCGTATCTGATTGAGCTGCTGATGTGGATCAGAGACCGTATCGAAGTGCATGGTGACGAACAAAAAATGCCGCTCATGGAACGGCGCACGGATCTGCCGCAGTTGCTCATCGATCACAATGCGGTGCATCAACCGCTGTCTTCGGTGGACATCACCGTCAGGGTGCTGGAACAGTTCATCAACTCCCACGGTCAGGCGGGCGGTGATATCGATGAGGCCCTGAGTCAGGCCCGTTATCCCAACGGGCTGCCCCATCATCAGAACTGGAAAACGATTGATTTTGTCGCCCGGCACAATGAGCTGTCGGTAGGGGCTGTGGTCCGTGTGGTCGATCGATCCTGTCCGTACTTTCTACAACCGAATGCGCTGGGCAGTGAAGGAGAGCGGGCTTTGCTCCATGCGTCTCGGTTGGATCCTTATCAGCGCGAGTTGTTGACTGAGAAACCGATTCCCGACGATGACTCCGAAGAGTCCAAAGATAAGCGCACGCGCTTCTATAGCCTGAATTTTGGCACCGTGGACGTTGAGTGGGGAAATCTTAACCAGGTGAAGTTTTTCTGTGAAAGAACAAAACTCGAAAGCTCGAATCTTGAGGCGCTGATATCGAATCGAAGTTTTGCTCCGGTGCGGTCTGCCAATGTTCCTCTGACGGGGGGCGAGGAGTTGCCTCCCAGCGGAGCACAATCAGGTTCGGTCTATCTCAATGCCGGTATATCGCCTGCCATCAGTATTGAGTTCAGAAGAACAAATGAAGCTCTTCACCGACTTATGAAATCCAGCCACACCCGATTCGACCGAATGAACCGCAAGCTGCGCCTGGACAACTGGCTAGGTCTGCCCAGCGAGCAAGTCGATTGCCTGCTCATGGCGGCAATCAATGCCGAAGTGACTCCCCGGGCGCTAGAGCCCGAGTGCTGGATATCAGAAAACACCCTGCAGGCCATCGGCCTGTTTCAAGAGTTACGCGAGCGCTATGGCTGTACCGCCGAGAACTTCGCGGTGTTTATCGACAAGCTGTCGATTTTCGGCCGTGGTGAAGAGCTGTCGCAGTTCGATCGCATTTTTAATGTTTCGGCGCATTTCCCCAGGCCGCTGCAACTCGATGGCCACGATTCTCCGGTGTTTCCGGCGCCGGGCGAGGACGCGTTAACCGTCAACCAACTCTGCAGTGGCCTGGAAATTGACCTGCATACCTACCGTCACCTGGCCCAGGCGATTGCCCAGGCCCATGGCCTTGAGAGCACGCTGAAATGCAACTCGGCGATCCTCTCGAGCTTTTACCGCATGGTGAAGCTGCCCCGGATGCTGGGTATCAGCCCGATGGAAGGCATTCTGTTGCTCCTGCTCCTGGGGGGCAACGACTGGCTCAATGCGCTGGCCGGCGTGCCCGAACTCAAGGCGAACAAACGCGAAGGCACACCGGATGCGCTGAACATCATCCAGGCCATGGAGGCCTGTGTTCGCTGGTGCGATGAGCGTGACCTGCCGGTGCTCTGGATGCTGCAACAGGCTTCGCAGGTTGTGGTACCGGCGGTGTCCTCGAGTGAGCAGCAGTTGTTCGAACAGCTGCGAAGTCTGCTGTCAGCGGCGCTGTTTTCCGACACTGCCTTACTGATGGCCGGTGTCCCGCCACTGGCCGGCGCAGCGGGCTGGCTGGATTTGCTGACTCGGCTGCTCGACAGCAACGGGCTGGTCCTTGTGCAGTCGGACGCGATTGAACTCGACTACCCGACATTTGCCCGCCGCCGGCTCGATGAAGCGGTGAGAGCCGGCATTGGCGAAGGCGATGAGGCTTCGCGCGCGTTGATTGTCGAAAACATGCTGGGCGTATTGCTGCAAGCCAGGGCAGGGCAGGTGTCGGTGGTCAAGGAGTGCCTGGCAGCCTATGCCGGTCTGAAGTCGGAACTGATGTTGCCGGTACTCGCCTGGGCGGGCGGGACGGTGTACCAAGTGCTCAAGTCTGCGCTTGATGGCACGATGCACGATGGCGGCACCGAAACCGGACGTCGGCGGCAAGCGGACGAAGGTAATCCGCTGCTCGCGCTATTGGCCGATGTGCGGCGACGCAGTGCTGTGGCGGTGAAGCTGGACCTCAGCGTAGCGCTGCTGGAGGACTACCTGGCCTACGGCTATGAAACCTGGCTGAGCCGCGACAACAAACATGAGTTCACGCTGAGTAGCCTGTATTACCTGACGGTGCTCAACCAGGCCTTTGCGTTGGGTCAGCAGCCGCCGGAAAAACTGCTTGATTACCTGCGTGAGGTCAACGCGCTGCCTGATCCCCTCTCCATTGATGCCCTGGCGCTGGCCCAGGAAACTGCGGCGATCAGGCTGGCGGTTTTTTTCGCCTGGAGCGTCCAGGAAGTGCGCGAGTGCGCAAGACGGGTCGACCCGGAAAAGATGCTGATCAAGAACCTGGCGCAGTTGGATCTGTTGATCCGCGTCCGTGAGCTGTCAGCACGCAGCGGCATGGATGCCCAGACGATTTTCCTGATGGGCATGCTCCCGGCAAAAATCGACAAACCGGCTTACGCACTGGCTGCCGAACATGCACTGCTCAGCCTGAATACCCCGCCCGCGCGACTGATTCCCAATGAAGATGAAGCCCTGGAGCACATGGTCAAGCTTACCTGCGAGGTGGATCGTACGGTGCTGGTGGCCAATAAGCCGGGGGAAAAAGCCATCTTCAAAGTGACCGTCAAGAACCATGCAGGCAAGGGCTTGAACGGGGTCACCGTGTATTGGAATACCTCACTGGGCAGTATCAAGCAGAACAATACCGGGATAGATGGAGTGTCGACCGTCGAGTTTATTCCGGGCAACGTCATGGGCACGGAAACGCCACGTTTCTGGCTGGACCAGCATCCAAAACAGCAAGCGCCGAGCGTGGTGATCGGTGCCGATAAAACCACGATGAGATTTCCGGGACCGCTCAAGTCCCAGGTGCCAGATGGCGTAGTGCCGGCTGGTGGGGAAGTCGAGCTGTATGCCGTGATGCAGGACGGTTATCGCAATTGGGGTATTGGCATGCCAGTGAAGTGGAGCAGTGAGGCCAAGTCTGATCCTGGGAGCATCATGCCTTTCTTGATTATCCGGCCAGCCGAGGGGGTGACCAATCAGGAGGGGATCACGCGAGTTTTCGTCTCCAGTCCCACAGGCGGGACATTCGAGGTCGGCGTTACCAGCCCGGACAGCTCTGAAACAGCGATTTTTGAGTCTATTACCTTCGCCGGTCCTACTTCCGTTAAAGAGGATGCCTGACGATCAGACGCCCGCTGCATGACCACGTACAACTTGGTGAGACCTCAGGAGCAAGGGTTATGGAAAACAACAAGATCGCCGCACTGCTCGAACAGCGTCGTACGGCATTGGTCGAGTATTGCATCGGGCAGGTCAAAAAGGGCTTGCCTCCTGATGTTGACAGCAAGTTCCACTTCCTGAAAAGACCGGTGGACCTGCTCGAACTCCTGCGCATGGACCCGCTGGACAGTTATCCGGTGCAGAGCTCCCTGGTTTCCAATGCCATCAGTAGTGCCCAGGACTACATTCATGCGGCGTATCGCAAGCTGGAACCGGGGTATTCAGATTACGAATTCGATAAACGGGATCTGCAAACCTGGGAGCTCTACAACAACTACCCGGACTGGGCGGCGTTGATGATGATTGCCCTGTACCCGGAAAACTACATCAACCCCTATGTACGCCAGCGCAAGACCAGCCTGTTCAAAGCCCTTGAGAACAATCTGAACCAGACGCGCCTGAGCACTGATTCCGTGCAGGTGGCCTTGAAGGAATACCTGCAAGAATTCGAACAGACCTGCAACCTGGAGGTGATCAGTTGCTATATGGACGGCACCTCGCTCACAGCGCCCCTTACCTCCACGAGAGCGGATTATTACTGTGTTGCCCGGCAGCGGATTCAGCCTTTTCAGTATTTTTGGCGCAAGGCCGAGGTTGAACTGACGCCCAGTTGCCGGGCGATCAACCCTGCCGCGTGGGGTGAATGGCAGCCGGTCGAGATTCCCGTAGGGGGGGAGGTGCTGGATATACGGGCGGTGTTCTGGGGCGGGCGTTTGTGTCTGGTCTGGGCGCAGTTGCACCCTAAGGTGGTCAATGGCGATGACGTGTCCTTGCCGCAAAAGCTGAACATCAACCTGGCGTTCATGGCCCAGAACGGTCATTGGTCGGCACCGTTTTCCTTGCTTGACCGGGAACAGGGCGGCGACTTGTCGAAGGGGGCTCGGCTGATCGCTACGGTATTGGTCGACAAGCAGCACCCCAAAGGCAAGTTGGGGGTGTTGTTGACTAACCGTAGTCGTCAGGGGGGGGCGGCTCCCGCGAACCCTATCGATGTGTACCTGGCACGTGATGTCCTGTTCCGTGAAATCGCTGAAAATGGGCACTGGCTGGATCCATTGGCAGACCATCGCTTTGTCGATTCAGGCATCGTGCAGCATCCGATCCTGCAACAAAATCTTTCGACTGTTGACGAGTCCATCGAAGCCACCGGTGGCCTGACCGATTACTACTCCTTGCAAACCGTTGTTTTGCGTGTTGCCACGCAGGATGTTCTTCTGGTCAGAGGCCTTTGCGCGGTGAAACCGGGTGCTGTAGGAAGTGATAAGAACTTCGATTTGACGTTACTCAACGGGGCGGGGGGAGACCCCGGACCAACCAAAGGGACCTTCTCCAGCGCGGGTGGCTGGCGTACCAGCTGGATTGCCGTTCACCGGCAGGCGGGTGGATTTGTGAGCCCCGTCAGCTTTACATTCGGTGGATCTACCGCAACTGATGGGCTCGGGCGCAAAAAATATGTAGTGACAGTGGGTGCGGCCGCCTCTTTTGTCCCACCGTCACTGGACAAGACCAACGCCTAGGGCGCGCAATTCCTCACCCTCACCCTCACCCTCACCCTCAACCTGCCTGAACCGTACCTCAAACAGGTGCGTCTGAACTCGTTGATGGGTCCCGAACTGGTGCAGCGCGCCAATATTTCGGTCGATGCCGTGCTGGATTGGGAAACCCAGCATCTGAAAGAACCGGACCCGGCCGCAGGTTCCATTGACGAGCCGAACGGCCCGTTCGATGGCGCCAACGGGCTGTTCTTCTGGGAGCTGTTTTTCCATCTGCCGCATCTGGTGGCGTCACGGTTGAGCGCTGAAAACCGCTTTGCGGAGGCGCAACAATGGCTGCATTACCTGTTCGCCCCGCAGGCCCCGGCAGATTCCGAAACCACGCCACCCAAGCCCCTTTATTGGCGCTGCCGGCCCTTGACGGGGCCCGGCAACCTGGGTTGTGAAGCCGAGGCCCCGACCGACCCGGATGCGATCGGTTATTCGGCCCCTCGGCATTTTCAGAGGGTGGCGTTCACCGAGTATGTCAATAACCTGATCGCCTGGGGTGACTGGTATTACCGCCAACTCACCCGTGACAGCCTGGTGGCGGCCAGGTTGTACTACGTGCAGGCCGAGTCCTTGATGGGGAAGGCCCCTACGGCAAGGACCGTCAACCGCTGGCAGTCGAAAACCGTCGAACAATTGATGACCMATACCGACGTTCGGCCTGCGCTGGAACAGTTCGAAGAAAACCTCGCGTTCACCCTCGCGGATGTGCCGGCCGGGGCTAAGCAGGCACCTGCACTCGGGATGCTCGGTATCGAAGGTTTTGAATTACCGATCAACGAGCAATTGCTCGAACTGTTCGAGGTGCCCGGCATGCGCCTGAGTAACCTGCGCAACAACCTCACGATCGATGGCAAAACACTGGATATTCCGCTCTTCAGCCCGCCGACGGACCCCAAACGGTTGCTGCAGGATCTGGCGGCTGGCGGCGCTGGTTCGCCACGGCCGATGGGCGGGCAGGTGCAGGTCGTGGCGTTCCGTTGGCGGGTCATGTTCGAAGCCGCGTTGCGTGCCGTGCAGACGCTGCAGGATTACGGTGTCCAGATACTGCGCCTGCTCGAACAGCGTGATCGGGCTGAAATGGAAGAGTTGCAGCGCAGTCATCTGGTGGACCTGGGGGCGTACGCCCAGACCTTGCAGGAGCAAATCATCAAGCAAATGGACGCGAGTGTGACCGCGTTGGAGCAGAGCAAGGCGGTGGCGACTGAGCGGGCTGTTGCGTATGAGGCCAAGGTTGTGAGCAATGTGAGTGATGCGGAATATAAGGTGATGGATATGCTCTATCTGTCGAAAACCTACACGCTGGCAGGTGCGATAAGCGAGGGTGTCGGAGCTGCTGTCAAGGCAACTGTTCCAATCGGATTCGGTGTGGAAAGCGTCGGTGATTTGGCAAAAGTCGTCGGCGTCGTCTCTAAACTCATGGCTTCCGGTGTGGCATTGGATGCCGAGAAAATGGCCACCACTGAAACCTACCGCCGTCGTCGCGGCGAATGGCAACTGCAAGGTCAACAGGCGCGAGCTGAAGAGCGCGCACTTACCGAGCAAATCACTGCGCAAAATCATGCCGTCGAAGCCGCCAGGGCCAACCTGCGGCAAACCCTGCAGGCCAATGCCCAGGCACTGACGCTCTACACCTTCATCAAAAAACGCGCGACCAATGCCGAGTTGTTCGGCTGGCTGCTGGGTCAACTCAAGGCCTTGCATTATCAGGCCTATGACGCGGTCGTCAGTCTGTGCATGAGCGCGCAGGCGTCGCTGAGCTTTGAGACCGGTGATTACGACTCGCAGATTCCCCTGCCACAGGTCTGGCTGGACGAGCGCCACGGCCTTACGGCGGGCGAACACCTGAAGGTTCACTTGCTGCGCATGGAGCGCGAATACCTGCATCGCCATGAGCGACGTCAGGAGTTGGTCAAGACGATTTCCCTGCGGCAATTGTTCAATGACACCGTGGGGCCGCAAGTGGGCTTCGTTGATTGGGCGTCGGCACTGGATGCGCTGCAAAAGACCGGCAGCCTGGAGTTCAGGTTCACGCAACTGCTCTTCGATCGCGACCATCCCGGTCATTACTGTCGGCAGATCAGCACGGTAGAAGTCGATATCCCTGCGTTGACAGGACCTTACGAAAATATAAAAGCCACGTTGTTGCAGGTCAGCAGCATCACCGCCACCAAGGCCTCGACCCGTTCGGTGGAATACCTGCATAAACCCGCAAACGCGGTGGCCCCGGCGGATGTGCGGTTCAACCTGCGCAGCGGCCAGCAAATCACTTTGTCGGTAGGCGTGGGGGACACCGGTATGGCCACGGTGAAACCCGATGAAGGCTTGCTCAACCCCTTCGAATGCACGGGGGCGGTATCGCACTGGACGCTGCACTTCCCGTGGCCACTCAAGGAGCCGCAGAAATCCATGCTGGCCTCGCTGACCGACATCATCGTGCGCATTCGTTACACCGCCAAGGTGGGCGACCCGACATTCACCCGAAAAGTCGAGGAGCTGGTCAAGCGTGTCGATCCATAGCGTGCGGATCGAACGCTGATACGCACCGGCTAAACAGAACAGGGACAGGAGTAAGCCGTCATGAGTGAACCAGTCATCCAGGCCAATGCGAGCCTGGTGCTCAATGGTGATTTTCGCGAAGGGTATTCTTCTTGGGAAAGTGTCCAGCCCACTCCCGGGTGGGTCAATCGGGTAAGAGTCAGCTATCAGGGCGAAGAGATTTATTGTCTGACGGTCGGGAATGAGGCGTCGGTCAGTCAGATTATCGAGGCGCCAAAGGACCTTCGTGCTGATGCTCGTTACTTCATCGGCTTTCTCTGCGAATCGTGGCATGACAAAGCTGGCAGGGTGGAAATCGGCATTGAAGGGAACCCGGAACCTGCGCAGGTGATCCCGCTTCCTCCAGGCCATGGCCAGGTGAACAAGACGCCTCGTGCTGATGGGCAACCGATGGCCTTCGAGCCTGTCAAGTACGAGGTCGAGCTGACGCTGCCGCTCAAGAGACACGACAAGGTTCGTGTCAGCGTGTTCAGCCCACGAGATGATGACTTTGGGAAGATCATCTACATCACCCGGATCTACATCCACCTGCATCTGGGGCCCTTGGCGTTGCAGCAGTTGACGTTTGACGGCACGCCGCAGTCGCCAGATCGTCCGTTGTACCTGTGTCTGGGGGCGACCGGGGATTGTGCTCACAGTCTTGGTGTTGAGCCTGCTGCGGAGAATGCCTGGCTGAATACTCATGCCTCCTTGACCAGTGAGGATAATCCGCAGGGCGCCGTGGTGACGACGCCGGCGCTTGGCATCGACCATCCACTCG
Source organism: Pseudomonas sp. 05N36 (assembly GCF_056397385.1). Taxonomy (NCBI): domain Bacteria; kingdom Pseudomonadati; phylum Pseudomonadota; class Gammaproteobacteria; order Pseudomonadales; family Pseudomonadaceae; genus Pseudomonas; species Pseudomonas sp. 05N36. The sequence goes on along the minus strand of NZ_JBFTNH010000009.1, from coordinate 124,346 downwards.
ATTTGCCGTGGGGGGTTGATTGCCCGGAGGTCGAAGGCGACGGGCCTCATGAGTTTTCGTTCAACCTGCTGAACCAGTACACCGCCGATGCTTACCCGATCCAGGCTTCGCTTGGGCATCACCGGCTGGAGTTCGGTGAGGTGCTGGAGGCGGCCTATTATCCGGTTTTCGAGTACGAACAGAGTGTTCGGCTGGGCGTTAAAGTGGTGTCGTATTACACCGCGCAAGCGTTGGCCGGGCGGGAAGTGACCTGGAGTGTCAATGGTGAACGGCAGGGGGTAGCCCTCCTCACCGATGAAGAAGGGTGGGTTTACTTCAACCACACACCGACTGCTGCTGGTAAGTTCATCATCACGGCATCGGTGGCGAGTCTGTACTACCCCAGCGGTGTGTTCACTCAATCGTTTGACGTTCTGGTGCTGGCGACCGATCCCTGGAAAGACGTCATGGCCGTTGTTGACGGCAAGCCTACCCCTTGGGACGAGAAGATCGGTTACCCCAATCGCGGCAGCCAATACCCGGTGACGCTGAAACTGCCTGCCGACAGTCCGTTGCTGGGTACCCAGCTGTGGTTGTCCTGGGAAGGCGACTCGTCTCCTGCCGAGTTGGGGGTGACGGTGAGTCCCGAGCTCAACGAACGGGTGCTGGTCACCGTCACCGAACTGCTCTGGATGCTGACCTGCGGTGACGACCTCGACGGCAAGTTCGAGCTGCTGCTGGGCTGCTCGAAGCTGTTGCTCCCTTCGCGTAAAAAACCAATGTCGCTGGCGCGCAACGTGGTCGAGATCGGAGCGGTGCGAACGTTCAACACGTCCCCGGTGGTGGACGAGGGGGGGCGTGCGCTGCTGATGGTGCAGGTGTTGCACGTCCTCGCCAGCGGCCCCGGTGATCCGGTGGTCAAGGCTCTGGTTGAGTGGGAGGGGCCCAATGGCACGGTGTCCACTATCACGGGGGCAGGTGGTTGGGCCAGTGTTTCAGATGAGCCGGAAAATGCAGATCCTTACGCCGTCACCGCGAAGGTCCGGGCACACGCGGACATGTCGCCGATTGAGCGTCAGTTTGATGTGACGCCAGTGGCGAGCAGTTCCTGGAACGGGAAAGCGGAGTTTCATCTGGATGGCGCGTCAGTGGATTTGGCCAGAGTTGGCATCGTCTGCCTGCGGGGCGAGTCGCCTACCTTTCGCGTGACACCGATGCCAGGTAGCCCGGTGGCCGGCAAACCCATGACCTTGACTCGGTCTACCGAGAGCCCAGACCTGGGGCTAACCATCGGGCCGCCGACCGCCACGCCGGAAGGTGGTTGGGAATGGCGGTTGAGCTCTGTGTTTGGTTCCAGCCGCAGCAGTTTGTTCGAGTTTTCTCTGAAGAGCGATGCGTTACCTGAAGCACGGGTGCTGTCCGGGCGTTTACTGTCCAGCGATCTGGCCGATGAAGCGAGCGTGCTGTTCGATCAGGTATCGGCAACGCAGGGTAACCAGACACTCTTCCCGTGCCTGGGCGCTCTTCATCATTTCAACTTTCTGGTTAATGCCCTGAGCCCGCTGATCGGGCTGGATGTAATGCTGACGTGGTCGGGCACGCCGGCCGACGAACTGGGCGCAAGCGTTACCCCTGCGTTGCACCTGCCTCAGGTGATCAGCGCCGGGGGCGCGCCCTGGGCGTTGGACTTCACCGTCAGTCAGAACAACGGTCAGTTTGCACTGGCGCTGGAGCTGCCTCAGCTCAAGCTGACCTCCACGGTCAATGAGATGCAACTGGGGCATAACAAAGTCAGGATCGAGGCGCTGCACGAAGCGGCCGTGGACCCGGTCGTCGGGCAGGATCGTGCCTGGCAGTGGGTGCAGGTGATCTCCAGTTTCACCCGGCAGCCGGTAGCGCAGGTGCCTGTGACGTGGACGGCGGGTGCTTCGAGCAAGGTGGAAACCGATGAACATGGGTTGTCCGGCTATGGCTTGCTGCCGACGGCCGCGCAACCGCATAACGTCGAGGTACTCGTCGCTAGCCCTTATGACGGTTATGAGGACAAGCGCACCATGACGGTCAACGTGCTGCCAAGCGATCCGTGGAAGGGGCTTGTCGTTCGGTTTGATCGGCAACCCGACCAGCCTTGGGGTACCAAAACGTATTTCCCGCGCCGCAAAGGCGAGCACCGTATCGACCTGCAGGTGGACGCGGACAGCGCGCTGCGTGACCAAGAGCTGACGCTTGGGTTGACCGGGACCGGCCCTGCTGCACTTGGCCTGAAGTTCTCGTCGGCCCTCGGTGTGCCGCAGCGGTTTAGTGAGGGGAAATTAAGCTACACGCTCAAATGTGATGATCTGAAGGACGGGAGCTTTGCGCTGCGCCTGGCGGCGTCGAGGTTGCAGAACCTGTCACCGGCCAATCCCATGTCGTTGGGGACTGGTTCGCAGGTGCTGAAAATCATCGGGAACAACCGCGTTCATCAAACGCTCGACTGGGAACAGGTGCTTCATGAACAGGTCACGGTGGTGTCTGCCATAAGCGGTAAAGCAATGGCCGGTTGGACCGTGACCTGGCGCAGTCCCGATCTGGGTGTGGTTAAAACGCTGACCGACTTCTATGGCGTGGCAAGGATCAGCTTCAAACCGTTCACCGCAGGAGCCGGTGAGCTGACGGCAACGGTCGGGGATGAGGTTCACTCGGACTCCGTATCCCTGGCCTTTACGCTGAACGAGCCACGCGAGATCCTTGAACTCATTGAGGTCAATACTGTTGAAAAAGGTGTGGCTGAGGAGTCAGAGGCTCATGCGCAGGCAACGATTGTTTCCAGCCATACCGGAAAGCCGCTGGAAGGCGTCGAGGTCATGTGGGACTTCTCGGGGCGAGTGTTGACGTCCTCAATCACCGACAAGGATGGCATTGCAACGTTGACCTTCGCGCTGACTGCAGGAGGTAACGGAGTGCTGACGGCTACGGTCAGAGGCGGTGTGGGTGGCTGGGACACGGCACTGTTGGTGTATGGCGGGCTGGTTCCGGTCATCGAGTCGTTGACCAGTTCTAAACCGAGTATTCAACTGGGGCAAGAAACCGATGCTGTGGTGACAGTGGTTTCCCGTGCCGATGGACAGCCTGTTGGGGGGATAGGAGTCCGGTGGGCGTTTGCGCGATTGACCTTGCCGCCAACCGCAACCGAGGCGGATGGAACATCGCGGATAACCTTCACACCGCCGGAGTTGGGGGCGCATTCGCTGACGGCGACGGTAGGTTTTGATGTCAGCAAGTCGTTGGTTTACACCGTCGTGACCCCTCACGAGATAACCGAAATGAAGGTATCCAGATCGGTGGCAGCTCTTGACTCGGACTTGACCGCAGATGCTCATGTACAAGGTGCGCCACAGGGGACCGAGGTGCTCTGGAAATTTACCGGGTTGCCGGACACCAAATCGTTAACCAATGCCGAGGGGTGGGCAACGAAGACGTTCACCCCGACACAGGTGCCCGACAGTCATTTTGCTGTGGTGAGTGCTACGGTGAATGTGGGAGCGGGGAATGAGTTGACGCTATCGAAAAAAGTCTGGGTTTTTTCATCGTATGAGCTTATCTGGGTGAATCACAAACCTGTCTTGCTCCCCCACCTGCTTGTGAAAATGCAGCAGAATTTGGACATTGCAATAGGGATAGCCCCGACTGACAAGCATAAGGGCAAAGAGTTTGCAATTTTTAGCGCTCGGCCGGAGGTTACATTTACGCCTCCGGCGGGTGAGTTCCAAAAAGTGGACGACCGTTTTAACTGGACAGTGAACATTCAGGTTCCGGTGGGAGAGGAGTTTGCAGTTGTGATCACCTCCAGGGACTCAACCTTCGTGGGCGGCGTGAGATGTCAAGTGGCCGCGCAAACCCGTGAGTCTGACCCAGACGTTATCATCGAGCCCGACAAGCACTAAAGCACTAAAGCACTCCGGCTTTTTTCCAGCTCAAATACCGCGTCACCAACTCCGCGCCCAGTTCACTGGGCCGCACGTCCAGCACTGGCACTCCATGAGCACTCAACCGCTCATGGAGTTCGGCTCTGGCGTTCAAGTAGTCCACCGTGCCGCAATAGGCGAGCGCTTCGTCCAGGGTTTGCACCGGTGTTTGGCGCACCGTGTCGAGTACCTCTTCGCGCAAACTGGCGACCAGTACGCGATGCTGTTTGCCCAGGCGTTTGACGGCGCTCAGTAGTTCTTCATCGTCTTCATCACGCAGGTTGGTGATCAGCACCACCAGCGCCCGACGTTTCTGCCGGGCCAGCAATTGGCTGGCGGCGGCCTGGTAGTCGGCCGGGCGTTGGCTGCTGTCGAGGTCATAAACAGTGTTGAGCAACACGTTGAGCTGGCCGGTGCCTTTGACCGGGGCGAGGTGGCGCGGGTGTTCGTTGGCGAAAGTACTCAGGCCGACGGCGTCACCCTGACGTAACGCCACGTAGCTGAGCAGCAGGCAGGCGTTGAGCGCATGGTCGAAATGCGCCAGTTCTCCGTCCTGGCTGCGCATGTGACGGCCGCAATCGAGCAGGAAGATGATTTGCTGGTCGCGCTCGTCCTGATACTCCCGGGCAATCGGTGTGCGTTGGCGGGCGGTGGCTTTCCAGTCGATCTGGCGCAGGCTGTCGCCTTCGCGAAATTCGCGCAGTTGATGAAACTCCAGACCCAGCCCGCGCCGTTGCCGCTGGCGCACGCCGAGCTGGCTCAGCCAGTTGTCGACGGCCAACAACTGCGCGCCGTACAGGCGGGCGAAATCCGGGTAGACGCGGGTGCTGTCGGTGACGTTCAGGTAGCGTCGGGCGGACCATAAGCCGAAGGGGCTGGGCAGGTTGATTTCGCAGCGCTCGAAGCTGAAATGGCCGCGCCGCAGAGGACGCAGGCGATAGCTGATCAGGCTGTGCTGGCCAGGTTGCAGCTCGACCGATTGCGGCAGGTGTTCGAAACTCAGGCCGTCGGGGACGTGGTCGAACAGTTGCACGTTCAGTGGTTGCGAATAGTCGTGCGCAATCTCCACATGGACTTCACTCCAGCGTCCGAGCGCGAGGCTGCCGGGCATCTGACGTTGCACGCGGGGCGACGGCAGACGCATGAGCCGGACGGCATCGAGCAACGCCAGCAATAGAAGCGCCAGCAGCAAGCCCCAGTTGATCGACAACAGGCTCGGTGCAACGCTGAGACCCAGCGCCCTGAAAGTGCCGAGCACGATGCTCAGGCCCAGCAGGGCTGCGAGCCAGATCAGCAAAAGGCGGGTGGGTTTCATCGATTCAGCCGACTCCCGAAGGTACGACTTTGCACGCGCCTTTCCCCTACGGATCTCATTGGGGGGGAAACCTTCATATCCTTGGCGCCGGAACCTGATCGAGCAGTTGCCTGAGCACCTGATCGACCTCCAGCCCTTCGATGTCCAGCTCCGGGGCGATGCGCACGCGATGGCGCAACACGGCCAGCGCGCAGCCTTTGATGTCATCCGGAATCACGAACTCGCCACCGCGCAGCAGCGCCCGTGCCCGTGCGACCCGCACCAGGGCAATCGTCGCCCGTGGACCGGCGCCGAGGGTCAGGCCGGGCCAGTTGCGGGTGGTGCGCGCCAGGCGCACGGCGTAGTCCAGGACCTGTTCATCCAGCGGCAGGTCGCTGGCGATTCGCTGCAAGGCCAGTACATCCTTGGCTTGCAGGACGGTGCGTAACGGTTGCACATCGAGCATGTCGGCGCGGGTCGAGCGGCTGACCTGACGGACCATGTCCAGCTCCTGAGCAGCATCGGGGTAGTCCATGCGCACCTTGAGCATGAAACGGTCGAGCTCCGCTTCGGGCAGCGGATAAGTGCCTTCCTGTTCGATGGGGTTTTGCGTCGCCAGCACCATGAACGGTTGCGCGATGGGCAGGGCGCGGCCTTCAAGGGTGACTTGGCGTTCCTGCATGGCTTCGAGCAGCGCGGCCTGGGTTTTCGCCGGTGCGCGGTTGATTTCGTCGGCCAGCAGCAGGTTGGTGAACAGCGGTCCTTTGCGCAGTTTGAACTGCTCGGTTTGCAGGTCGTACACCGCATGCCCGGTGACGTCGCTGGGCATCAGGTCCGGGGTGAACTGAATACGCGCATACTCGCCACCGAAACAGCGGGCGAGGGCGCGTACCAGCAAGGTCTTGCCCAACCCCGGAACGCCTTCGAGCAACACGTGTCCGCCAGCAATCAGCGCACTGAGCACATCGTCAATGACTACGTCCTGGCCGATGACGGCCTTTTGCAATTCAAGGCGCACGGCTTGCGCCAGTTGGCTGGCGCGCTGGCGCTGTTGGGCGGCATGGGTCTGGCCGGCAGGTTCGATGGAGTCATTCATAAGGCATTCCTGAGGGTTTGCAGGTGGGCGACCAGACGGCTGAACTCAGCGCGGGACAACCGCTGTTCGAGCCGCGGGCCAAGTGCCTGGCTGATGGCGCGGGTCGGTTGGCCGGTCAGGCGCGCGAGCACCTGCCATTGTTCGGCAACGCCGAGTTGTTCGAAGCCTGGGTGACGGTGTCGGGCGCGGCGCAGCACATCGTGTTGCAGCGCCAGCAGCAGGCTGCGCTGACCGTTGCGCCGCAGCATGAAGTCTGCGCTGGCCCGCAAGTGTTCCTGAAGTTGTCGGCGGGCTTTGGGGGCCGGTGCCTGCACAGGGCCCTGACGTAACCCGGCATGCCAGATCCACAGGCCGATCAACGCGATGAGCGCCACCAATGCCTGCGGGAAATAACGCAGCAGCAAGGTCAGCAGGTTGTCGTGATCGATATTGAAGAGCAGGGTCACGCCGGTGTCCGAATACAGGTACCAGAGCAGCCAGGCATTGTCGTATTGGCCGATGTTCGGGTTCTTCCACAGTTCGGCGTCAGTGACCACCGTGATCGAACCCAAGCCATAACCGAGTTGCATCATGTGAGTGGCCAACGCGCTGTTGGCCCACGACTGCGCGAGGTTTTTCGGGTCTTCGAGGTGGAACTGCGGATCGAAGCCGGCGTAGGCCGGAGCGTCTTCGTCTTCGAGATAGAGTTTGGTCAGGTTCGGGTAAGGATCAGGCTCGGCATCAGGCGGTGGATCCTTGAGGTCCTTGCTCATGGCTTGATGCAGTTGCACCCGGTCGAGCAGCAGGTCGCCGCTCTTGCCGGTTTTTTCATCCCACAAGGCTTCGGCCACAAACAGCAAACGTCCACCGGCCCGGGTCCAGTTCAGCAGCTGATCGGCCTGGCGCGGGGTCAAGTTGGCGCGATCACCGAGCAGTAACAGGCTCTGCTGATGCGGTTCCAGATACGGCAGGATGTCGAGGCTGTTGGCGTGAGTCACGGTCAGCCCTTGTTGACGCAAAAAGTGTTCGGCCGCCAGGTACGGGTTGGCCCGGGCTTCGGGGGAAGGGCCGTGGTCGATGACTTCCTGATAGGGCGTGGCCTGCTGGTACAGATAAACCGCCAATGCAGCGAGCAGCCCGGCAATCAGCAGGCCGGGGATCAGGCGCCGATTCAACGCGAAGCTCCCGGGCCGAACAACGCCCGCCAGCCATCACAGAGTTCCTGTTGCAGATGCGCCGGTGGCAAGCGATGCCCATAGGCCATGTTCTGCCAGTGCACCGTCAACGTGCTGCTGAAGGTTTGCAGAGCCGGCGCTTGCAACTGCTGGACCCGTTCCAGCACCTGGCCCTCGGTGTCGGCGGTTTTCAGCGGGAGGTTGAAGTCGTGCAGCAAACGGCTGAGCAAGGCCCGGTAGAGCAGCCCGAGGGCTTCGCGGGGCTGGGTCGACCAGAGGCTTTCGACGCTGGCGGCGATATCGTCCGGCAGGGTTTCGCGGCCAAGATCAAGGCCGAACAGTTGCACTGGCGCCGGGTGTGCGGGCGGTTGGCGCAGTTTTGGACGGCGGCTGACCAAGGTCCGCAATCCATCGCGGTAACGCCAGATCAGCAGCGCAATGGCACCGATGACACTCGCCCACAGCAGCACCTCGATGACCTGCGCCAGGCCGGCGAAGCGCTGGCTGTCGAACAGTGCGAAAAACGCTTTGAGCCAACCCGGTGTTTGCATGTTGGCAGGTTGATCGGGCGTGTCTTTACCAAAACGATAGTGGGTAACGGTCTGCGGGTTCTTGAACGGTGGCGTATCGAGTATGGCCTTGATGCTGTTGCTCGCGGCCTGGCTGGTCAACGGCTGTTGGAGCAGGCGCGGGCTGCCGGGGGCGTTGGCGGGTTCGGCGGCCCAGAGTGGCTGCGTGGCGGGCAACCACAGTAGCCCGAGCATCAGCAGGCAGGCAGCGACGCTGCTCAGGCGCTGGCGCAGACGGCGGAACACCAGTTCGATATCCCAGGCTTCGAGTCGGGTGCGACGGTTCAGGTACAGGCTGAAACCGCAGGCGACATAGATCGGTTCCCACAGGATCAGGATCAGCGCGTAGAGCGCATTGATCAGGTGGTCCAGCCAGAGCCAGTCTTGCTCAGGGGTGGCGATCAGCGTTTGCCAGTTCCAGTTCAGTTCGATTTGTGCGGGCAGCAATAGATAGAACAGCACCATCAGACCGATCCACAGGGCGGCCTCCAGGTGCGTGCCAATCAGCGTCAGCCAGCGTGCTGCGCCGCGATCGCGCTGTTGCAGCACGTCCAGGCGCTGCTGGCGTGCCAGACCGCTGAGCGCTTCAAGCTGCACGACCGGCATGATGAAACTGCGACTCAGGCCAAAACGCCGCCAGGCCAGGCTGGCCAGCAGCTGCGGTTTGAGCAGTCGCGGCCATTGGCGTAGCGCTTGCTTCAAGGTCGGGGTTTCGCCGAACAGGGCGCTGGAGAGGATGTACAGCGGCAATCGTTCGAACGCCGGTTTCAACCACCAGAACAGCAGCACGGCCATTGAGGGCGAGTCCCACAGCAACAGGCTCAGCAGGGCAAACACCGGCAGCGTGACAATCGCCCAACTGGCCATCAGCAGGCGGCGATGTTGCTGGCTCAGCAGAACGCCGAGGTCCATGGCTTCCCAAGTGGTACGAGGGCGAATGACCACGCTGGCGTCACTCAGGCGCATGGCGTGTACGTCCGGCAACCATCAGGTAAGTCGCCATCACTAACCAGAGGGCTGCGCCCACCAGGTATTTGACCAGCGGTGCAAGCCCGCTGCGGGATGACCAATAGGCCTCGATGAACGCAGCAAGCAGTAGAAACAGCATGACACCGCAGATCATCAAGACGCTTTTATGAGCCGCCAGGCGCAGGGCTTCACCGCGTGGCAAGCGGCCGGGGGCGATCAGCGCCCAACCCAGTTGCAGGCCTGCCGCACCGGCCAGGGCGATGGCGCTGAGTTCGAAGGCACCATGGCCGACGACGAACGACCAGAAGTTTTCCCCATAGCCGATGTGCGTCAGGTGACCGGCAACCGCACCGATCATCAAACCGTTGAAGAACAGGAAAAACACGCTGCCCAGGCCAAACAGCAAACCGCTGGCATAGGTCTGAAAGGCGATGCCGATGTTGTGCATGATGTAGTAGCCGAACATGACCCAATCATCGCTGGCTGCGCGTTCGCCCAGGCGCCCCAGGTGACCGGCTGCCGGGTCGTACATGCCTTGTATCTCGGCAACCTGTTGGGCCGGGACCAGGCTGTAGATCATCTCGGGGTGCAGGTACACCAGCAAACCGATGCCCACCAGCGAGCCGAAAAACAGCAGGCTCGAGGCCAGCACGAAAGGCCATTGCTCACGGACCAGTCGAGGAAAGCCGGCGAGGACAAAGGCCAGCAGATGGGCGCCGACCCGGCCACGATGGCGGTAAAGCTGTTGGTGCCCGCGCAATACCAGCTGTTGCAAAGGGTCGATCAGGTAGCTGCTGTAGCCGCGCTCCTGTGCCAGCGCGAGGTGCTGACACAACCGTCGGTAATCCTTGGGGAACGCGGTGCAATCCTCGACATCGGCTTTGCCGCGTTCAAGCGAATCGAGCCGTTGGGCAAATTGATCCCATTCGGTCCGATGGCGATTTTCGAAAAGGCTCTGCTTCATGCTGGCCCCAGCAAACCGCGCGCGATGCCATTGAGTTCGGCAACCGCGTGGGAGGGTGAAACGTGGAGCGGCTCGGCGAGGATGCTTGCCAGCTCATTGACCCGCTCGCTGGAGAGTTCCGCCTGACGCTCGGCGAAACCCAGCACCGCGCGTTGCTCATTGAGAGTTAGCGCAAAGGGCGGGTGCAGTGCCGGCGCCTGCGGAATCTGTGGTCGGGTGACCGCCTGTTCGCGGTAGATCACCAGTGTGCCGGCCGCAATATCGCCCAGCCGTTTGAACGTCGGATGCTGCAGGCAGCTGATGGCACCGAGGCTGTAGCCGAACGGCAGCATGTCGACGAACCGCAGCAGGTTGCGGATCAGCGAGGCCGGCCAGCCAATGGGCGTTCCATCGTCATGCACGACGCGCAACCCCATCAGCTGTTTACCCGGCGAGCGGCCCTGGTTGAGGACCTCGAACAGCACCATGTACCACCAACTGACCAGAAACAGCAGCACCGAGCCGAGCCCGATGCCGACGCTCCCCAGCAAGGCCAGGACAACAAACAGCAAGCCCAGCACCAGCCCGCGCACCCCCAGGTCAATGGCAAACGCCAGTACACGGGGCATCAACCCGGCCGGTCGCAGCGGCAGGTCGATGCCTTCCGGCGTTTCAACCTGATGCCGCGTGTCCAGTGGCGGGGGCAGCGTTGCTTTCCTTGGCGGTGCTGAAGTCTTGCGCATGATCAACCTGATGGTTGGGATTCAATAACGATTCGATGCTAGCAGCCTTCGTTGTGCTAACGACATAACTATGTATGACAAGGTATCAACCAGAAATGCTTGAATAGCAAGATTGCTGGTCGGCGCCGCGCTTGAGCGCCTAGACTTCGCCCGTCTCAAGTTCAGGAACGCCCCGTGACCTCCATCTTCTGGTACGACTACGAAACCACAGGCATCTCACCGCGCTGCGACCGTCCGCTGCAAGTGGCCGGGATTCGCACCGACCTCGAGCTCAACGAGATCGACGAGCCGGTCAATCTCTACTGCCAGCCGAGCGACGACATCCTGCCTCACCCGGCGGCATGCGTGATTACCGGCATCACCCCCGGCCGCCTGGCCGAGCAAGGCCTGAGTGAGGCCGACTTCATGACCCGGGTTCATGCGCAGCTCGCGGCCCCCGGAACCTGTGGTGCCGGTTACAACACCTTGCGCTTCGATGATGAAATGACCCGTTACAGCCTGTACCGGAATTTCTTTGATCCGTATGCGCGGGAGTGGCAGGGCGGTAACAGTCGCTGGGATCTGATCGATGTGGTGCGCGCGGCGTACGCGTTGCGCCCGGACGGAATTGTCTGGCCTGAAGAGGAAGGGCGCGTCACGTTGAAACTCGAACGCCTGACCGCCGCCAATGGCATCGACCATGGCCAGGCTCACGATGCGTTGTCCGATGTGCGCGCGACGATTGCCCTGGCGCGGTTGATTCGCGACAAGCAGCCAAAACTCTACGACTGGCTGTTCAAGCTGCGCAGCAAGCAGAAGGTCATGGATCAGATCCGTCTGTTGCAACCGATGGTGCATATCTCCGGGCGTTTCTCGGCAGCTCGCAGCTATGTCGGGGTGGTCTTGCCGTTGGCCTGGCACCCGCGCAATCGCAACGCACTGATTGTCTGTGACCTGCATCTCGACCCGCAGGGGCTACTCGACCAGGACGCCGAGACCTTGCGTCAGCGTTTGTACACTCGCCGCGAAGATCTGGCCGAAGGCGAATTACCGGTGCCGCTCAAACTGATTCACATCAACCGTTGCCCGGTGGTGGCTCCGTTGTCAGTGTTGCGCGCCGAAGACCGGCAACGATTGCAACTGGACATGGCGCAGTATGAGGCACGCGCACTGCGTCTAAGTGACGCACAGGAAGTATGGCGAGATAAAGTTCTGGCCATTTATGCCCGCGAGGATTTCACGCCGAGCGAGGACCCCGAACAACAGTTATACGACGGCTTCATTGGTGATCGGGACCGGCGTTTATGCGAACAAGTCCGAAATGCGGAGCCGATGCAATTAGCGCAAGAGCAATGGCCGTTCGATGATGAACGTTTGCCGGAATTATTATTTCGTTATCGTGCCCGTAACTTTCCCGAGACCTTGAGTCATGAGGAGCACGAGCGCTGGAAATTATTCTGTCAGCAACGTTTGTCAGACGCGCAATGGGGAGCGCCCAATACCTTGCAGGGGTTTAATGAGGCAATGGCGCAATGGTCGCTTAGTGCTACAGCGATTCAGCAACAGGTACTGGACGAGTGGCGTGAGTATGTCGACTCATTACGCAAGCGTTTGGAGCTTTGAAACAATCTGTACAAATACCTGAACGCGGGGCATAAAAAACGCCAGCGGACGCTGGCGTTTTTGGGTGCTCGCAAATGAACCTGCGAAGCGGGTTGCGGCTTAGCCCAGCAGGGTAGCCCAGCCTTCAACCACGTCACCGCCCCACTTGGCTTTCCACTCTTTCAGCGTCTTGTGGTTGCCACCTTTGGTTTCGATGACTTCGCCGTTGTGCGGGTTCTTGTATTGTTTAACCTTGCGAGCACGCTTGGTGCCGGTAGTTTTTACAGCGCCGCGTGGTGCTTTAACTTTGGACTCTGGATCCAGCAGGGCGATGATGTCGCGCAGGGACTTGGAGTATTCGCCCATCAGGGTACGCAGTTTGCCTTCGAATTCCAGCTCGGTTTGCAGTTTGTCGTCTTGGGACAGGTTCTTCAAACGGGCTTGCAGCTCTTTGATAGCTTCTTCGGTGGCACGGTATTCGTTGATCAAGGACATGAGGACTACCTTATGTTGGGCGCTGGATGACAGGGTACAGTGGCGCAATAATAGTCAGGGTGTTTCATCAAGTAAACATTTAAGCCGGCTTTTATTTAATTTAATTAGAGTGTTCAGCAAAAAAAGCCTCACGCCGCTGTTAAAACATGTCAGGGTTTCATCACAGATACTCACAAAAGCCCGCTTGCGTATTTCGCCAATAGAATATTGTTGAGCGTTCAGAGGCCGCCAATCGGTAGGGCGAGGCAGTGCATTACCGGGCCTGGTGTCAGGAGTACTGCAGTTTTGCTGCGCAATCGCTAGAATGGCGGCCTTTGCGAAGTTCTGGAGTTTCCCCCCCATGCGCACTTTTCGGCTAGTGATTGCTTGCCCGGACCGCGTCGGTATCGTTGCTAAAGTCAGTAACTTTCTGGCGTCACACAATGGCTGGATCACTGAAGCGAGCCATCACTCGGACACGCTCAGTGGCTGGTTCTTCATGCGTCACGAAATTCGTGCCGACTCGCTGCCGTTCGGCCTTGAGGCGTTTCGTGAGGCCTTTGCACCGATCGCCGAAGAGTTCTCGATGGACTGGCGCATCACTGACACTGCGCAGAAAAAACGCGTGGTATTGATGGCCAGCCGCGAATCCCACTGCCTGGCCGACTTGCTGCACCGCTGGCACAGCGACGAGCTGGACTGCGAAATCTCCTGCGTGATTTCCAACCATGACGACCTGCGCAGCATGGTCGAGTGGCATGGCATTCCTTATTACCATGTGCCAGTGGACCCGCAGGACAAAGAGCCGGCCTTTGCCGAAGTGTCGCGCTTGGTCAAACAGCATGACGCCGAAGTGGTGGTGCTGGCGCGTTACATGCAGATCCTGCCGCCGGAACTGTGCACCGAATACGCCCACAAGGTGATCAACATTCACCACAGCTTCCTGCCATCGTTCGTCGGCGCCAAGCCGTACCACCAGGCGTCGATGCGTGGCGTGAAACTGATCGGTGCGACCTGCCACTACGTGACCGAAGAGCTGGACGCTGGTCCGATCATCGAGCAGGACGTGGTGCGCGTGAGCCACAGCGACAGCATCGAAGACATGGTGCGTTTCGGCCGTGACGTCGAGAAGATGGTCCTGGCCCGCGGCCTGCGCTATCACCTGGAAGACCGCGTGTTGGTGCATGGCAACAAGACCGTAGTGTTCTGATTGATCGGTACTGATTGAAAAAAACAGGGCCTGAGCGTTCAATCGCTTCAGGCCCTTTTTTTCGGAGTGAGGTAGGGGAGATGGCTGATCCACTGGATAAGGCAACATCCAAAGCCCCCGCGACATTGGGCGAGGGGTGCCTGAGTCGGTACGACCCGGATGAGCTGAGCCCTGAAGACGGCACGGAGTTTCCCGGCGCTGCGCAATTGTGGGAGCAGTTGAAGCCAGTCGCTGACGATGAAACTGCGAGCCCTGAAAAGACTTCGAGCGCAACACTTAACCTGTAGCAGCTGCCGAGCCCGCGAGGCTGCTGCTACGGATTGCGTACTAGCCTAAGCCTGTTTGAACTTCATCAATTTGTTCAGCAGTGGTTTCCCGGCCATCACCAGGAACACCGGTGCGCCGGCCAGCAAGTAGAAGTAATAGGTCACTGCTCGCCAGATCAGAATCGCGGCCGCCGCCGTCGATTTTCCCACCATGGGCGCCAACAGCGCTGCCGACGTCAGTTCCGCCGCGCCGGCACCGCCCGGCAACAGGCTGAACTGCCCGGCGCTGAGTGAGAGCATCTGGATCAAAAAGCTCCAGGCCCACTGAAGATCCGTGCCCAGCCCCCGCAAAGCCAGATACAACACGCTGTAGCGCAGTAACCAGTGCACGCAAGTCAGCGCAAATACGCTGATCAGTGTGCGTGCAGGCAACTTGAGTGTTTCCGTGAAGGCCGCAAGAAAGTGCAGCAGCTTGCGTGCCCAGCGGCGCCGGGTGGCAGCGTTGAGCTTGAAGTGCTTGAGCACGCGCCCGCTGAGGCGAATCAGCAGGCGATGGTAGCGTGCCACCATCACGCAACTGAACAGGCCGCCGACCATCGAAATGGCGCTGAATGTCAGCATCCACTCCAGATTCCGACTCAGGTGCTGAAACAGCGCATACACCACGATGGCGATCAGCGCGCAGAGAAAGAACAGCAAATCGCTCAACTGATCCATGGCGAACACCGCACTGCCATGGGCCGGGCGCACACCATGGCGGGCCAGCAGGGCCATCAGTGTCAGCGGTCCACCGCCGCCGCCCGGGGTCGCGCAAATCGCGAACTCGGTGGACATCACCACCCCAAGGCATTTCAGGCGGCCTATCCGGCTGCGCTGTTCACCCAGCAACAAGCGCAAGCGTATTGAGTTGGTGAACCAGCAGAGCAGGATCATGCCCGGCATCGTCAGCAACAATGTCGGCGGAAAGTGCTGCAGCCGTGGCCATAGTTCATTGGCGCCGAGCAATAGCGGAATCAGCACCGCGCAGAGCAGGGCGGCGACCAGCCACAGGACGCGACTCATGCGGCGCGACCGACCTGAGCGCTTTGCGTGCGCAGCCACCGGGCCTTGGTCATTGGCACTCGGCCGTCATTGAGCAAGCGTTCGAGGGTCTGCAGCCAGTAAGTGCGGGAGAACTCATGGCGCAGGTCGACCGGGTGTACGCCCAGGCGAATCACCGGGGCGTGCTGCCAGCGCAGTTCGCGTTGAGCGCTGACAATCTTCGACACACCACGACGCCAGGCACTGCGCGCGCTCCAGACCAGGCCTGGGGCGTTGACCCGGGAGAAATCCGGCAGGCGATACAGGTGCTGCGGATCACTGGTATAGCTCAGCGGTAACTGGCACAGGGCCTGACGCGTGCCTTCGCTCATCAGCCAGGCCGGTGCAACAAACCCCTCCAGTGGCCAGTTGTAACGGCTGAACAATTCGATCCCGGCGAGCAGGCGGGCCAGCGCAGCCGGTTGCGAAAGACTGTAGAACTCGCCTTCATGGGTGTAGACCCGGCGCATGAACCAGTCACGGGGGCGCGCCGTTGGCGGGCTGTCATCGCAATGGTAGTAGCCGTGAAGTGCCAGTTCGTCACCGCGCTCGATGCGGCGGGTCAGCATGCTCCGAAAATCCGGATGGCTATCGAGGTGGTGGTGTTTATGAAAGTCGGGGACGACCAGCCAGGTCATCGGCACTTCACCGAGCGCGTCCACCGCTTCGACAAACGGCTGATAGTCGGCCCAGCTTTGCGGGGTGACGTCATGCAGCACCAGTAGCAGGCTGGGCGTGTTCATGGCGTCAGCCATTGCTCAGCAGCGACAAAGGGGCGCCGAGGACTGCGTAATAGTGACCCAGCAGGCTGTTGACCACTGAATCCCAGGCGTAATGCTGTTCGACATGGCGGCGGGCGGATCGACCGAGATCGTTATGCTGAGCAAACAGTTCGCGCACTGCGTTGGCCATCGCCACTGGATTGTTGGGGGCGCAAAGTATGCCGCAGCGCTCGTTGATGATTTCGGTGAAGGCGCCCGCTGCCACTGCGACCACTGGAATGCCACAGGCCATGGCTTCGAGAACGACCAGGCCAAAGGTTTCCTGATCGCCTGCATGCAGCAAGGCATCGGCGCTGGCCATCAGCCGGGCCACCTGTGGTGCAGGGCAGAACTCATCGATCAGCGTGACGTTATCCGGTACCTGTGCCGACACCGAGGTGCCGACCAGCAGCAGGTGATAACGGTTTCCCAGACGCTTCATGCAATTGAGCAGGACGGGAATGTTTTTCTCCTTGGAACCTCGCCCGGCGAATATCAGCAGTCGAGTGTCTTCGGCGATCTTCAGCTTCGCCCGCAGATCCGGGTCACGGGCGTCTGGATTGAAGGTTTGCAGGTCCACGCCCAAGGGTTGGACGTAAACGTTTTTGACCCCAAGCCCCATGAGCTTGTCGGCCATGATCTGGCTCGGCGTCAGCACCCGGTCAAAGTTGCCGTACAGCTTGCGGATATACGCTTCGACATTCGGCGTGACCCAGTTGCCCACCCGGTTGCTCGCCAAATGCGGCAAGTCGGAGTGATAGAAGCCAATCACTGGAACATCCAGTTCGCGCCGCGCATCCAGTGCTGCCCAGGCTGTCAGGTAAGGATCGCCGACTTCTATCAGGTCCGGTTGCAGATCGTGCAGGGCATTGCGCCAGGGCGTCAGTCGTAGCGGGAAGCGATAGCCTTTGCCGAAGGGCAGGGCCGGGGCGGGCACCGTGTAGACACCGTCCTGCTCGCTCCGCCGTGCTCCCGGGACCAGCAAGCTGTGACGAATCCCCGGCTTGCGGCCCAGGCGGCGGTGCTTGGCATCCAGATAAGTCCGCACGCCACCGCTGGCCGGTGCGTAGAACATGGTGATGTCAGCGATATGCACGATAACCCTCCGTTCTATCCATTGTTCTCCTTAGGGATGACCCTTATGAAGAATAGATGTTCGGTTGGGGATGTGTGGCGGGGTGTCAGTGAGGTGTTGTGGTGGTTGACAGGCCGCTATCGCGAGCAGGCTCCCACAGGTTCACTGCGAACCTTTGTGGGAGCGAGCCTGCTCGCGATGGGGCCAGATCAGGCGCTAGATACGGAAACTGCCTACCAACTGCTTCAACCGCGCCGCTTGCTGCTCAAGATCGGAACAGGCGCGCAACGTCGATTGCAGGTTTTCCACGCCTTCCTGATTCAGCGTGTTGATTTCGCTGATGTCGACGTTGATCGACTCGACCACGGCGGTTTGCTCTTCGGTGGCGGTGGCCACTGACTGGTTCATGCCGTCGATCTCGCCGATGCGCAAGGTCACGCTGTTCAGGCGCTCCCCGGCGAGGTTGGCGATCTCGACGCTGTCCTGGCTGTGACGCTGGCTGTCGCTCATGGTGCTGACCGACTCGCGGGCGCCGACTTGCAGCTCCTCGATCATCGTCTGAACTTGCTGCGCCGATTCCTGGGTGCGGTGCGCCAGGTTGCGCACTTCGTCGGCAACCACCGCGAAACCACGCCCGGCTTCGCCAGCCCGCGCCGCTTCAATCGCCGCGTTGAGGGCCAGCAGGTTGGTTTGCTGGGAGATGCTGGTGATCACTTCGAGAATCTGCCCGATGTTCACGGTCTTGCTGTTCAGCGACTCGATGTTGGTACTGGAGGCGCTGAGCATGCTCGACAGCTGATTCATCGCCGCAATGCTGCGGTCGACCACTTGCTGGCCGTCTTCGGCCAGGCTGCGGGCATCGCTGGCCTGGTGCGAGGCCTGCGCCGCGTTACGGGCGATTTCCTGAGCCGCCGCGCCCAACTGATTGATCGCCGCTGCCACGCTGTTGGTCCGGCTCGATTGTTCGTCAGAGTTGAGCATTGACGAGTTCGATGCGCTGACCACTCGCAGAGCGACTTCGTTGACGTGCTCGGTCGCCGACGACACTTCGCGGATCGAACCGTGGATCCGCTCGACGAAGCGGTTGAACGCACTGCCGAGGATGCCGAACTCGTCCTGGCTCTGGATGGTCAGGCGGCGGGTCAGGTCGCCTTCACCGTCGGCAATGTCCTGCATCGCGCGGGTCATGACGTGCAATGGCTGGATCAGGATACGGATCAGCATCCCGAGCAAGGCGATGATGATTGCCACGGCAATGACCGTGGCAATGATCGCCGAGGTACGGAAACTGCTGAGCATCGCGAAGGCTTTGTCTTTGTCCACCGACAGGCCGACGTACCAGTTGACCGATGGCAGGCCTTTGATCGGCGTGAAGGTGACGATGCGGGTTTTGCCGTTGACCTCGACTTCACTGATGCCGCCACCGATACGCGGGGTGTTCGTCGGGTAAGCCTCGCTGAGGGATTTCATCACCATGGTTTTGTCGGGGTGAACCAGGATCTTGCCATCGGCGCTGACCAGGAAGGCGTAGCCCATGCCACCAAAGTCACGCGCGGTCAGGGTCTCGATCAGGGTTTGCAGGCTCAGGTCACCGCCGACCACTCCCACGCTTTGTCCGGCTTTTTTCGAGGCGGTGGCGATGGAGATGATGGTCTGGCCGGTCGCCGCATCGATATACGGTTCGGTGAGTGTCGAGCCGTTGCTGTTTACTGCGCCTTTGTACCAAGGGCGAACTCTTGGGTCGTAGCCGTCCGGCATCTTGGAGTCCGGGCGGTTGATGAACGTGCCGCTGGCATCGCCCAGGTATCGGGCCATGAAGGTCGACGCCAGGGCATTTTGCTCAAGCAGGTTGGCAACGTTGTCGTGTTCAGGGTTGAGGGCGATGTTCTGGGCCAGGTTTTCCACCATGAGAATCCGCCCGGCGAGCCAGGACTGGATATTGGAGGAAGTGACATCGCCCATCTCATGCAGGTAATTGTCCAGGTCCTGGCGAATCGCGTTGCGCTGTAGATAGTCGTTGTACAGCGTGAACGAAGCGAAGGCGGCAATGACGATGAGCGCGGCGGCAAGCAGGATCTTGTGGCTGAAGCGCAGGTTTTTGTTCATGGCTTGGGGTGTCCGCTGAGGTCTTATTGTTGGGGCGTGTTGCTTTGAAAAGCGCGCAAACCGGGCGCTGTCGCACATAAGCTGATATTTGCGACTGTTCTTAGGGAGTTATCGGACCCGATTTTTCAGTCTGGTCTCTTGCTTGGATCTATCGGCTGCGCCGGACCAAAGCTTAACCAGAAGCGACGAAATGCCTGACTCATTGCAATTCGTTATCGGCGCAGGCCTTGAAGTCGGCGATGCGACAGGCGGTCAATCAGCTGGGGTGGCAACGGGGCTGCGGCTTGATGGGCTCGTTGCCGGGCGGCAGCAAACGCCGCTGACTATCTTTTGGATGCGCGCGGTCAAAATGTGGGAGCGGGCTTGCTCGCGAAGACCATCGATCAGTCAGCATTAATGTTGAATGTTGGACCGCTTTCGCGAGCAAGCCCGCTCCCACATTATGAAATGTGTGTCAGGTCTTGGGTTTTGCGTGCGCCGCCAGTCGTTCCAGCGCTGCACGCAATTTCGGATCGGTGATGCCATCGGCCGTAGCCTGAATGGTCGCCGCCGCATCGCTCGACAGATCCATGGTGTGGCCGGCGGCCCCTTGCTGCACGGTCGGTGGTTGCACCTTGAACAGGATTCGCGTCAGGCTGGCGAATTCGTCGAACATCTGTAATTGCCGTTGCAGACGCTTCTGTTGATACCGCAGGCGGGTTGCCCAGTGACCGTCAGTGACGATCAGCAACAGGCTGCCCTCGCGCCACGACGCCACATGACAATGTTCACGGGCAGCCGGCTGCAGCTGGCTTTCCAGCAAACGCTGTAGATGACCCAGGCGTTGTGCGTGGCCGAAAATGGCTTTTAACGGTTTGGCTTCGCGAAGCAGAACGGCGGGTGCTCTGGCCGTAAGAGGGCGAAATGCCATGATCAGACACCTGAAGTAACAGAGCCGCCATGGTAGCAGAAAGCACTGGATGCACCCGAGCCATTGCTTTGTGAGCGCTTTACTCATTAAATCAACGAGTAACTTCTGGCGTGAATGGCTTGAAGTTCAGCAAAATGCCCTTATTTTAAGTGAGCCCCGTAACAGCGCCGTGCATGCATCGTGGAACAACGCCACTTTCCTCACCATCGTTTCCGGGTAGAATGCTCGTTCGCATGCGGCCATGAGGGCTGCACGGGCGACTCACGGGGCCGCCCTCCATCCCTTTGTGTGGAAGATCCTGCCGATATGTTTGCACCTTTGTTAAAGAAACTTTTTGGAAGCAAGAACGAGCGTGAAGTCAAACGCATGCTCAAGACGGTACAGATCGTCAATGCCTTCGAAGAGCAAATGGTGGCCCTTTCGGACGATCAACTGCGTGCCAAGACCGATGAGTTCAAGGCCCGTATCGCCAAAGGTGAAAGCCTCGACAAACTGCTGCCCGAAGCTTTTGCGGTTGCCCGCGAAGCCGGCAAGCGGATTATGGGCATGCGCCACTTCGACGTTCAGTTGATTGGTGGCATGACCTTGCACGAAGGCATGATTGCCGAAATGCGTACCGGTGAAGGCAAGACCCTGGTGGCGACACTGGCGGTTTACCTGAACGCGCTGTCCGGCAAGGGCGTGCACGTTGTGACCGTGAACGACTACCTGGCTCGTCGTGACGCCAACTGGATGCGTCCGCTCTACGAATTCCTCGGCCTGAGCGTTGGCGTGGTGACGCCGTTCCAGCCGCCGGAAGAGAAGCGTGCTGCCTACGCCGCCGACATCACCTACGGTACCAACAACGAATTCGGTTTCGACTACCTGCGCGACAACATGGCGTTCAGCATGGAAGAAAAATTCCAGCGTGAACTCAATTTTGCCGTGATCGACGAAGTCGACTCGATCCTCATCGACGAAGCCCGTACCCCGCTGATCATTTCCGGTCAGGCCGAAGACAGCTCCAGGCTCTATATCGAGATCAACAAACTGATCCCGCAACTGGAACTGCATATCGAAGAAGTGGAAGGCGAAGTCACCAAGGCCGGTCACTACACCATCGACGAGAAGACCCGCCAGGTCGAACTCAACGAAGCCGGTCACCAGTACATCGAAGAAGTGCTGACCCGTATCGGTCTGCTGGCTGAAGGCGAGAGCCTGTACTCGGCGCACAACCTGGGCCTGCTGACCCACGTTTACTCCGGTCTGCGCGCGCACAAACTGTTCAATCGCAACGTCGAATACATCGTCCAGGACGGTCAGGTCGTACTGGTCGACGAACACACCGGTCGTACCATGCCGGGTCGCCGTCTGTCCGAAGGTCTGCACCAGGCCATCGAAGCCAAGGAAAACCTGAACATCCAGGCCGAAAGCCAGACCCTGGCGTCGACCACGTTCCAGAACTACTTCCGTCTCTACAGCAAGCTGTCCGGCATGACCGGTACGGCGGACACCGAAGCGTTCGAATTCCACCAGATCTATGGTCTGGCGGTGATGGTCATTCCACCGAACAAGCCGCTGGCACGTAAAGACTACAACGACCTGGTGTTCCTCACTGCGGACGAGAAGTACGCGGCCATCGTTGCCGACATCAAGGAAAGCATGGCTCAGGGCCGTCCGGTTCTGGTGGGCACCGCGACCATCGAAACGTCCGAGCACATGTCCAGCCTGCTGGTGAAGGAAGGCATTGAACACAAGGTCCTGAACGCCAAGTTCCACGAAAAAGAAGCTGAAATCATCGCTCAGGCCGGTCGTCCGGGTGCATTGACCATCGCCACCAACATGGCCGGTCGTGGTACCGACATCCTGTTGGGCGGTAACTGGGAAGTGGAAGTCGCCTCCCTCGAGGATCCGACGCCCGAGCAGATTGCCCAGATCAAGGCCGACTGGCAGAAGCGTCACCAGCAAGTGCTCGAGTCGGGCGGTTTGCAGGTGATTGCCTCCGAGCGTCACGAATCGCGCCGTATCGACAACCAGCTGCGGGGTCGTGCCGGTCGTCAGGGTGACGCCGGTTCCAGCCGTTTCTACCTGTCGCTGGAAGACAGCCTGATGCGCATCTTTGCCTCTGACCGGGTGAAGAACTTCATGAAGGCCCTGGGCATGCAGCCTGGCGAAGCGATCGAGCACCGCATGGTGACCAACGCCATCGAAAAGGCTCAGCGCAAGGTTGAAGGCCGTAACTTCGACATTCGCAAGCAACTGCTCGAGTTCGACGACGTCAACAACGAACAGCGTAAAGTGATCTATCACATGCGTAACACGTTGCTGGCCGCTGACAACATCGGCGAAACCATTGCCGACTTCCGTCAGGACGTGCTCAACGCAACGGTCAGCGCGCACATTCCGCCGCAATCGCTGCCTGAACAGTGGGACGTCGCCGGTCTGGAAGCGGCCCTGCAAAGCGACTTCGGGGTGACACTGCCGATCCAGCAATGGCTCGACGAAGACGATCACCTGTATGAAGAAACCCTGCGCGAGAAGCTGATGCACGAGCTGCTGGCGGCGTACAACGAGAAAGAAGAGCAGGCGAGCGCCGAAGCGCTGCGTACCTTCGAGAAGCAAATCGTATTGCGCGTACTGGACGACCTGTGGAAAGACCACCTGTCGACCATGGACCACCTGCGTCACGGCATCCACTTGCGTGGCTATGCGCAGAAGAACCCGAAGCAGGAATACAAGCGCGAGTCGTTCACGCTGTTCTCCGAGCTGCTGGATTCGATCAAGCGCGACTCGATCCGTGTGCTGTCGCACGTTCAGGTTCGCCGCGAAGATCCGGTCGAAGAAGAAGCGCGCCTGCGTCAGGAAGCCGAGGCATTGGCCGCACGCATGCAATTCCAGCACGACGAAGCCCCTGGCCTCGAACAGCCGGAGTTGTTGGGTGAGGAGGTCGATGTGGCCCTTGCTGCCGCTCCAGTGCGTAACGAACAGAAACTGGGTCGCAACGAACTGTGCTACTGCGGTTCGGGCAAGAAGTTCAAACACTGTCACGGCCAGATCAACTAAGATTTCTGCCAGACATTGAAATACCCGCGCCGCGACCGGCATCAGCCGTCGCGGCGTTTTACCATTTAAAACACCGGTGCCAGGTTAAAAAGAACAGGGCGACGACGGTGCAGACATTACATTAAGAGGAGCGCTTTCATGGCTGTTGGTCTTGGTCCTTTGCCAACGTTGCACCCGGTTGCCGGTTTTGAACTCGGTATCGCTTCGGCCGGCATCAAGCGCCCCGGGCGCAAAGATGTCGTGGTCATGCGCTGCGCCGAAGGTTCCACGGTGGCCGGTGTGTTCACGTTGAACGCCTTTTGCGCGGCTCCCGTTATTCTGGCCAAGCAACGTGTACAAGGCCCGGTACGTTACCTGCTGACCAATACCGGCAATGCCAACGCCGGTACCGGTGAGCCTGGTTTGGCTGCCGCCGAGCGCACCTGCGCCAAGCTGGCTGAATTGACCGGCGTCGACGCAAGCCTGGTGCTGCCGTACTCCACCGGCGTGATCGGCGAACCGCTGCCGGTCGAGAAGATCGAAGGCGCGCTGCAAGCTGCCCTCGACGACTTGTCGGAAAACAACTGGGAGGCTGCGGCCACCGGGATCATGACCACCGACACCCTGCCAAAGGGTGCGAGCCGGCAGTTCCAGCATGAAGGCGTGACCATCACCGTCACCGGTATCAGCAAAGGCGCCGGGATGATTCGCCCGAACATGGCGACCATGCTCGGTTACATCGCCACCGACGCCAAGGTTTCTCGCGAAGTGTTGCAGAACCTGTTGCTGGACGGCGCCAACAAGTCGTTCAACCGCATCACCATCGATGGCGACACCTCGACCAACGACTGCTGCATGCTGATCGCCACCGGTAAAGCCGCACTGCCGGAAATCACCGAGGCCAGCGGTCCTCTGTTCGCGGCGCTGAAGCAGGCGGTGTTTGAGGTGTGCATGGACGTCGCCCAGGCCATCGTTCGCGACGGCGAAGGCGCGACCAAGTTCGTCACCGTTGAAGTCAACGGCGGCGGCACTCACCAGGAGTGCCTGGACGTCGGTTACACCGTGGCGCATTCGCCATTGATCAAGACCGCGTTGTTCGCTTCCGATCCAAACTGGGGTCGTATCCTGGCAGCCGTTGGCCGTGCCGGTGTGCCGAACCTGGACGTGAGCAAGATCGACGTGTTCCTGGGTGAAGTCTGCATCGCCAGCCGCGGTGCCCGCGCCGCGACTTACACCGAAGCCCAGGGCTCGGCGGTGATGCAGCGTGAAGAAATCACCATTCGTATCGAGCTGGGTCGCGGTGATTGCAGCGAAACCATCTGGACCACCGACCTGTCCCACGAATACGTGAAGATCAACGCCGAATACCGCACGTAACTCCCGTTAGACCGAGTCGCTGCAATCGCGAGCCTGCTCGCGATGACGGTCTGTCAGTCACCACAAGACTGGCTTGTTCATTTCATCAAAAGGTCCTGAACATGAGCTACCACCTGATCATCGGCGACAAACTGTATTCCTCCTGGTCCCTGCGCGGCGCTTTGGCGCTGGAACTGGCCGGCGCGACCTACACCGAAGAACTGATCAAGCTGAACCAGCCGGACACCCGCGAGCGCCTGCTCAAGCATTCGCCGACTGGCAAAGTCCCGTTGCTGAAAACCGAACACGGGACCATTGCCGACTCGTTGGCCATCGCCGAGTACCTGGTCGAGCGTTTCCCGAACGCCAACCTCTGGCCGAAGGACATCGCCGCCCGCGCCCAGGCTCGTTCGGCGTGTGCGCAGATGCACAGCGGCTTCTTCGCCATGCGTGGCAATATGCCGTTTGACCTGAGCCACGATGCGCCGTTGTCGCCAATGCCGCCTGAAGTGCAGGTGGAGATCGAGCGGATGCTGGCGTTGTGGGCTGAATGCCGCGCGGTCGCAACCGAACCCGGTCCGTTCCTGTTCGGTAGCGTAAGCCTGGCAGATGCCTTCTTCGCCCCCATCGCTGTGCGCTTGCGCACCTATCAAGTCGCGTTGCCAGCGGTGGATGCCGCCTATGTCGAAGCGATTTATCAATGGCCAGCCTTCAAGGCCTGGCAGAAAGCCGGTTTAGAGGAAGTAGTGCGGTGAAACGAGTTCATGTAGCAGCGGCTGTCATCCGTGATGCCAGCTGCAAGATCCTCATCGCTCGCCGCGCCGATACCCAGCATCAGGGCGGCCTGTGGGAGTTTCCCGGCGGCAAGGTCGAGGACGGCGAAGCGGTGCAGGCCGCGCTGTCGCGCGAGCTGCAGGAAGAGTTGGGCATTGTGGTCAGTGCCGCTCGGCCATTGATCAAGGTTCAGCATGACTATCCAGACAAGCAAGTGCTGCTGGATGTCTGGGAGGTCTCGGCGTTTACCGGCGAACCTCATGGCGCCGAAGGCCAGCCTCTGGCATGGGTGACGGCGCGTGAACTGCGCGACTACGAGTTCCCGGCCGCCAACCAGCCGATCGTGGCGGCTGCGCGTCTGCCAGGCGACTATCTGATTACCCCGGAAGGCCTGGAAACGCCGGCCCTGCTGCGCGGTATTCAGAAAGCCATCGCCGGCGGGATCAAGCTGATCCAGTTGCGCGCCCCGAATGGCTACGACCCGCAATACCGCGATCTGGCGGTGGATGCCGTGGGGTTGTGTGCCGGCAAGGCGCAACTGATGCTCAAGGGCCCGTTCGAGTGGTTGGGGGATTTCCCGGCCGCCGGTTGGCACATCACCGCCGCGCAGCTGCGCAAATACGCCAGCGCCGGGCGCCCGGTGCCAGCCTCGCGCTGGTTGGCAGCGTCCTGCCACAACGCTGAAGAGCTGAGTCTGGCGGAGCAGATGGGCGTGGACTTCGTCACCCTGTCACCGGTTCAGCCAACCCAGACTCATCCGGATGCGTCTCCACTCGGCTGGGAGCAGGCCTCGCAGTTGATTGCAGGGTTCAGCAAACCGGTGTTTCTGCTCGGTGGCGTGGGGCCTGCCGAACGGCAGAAAGCCTGGGAAGCGGGAGCGCAGGGCGTGGCGGGGATTCGGGCGTTTTGGCCTGAGGCCTGATTCTGCGGCGATGCTACCGGCGCCATCGCGAGCAAGCTCGCTCACACATTGGATTTGTGTACACCTCGATCCACTGTGGGAGCGAGCCTGCTCGCGATGACGGCCTGCTAGGCACCAGATCTTTAGCTGACTAAACCTTGGGCTTGGCCGCCGCCTGCCACAAAATCTCGGCAATCCCCTGGCGCTTGGCAATCAGCCGGGCCGCCACAAACAACAGGTCCGACAAGCGATTGATGTACGCCAGGCCAACCCCGGCCAAAGGCTCCAGCGCATTCAGATGCTGGCAACGTCGCTCGGCACTGCGCGCCAGGCTGCGGCAGACGTGGGCTTGCGCAATCAAGGCTGAGCCGCCGGGCAGAATGAAGTTCTCCAGCGGTCCCAATTCTTCATTCCAGACATCGATCGCCGCTTCCAGGCGTTCGACTTCTGCGGCATTCAAAGCCTGATACACCGGCATTGCCAGTTCGCCCCCCAGATCGAACAACCGGTGCTGACACGGCTCAAGCACCTCAATCACCTCCGCCAGGCCAGGATGAGCGTGGCATTGCTCGGCCAAGCCAGCCAACAACAATCCCAACTGACTGTTCAGCGTATCAACTTCGCCGATGGCCTCGACCCGTGGATGGTCCTTCGGCACGCGGCGACCGTCGCCAAGCCCGGTTTCACCTTTGTCGCCGGTGCGGGTGTAAATCTTCGACAAACGAAAACCCATGCTTAGCGCTCCAGTTGTTTGAGTTCGTGAGAGGCGAGCGGGGTGGCGCCCGCCAATGGCAGGCGCAAGGTGAAGCACGTGCCTTGGCCGAGGGTCGATTGCACTTCCATCTGACCCTTGTGGTTGTTGGTGATGATGAAGTACGACACCGACAATCCGAGACCGGTGCCCTGGCCGATTTCCTTGGTGGTGAAGAAAGGTTCGAAGGTGCGTTTGCGTACGTTCTCGCTCATGCCTACGCCGTTATCTTCGACCTGGATTTCCGCCCACGGCGGGTTCAGTCGGGTGCGCAGTATGATGCGTCCCGGCTCTGTGGCGTCTTCGCGTTGGTGAATCGCCTGGGCAGCGTTTTTCAGCAGGTTGAGCAGCACTTGTTCGAGCTCGTTGGCGGTGCCGGGGACTGGCCCCAGCTGCGGGTCGAACTGACGAATAATGGCCTGGCCCTTGAAGTCGAAGCCGATGGCCAGGTCGAAGTCGTTGCTGGCGATCTCCACGGCTTGATCGATCAGTGCCGGCAGGTCGCACGGGGCCATTTGGCGGTTGCTGCGACGACTGAAACTGAGCATGTGGGTGACGATCTTCGCCGCCCGGGCGCCGGCCTGTTGAATGCCGTCGAGCAGTTGCGGTACTTCGCGGCTTTGCAGGTAGCGATTGACGCTGTCCAGTTCGATGCCGATCTGTTCGGCGGTTTCGATGTTCTTCGGCAGGTCGGCCGATAAGCGCCGGCGAATGTTCTGCACGTTGTGCAGGATCGCTCCCAGGGGGTTGTTGATTTCGTGCGCCATGCCCGCGGCGAGGCCGCCGACCGAGAGCATCTTCTCCGACTGCACCATCATTTCTTCGAGGGACAGGCGCTGGGTAATGTCATCGATCCGGATCACCACGCCGCGTCCGGCACCGCCCATCAACGGATAAAAGGTCAGCGCGTAATGCTTGGGCTCGTCATCCTTGACCCAGGTGACGCGTTCGATCTTGACCACGCTGTGCTGCTCGACGGTTTCCTTGAGCTGCGGCAGGAACGGTTTCAGCGGTTCAAAGGCGAGGAAGATCGGCTGGTTCAGCGCTTCGTCAAGGCGCGTACCGGAAAGCGCGCTGGCTTCCTGGTTCCATTGGGTCACGTAGAGCTGTTCATCGAGGGCGATCAGCGCCGAAGGCATCGAGTCGATGATGCTGTTGAGGTAGTTCTGGAAGCCGGTGAGCTTCTTCTCGATCTTGCTCCGCACCTGGACTTCCAGTTCCAGTTTGCGGTTGGTATGACGGGTTTCTTCGGCCAGGCCCTGGGCCTGGTCGTAGGCGGCCTGGGAGTCGTCCCGCGCGCGCTTGAGTTGTTGTTCTCGGGCTT
The DNA here is from genome assembly GCF_056397385.1 of Pseudomonas sp. 05N36. Taxonomy (NCBI): domain Bacteria; kingdom Pseudomonadati; phylum Pseudomonadota; class Gammaproteobacteria; order Pseudomonadales; family Pseudomonadaceae; genus Pseudomonas; species Pseudomonas sp. 05N36. The sequence goes on along the minus strand of NZ_JBFTNH010000009.1, from coordinate 96,062 downwards.
CGATGCGCGAGAGCATGGTGTTGAAGGCTTCGGCAAGGCTGCCGATTTCGTCGTGGTTACCGCGAGAGGCACGCAAGGCGTAGTTTTCTTCGCGAGTTACCTGCCGGGACAACTCTTCGAGCTCATGAATTGGTCGGGTGATCAGGCGTTTGATCTGCCGGGCAATCACCAGCCACAGCAGCACGCTGAAAATCAGAATCCCGAGGCTGGCGGTCAGGGTGCCGGTGTAGAACGCCATCGGTAATTCGCTGCTGGCCACCAGCAGCAGATGGCCGGGCGCCTCGCCGGGGCGCAACAGAGTGATCAACTGATTACTGCGAAACTCGGTGGCCTGCCAGGCCTCGATATTTCGATAGTGCTCGGGCAGCTTGAGTTTGTCGCCGTGCTGCACCTGAGCCAGACGCAGGCCTTTGCCGTCATACAGCGCCGCGGCTCGCAGCGGTGAATAGCTGTTGAGCTCGATGAGCAGCCGTTGGGCTTCTTCGGGAGAGTTGAGCGCCTGGGCGGTGATGGACGGGCTGGCTACCAGCCGGCCGATGGTCTGCAAGGCCTGCGGGGCCATGCTTTCCTGGGAGATCCAATAGGCGGCGCTGATAAAGGTCAGGTTGGCCACCAGCAACACGGTGGTCAACAGCACCAACAGGGCGGCCAGCAGTTTCTGGCCGACCGGCAGGTTTTCAAGGCGCTGGCGCAATGGCATTGGGGTCGTCGCTAAAAAGGAACAGGAAGGCAGCGTAGCCGTTGCTCAGTCGCTGGGCAATCCGCGTGCGTGCAGGTGCGTAATCAGCCGCTGCTGCAATTGGTTGAGGTGCGGCAGCACCAGTTGGTGCCTCGACGCAACGGTGCAAGCGTGCCCGAGCAAGTAGCTGATCTCGGTTCGGCGTTGACTGGCGACGTCCTGGTACATCGACGAGAAGTTGGCCGCAGTCGCTTGAATCACCCGCTCGACTTCCTGTTGCAGGTTTTGCGCGGCCGCGGGCTGACCGCAATGCTCCAGCAGCTCGCTCAGCTCGGCGCAGAGGGTGGCGACCTCGCAATGATGCTGTTGCAAGCCGCCGTTGCGGCAGTCATGCAGCACGGTCAGGGGGTTGATTGCGCAATTGAGCGCCAGTTTGCGCCACAAACGGGTCAGGATGTCCGTGCTCCATTCGTGGGGGATGCCGGCGGCGCTCAGGTCATCCAGCCAGATCGGCGGGGTAGGGTGGCTGGCATCGCCGAGCCAGGTGTACCCATGGCCGGCAAACACCACGCGCCAGTCGTCATCGCGAAACGCGCCTTCGGTGCTTGAGGCGAAGATGCAGCGCGCCTGTGGGACGCGTGCGGCGACGGCGTCCTGACTGCCGAGGCCGTTCTGCAACAGAATCAGCTCGGCATTGGGTGCAAGACGCGCTGCCAGTTGCGCCACCGCGCTTTCGGCGTCGTAGGCTTTGCAGGCCACCAGCAAGCGGTCTATCGGACCCGCGCTGTCGACAGTTTCGCCGGGAATCGCATACTGCTGCGCTTCGCCCTGTTCGACCAAGGTCAGCCCACCGGCGGCCTGATAGGCCTGCAAGCGCGCCGTGTCGCGCAGAATCAGTTTCACCGGCAGGCCCGCCCGTGCCAGTCGCGCGGCCCACAGGGTGCCAAGACTGCCGGCGCCAAGGACGTGCCAGGTGGTCGACATCAGTTTTTTGCTCGGATTGGCAGGCGCATGTGAGGCTCGCAGCGTAGGAAGGTAAAGACCCGTTATAATCAGCGCGGATTTTAACCGCAAGCCAGGCGTGCTCCATCACTATTGAGCGTGCCCTTTTTATTGGAGAGATTACATGCCGTCGTTCGACGTGGTATCCGAACTGGACAAACACGAACTCACCAACGCGGTCGAGAACGCCGTCAAGGAACTCGACCGTCGTTATGATTTGAAAGGCAAGGGCAGCTTCGAGTTCAAGGAAAAGGACCTGACTGTCAACCTGACCGCCGAGGCCGACTTCCAGCTGGAAGCGATGATCGAGATCCTCAAGCTGGCTTTGGTCAAGCGCAAGATCGATGTGCAATGCCTTGAGGTAAAAGACGCCTATGCTTCCGGCAAGCTGATGAAGCAGGACGCCGTGCTCAAGGAGGGCATCGACAAGGAGCTGGCGAAGAAGATCGTTGCTCACGTCAAAGACGCCAAGCTCAAGGTCCAGGCCGCCATCCAGGGCGAGCAGGTACGGATCACCGGCAAGAAGCGTGACGACCTGCAGGAAGCCATTGCGGCACTGCGTGCCAAGGAATTTGGCATGCCGCTGCAGTTCAACAACTTCCGCGACTGATCAGTCTTCAGGGAACCTGCGGGCGATATTGACGTCCGAGACCCATGTAACGGCAGAAACGATTGGGCCATCTTTACTGGCTCGGTCTTTCTGCCGTGCAGTTTTTACGTGCCGGGTAGCCGGGAATCAGGAGAGATAAATGGACATAAATGCTGAAGTGGACAACCTGGTCAAGGCTTCCCAGGCCTGGATCCCGATGATCATGGAATACGGCAGCCGTGTGCTGCTGGCGGCCGTTACCCTGGCCATTGGCTGGTGGCTGATCAACAAGCTGACCCACAAGGTTGGCAAACTGCTGGCCCTGCGCAACGCCGACCTGGCGTTGCAGGGGTTTATGAGCAGCCTGGCGAACATCATCCTCAAAGTGCTGCTGATGGTCAGCGTCGCATCGATGATCGGTGTTGAGACCACCTCGTTTGTCGCGGCCATCGGTGCGGCGGGCCTGGCGATCGGTCTGGCGTTGCAAGGCAGCCTGGCGAACTTCGCTGGCGGGGTGCTGATTCTGTTGTTCCGTCCGTTCCGTATCGGTGACGTGATCGAAGCCCAAGGCATTACCGGTACCGTCGACAGCATTCAGATCTTCCACACCTTGCTGCGCACCGGTGACAACAAAACCGTCATCGTGCCCAACGGTAATCTGTCGAACGGCATCATCACCAACCACAACCGTCAACTGACCCGTAAAGTGGTGTTCGACATCGCTGTGAATTACGACGCCGATTTGCAGAAGGCGCGTGAGGTGCTGCTGGAATTGGCCAAGGATGAGCGCGTGATGGCTGATCCTGCGCCGGTAGCGGTAGTGTCGACCCTGGGCGACAGCTCGATCACGGTTTCTTTGCGCGTCTGGGTGAAAACCGCGGACTACTGGGATGTGATGTTCAAGTTCAATGAACACGCCCGCGATCGTTTGAAGGCGGCAGGAATTGATATTCCGTACCCGCAACGGGTAATTCGTATGGTTCAGGAAACGGCGTAACCAATGCCGGTTTATTACTTGGCCTTTTGGTCAAGTGTCGGTAACGAACTCAAGGGGCGATAAGCCCCTTGAGTGTTTTTACAGTCTGCTGTTGTGTTGTTCTGAAAGCGGAATAGAGTGCTGGCTTATTATTAGCTGGCTATTTATTGAAGTTGATTTCGTATTGCCATAAAGCAGGCACAAAAAAAGGCYCATCAGTGATGGGCCTTTTTTATATCAATCGAACAACTGTAGCCGTAGCGATTACAGGATGTTCAGCGGGTACTCGGTGATCAGGCGGAACTCGTTGATGTTGCCTTCAGCCTGGTCATTGTTGCCTCTGTGCCACGCTTGGCGAGCACGGAAGGACAGGTCTTTCAGAGGGCCAGCCTGGACAACGTATTTGGCTTCCAGGTTGGTCTCGTTGTGACGACCGTCTTCGCCGTAGCCGTAGGCACGGTAAGGGCTGTCAGCAGCCATTTTGGTGCCGTCGATGCCTTGACCGTGAGCATAACGAACCATGAAGCTCAGACCTGGTACGCCGTATTCGGCCATTTTCAGGTCATAACGTGCCTGGATGGATTTTTCTTCTGGACCGTTGAAGTCAGAGTACTGAATCGAGTTAGCCAGGAAGATCGAGTCGCCACCACGGTTGTTATCGCCTACACCGATGTAGTCGAATGGGGTATCACCGTGAACCTGTTGGAACGCCAGAGTAACGGTGTGTGCCTTCAAGAAGGAGTAGGCAGCCGCCAGCGAGTAGGTGGTGTTGTCGATTTTGCCTGCTTTCGCTGCGCCGGTATCGTTGGTCTGATACAGGTTGAAGTCGAAGTTCAGGGACTGGTCGGTCGCCAACGGAATGGTGTAGTTCGCGTTACCGTAGTACTGGGTCCAGGTGTCCTGGAACTTGGCACCGTAGAGGGAAACGCTCAGGTTGTCGTTGATGCCGTATTTACCACCCAGGTAATCGGCGCTCTCAACCATCGTGTTCGCGTATTGAGTCCACAGGTTGCCTTGGAGCGAGGTTTTATCCTGGCTGCTGCCGGCGTAGAAGTGACCTGCTTCAAGATCGAGGTCTTTGATTTCGCTGCTCTGCAGTTGGAAACCACGAGCAGTCTGTTGGAACAGACGGCTGCCGCCAACGGCGAATACTGGAGCAGTGGTAGGCGTCTGGTCGCCGAATTTCAGCTCGGTTTTGGAGATGCGAACTTTAACTGCCGCGCCTGCTTTACCGAAGCTGTTGTTGTTGTCGCCATTGGCTTGGCGGCTCAGGTTGCCGGAGCCAGACTGAGAGTCGGTACCGTCAAGTTTGAAGCCTGCATCGCCGAAGCCTTCGACGGCCACGCCAACAGTACCTTGGGTGTAGCCGGAACTGAATTTACCCAGAACACCTTGGGTCCAGTCGATCGCGTCGTTAGCACCGTTTTTCTTGTCGCGGTTGAAGTAGTAGTTCTTCAGTACCACGCCAGCCGAGGCGCCTTCAACGAAACCTTTTGCGCCAGCCTGGTCGGTTACAAACGGTTCGGCCATAGCGACTTGGGTGCCGGTAGCTGCAGTAACAGCCAGGGCGATCATGCTCCACTTCATCACGCGCATCGTGATTTGCTCCTTTGGTTTTAGAAGAGTACTGCCGTCCCACCTGATTTATTATCTGGGCGGCTCTTTCTTTTTTGTGTCGGCGCAAACTTATATCACGCCGACAATATTGGCGATACTTGCGTATCTAACCTTTCGGCTTCTTTACGGCCCTGTCGCAAAATGCGCTGTAGAGGTCGTAATTACACAAATTTTTTGCCTTCGGACTGACAACTTCAGTGTTGTTTTCCAAGGCTTCAATATCAGAAAAAGAAATCCTTGTCTTGCACTTGAAGCTCCCTGGGCAGCCATGCCGCTATTGTTATGAGCCTTAAGGTTCCGACTTCCAGCGGATGCCTCACAGGCGATGTGTGTACGAATGCAACAAGCGTGCACAAATCGGTTTTTTGTTGCCGATTTTTTCAGAATCCCCTGTCTTAATGACTAAAACCTCATAAAACCGGGGCTTTCAAGGCCGATTTGTTTGAGCTTGACGCCGTGGTTCTTCTAGTGTTGCACCATCAAAGAGCATGGGTATTAGCACACAAATGTTACTGGTTCACCCTTGCGGGTGAGTAGACGGCGGATGCTCGACGTTTTCAGCGTAGACGCACTGTGCAAATTTGGTGCAAGAAATTTCCAAGATTGTACGAAATTCGTACAGCGAAGTCCTCGAATGCGGGTTCACATCCTCGGGTAGGTCGTTGATTTTTTGACGAAGTGCCGAGGTCTGGTGCTGGGTTGGTGCGTTGACAGTAGAAATGTTCAGTGCCGGGGCGCTCGTGCGTTGAACGTTTATATCGGGTCGCCCGGATCGAGGGCTGTGCGCCCTGTTTTTTCGCAGTGATCCGTGCCGCGTTCGCGGGTATGCTGCTGGTATATACGGGCGGTTAGCCTTCGGGCTGGGCGCTAAACTGAGTCTCATGCAGAGTGCGGGAGTGCGCGCGGTGTTCGCCTTAGATCCACGACTTGAACAAGACACCCTGCCGATTGGGGATTTCCCTCTAAGTCGGTTGTTGCTATCCAATGATTCGAATTACCCCTGGTTCATCCTGGTGCCGCGTCGTGAGGATGTCAGCGAGTTGTTTCAACTGGATGTCGCCGACCAGCAGCAGTTGTGGCGGGAAACAACCGAGTTGGCCGAAACGCTCAAGGATTCGTTCGACGCCGACAAGTTGAATGTCGCGACCCTGGGCAATGTTGTCAGTCAACTGCACATGCATGTCATTGTGCGTAAGCGCAATGATGCCGCCTGGCCAGCCCCGGTTTGGGGCAAACACCCGGCCAAGCCTTACAGTGCCGAAGAAGTCGCAGTAATCCGCGAACGGCTGCGTTTGGTTTTGACCGATGACTTCACGTTTCTGGAGGGCTGAACCATGAACCTGGAAGAGCGCATTACCGAACTGGAAAGTCGTCTGGCGTTTCAGGATGACACGATTGAAGCGATGAATGATGTGCTGGTGACACAGCAGCGAGTGGTCGAGCGCTTGCAGTTGCAAGTGGAAGCGTTGTTCAAGCGCCAGGAAGAAGCGGCCGGGCAGTTCGAGTCCTTTGAAGAAGAGGCTCCACCACCGCATTACTGAGTGCTGGCCGGGGCGACACATCGGCAGGCGATAAAAAAACCGCGATGCAGCCAGGCTGCATCGCGGTTTTTTAGTGTGGGCGTAGCGGAACTTACATCAGCGACGCGGCAACGCGGCGATCACGTCTTCAGCTTGCAGGCCCTTGTCACGGTTCATGACAGAGAACTCCACGCGCTGGCCTTCGACCAGGACGCGGTGACCTTCACCACGGATTGCACGGAAGTGCACGAAAATATCGTCTCCGGAATCGCGAGAAATGAAACCGAAGCCTTTGGAGGTGTTGAACCATTTGACGGTGCCGGTATCACGATTGGTCATGTCGTAATTTTGCGTAGCGGCGGCAGGAGAGGATTTATAAAAGCTGATGGCCAGGTGCAGAAGTACGGCGATCAGGGCGACGATGAGGCTAAGCAGGACTGCGGGCTGACCACCAATGACCGGCATCGGTGCGAGGAGGGTCAGGGTTTGCACGACAACGGCAAGCACCAGCAAGGCGCTGACCAGATTTTGCAGTTGGTGACGTGGACCTTTGTTCCAGTAAGGGATAACCGGAGCGAGGGTCAGGTTGAGCAAGCCGAAGAACGCCAGGTACAGCGCGTCAGGTTGTTGCAGGTAAGGTACGGCTTCGGTTCGCAAGCTAGGGATGAAGGACAGCAGCAGAGCCGCTGCGCCCGTTAGCAGGTGGACGATTTTCAACATTTTAATTAACTCACGTTAAGACGGATCACAAGGAAGAGCTGATTGAGCACGGTTCGCTTCTGAACAATGGGAGGCGCTGGACACGTGCCCGGTATCAGCCTATGCGCTGCACCCAGGGAAATAGAGGCAGCGACACGCCTCTATTTAACAGCAAAGCCCAGGCCTTCTCAAATCAAGTGCAGAGGGCGCGGCGATGGGGGGGGGAGGCGGTTTGCGCGGTACTGTCTGCAGGTGTTGCCTGAAGGCTTGTTCTAGAGAGCTCGATCGGCTTTTTGGCTTGCTGCGGGCAGAGAAAATGCCTTGAGCTCGCGGATTCAGGGTGTTTTTCTTCTTATAGAGGGGAAAGAGGTGCGCGAGTGCCAGAGGGTGCCCGGCGCCGTCAGTGCTTCTCCTGTCCGTGGTCTGAGATGCTTCTCTGATAGGGCGACGTCCGAGCATTTTTCGGCTGTTTTCGCGCCGTGGCTTTGACTTTTCCCGCGCTGAAATTCTGCTTTATAGGCAGATGTAGGACCGTGTTAACGGTCTCCCTACAGTTGTTGGCTTGTCCTACGTTGATGGTCATAAAGTCATCTGGATATAACTATCCGCCTGCGTTTCTATAAGGAAACAGAGGGTTGCTCTCGTTGAAAGCAAGTATGACAAAGGAGTGTCAGCAGTATGAGTCGAGGAATAGGGCAGGGGACAATTGAAGTCGCTCGGTTTCAAGATGTAAGGCAGGTGGGGAAGAGAGATCCTTTTGTTCGGGAGTTTGATATGGGGTTGGCGCGTCCATTGTCCCGATCGGTCCGTTTGAATGGATTTGCCACCTGTTTGCGCCTTGAGCAGGTCTATTGGGACATTTTGGCCAGGATGGCGAAAATCAACTGTTGCTCGGTGAGCGCTTTGCTTTCCTACGTTGATAGAGAGGTGCACCTGCGTCATGGCGGGGTGAAAAATTTCAGCGGGCTGGTGCGGGTGGTGTGCGTTGTACACAGTTTGAATGAGGACGCCTGTAGCGTTGAATGACGTGCCGCTCGGTGATGGGGACGGCTCGTGTGGTCAGGCGTCACCCGAATGAGCATGTGCCTGTGCAGCGTTACGGCTGCACAGGCTCGATTTAATGGATATAATCCCGCCCTTTGCCGCGAAACCCGACGTTTGCGCGGTGATAATCTGATTGCCGAGACAACCCCATGCCGATGTACGACTATCAATGTGCTTCCTGTGGTCATCAGTTGGAAGCCATTCAGAAGATCAGCGCAGCACCGTTGGTCGACTGCCCTGCCTGCCAGGCACCCGAATTGAAAAAAATGCTGTCCATGCCAGGTTTCCGCCTCAGCGGCACCGGCTGGTACGAGACCGATTTCAAAACCGGTTCGAAGAAGAATCTGGCCGGCGGCGACAAAGCTGACTAAGTTGAACGACACGCGTGAGCTCTTGCATCATCAGGCACCTTATTGAAGTGCGGTGGTGCGGCAAGGCCTCCAAACGAATTTCGAATTACGAGAAGTGAAACCACTACCATGATGCGCAGCCATTATTGCGGCCAACTGAACGAAAGCCTGGAAGGTCAGGAAGTTACCCTTTGCGGATGGGTCCACCGTCGTCGTGACCACGGCGGGGTGATCTTCCTCGATATCCGTGATCGTGAAGGTCTGGCCCAGGTGGTGTTCGATCCGGATCGCGCCGACACCTTCGCCGCCGCCGACCGTGTGCGCAGCGAATACGTGGTCAAGATCACCGGTAAGGTGCGCCTGCGTCCAGCCGGTGCCGGCAACGCCAACATGGCTTCGGGCATGATCGAAGTACTGGGCTACGAGCTGGAAGTATTGAACGAAGCGGAAACCCCGCCGTTCCCGCTCAACGAGTTCTCCGACGTTGGCGAAGAAACCCGCCTGCGTTATCGCTTCATCGACCTGCGTCGTCCGGAAATGCTCGAGAAGCTGCGCCTGCGTTCGCGCATGACCACCAGCATTCGTCGCTACCTGGACGAGAACGGCTTCCTCGACGTCGAGACGCCGATCCTGACCCGTGCGACCCCGGAAGGTGCGCGTGACTATCTGGTGCCGAGCCGTACTCACGCTGGCAGCTTCTTCGCCTTGCCGCAATCGCCGCAGCTGTTCAAGCAACTGCTGATGGTCGCCGGCTTCGATCGTTACTACCAGATCGCCAAGTGCTTCCGTGACGAAGACCTGCGTGCCGACCGTCAGCCGGAATTCACCCAGATCGACATCGAGACCAGCTTCCTCAACGAAGCCGAGATCATGGGCCTGACCGAAGGCATGATCCGCAACCTGTTCAAGGAAGTGTTGGGTCTGGAATTCGGTGAGTTCCCGCACATGACCTGGGACGAGGCCATGCGTCGTTACGGTTCCGACAAGCCGGACCTGCGTAACCCGCTGGAACTGGTCGACGTTGCCGACCAGCTCAAGGAAGTCGACTTCAAGGTCTTCAGTGGCCCGGCCAACGACCCGAAAAGCCGTATCGCCGCTCTGCGCGTTCCAGGCGGGGCGAGCATGCCGCGCAGCAAGATCGACGACTACACCAAGTTCGTCGGCATCTACGGTGCCAAGGGCCTGGCGTACATCAAGGTCAACGAGCGCGCGAAGGGCGTTGAAGGCCTGCAGTCGCCTATCGTCAAAAATATCCCTGAAGCCAACCTCAATGTGATCCTCGATCGCGTTGGCGCGGTTGATGGCGACATCGTGTTCTTCGGTGCCGACAAGGCCAAGATCGTCAGCGAAGCGCTGGGCGCACTGCGGATCAAGGTCGGTCACGACCTGAACCTGCTGACCTGCGAGTGGGCACCGATGTGGGTTGTCGACTTCCCGATGTTCGAAGAGAACGACGACGGCAGCTTCACCGCCTTGCACCACCCGTTCACCGCACCGAAGTGCACGCCAGAAGAGCTCGAAGCCAACCCGGCGACCGCTCTGTCCCGTGCCTACGACATGGTGTTGAACGGCACCGAGCTGGGTGGCGGTTCGATCCGTATCCACCGCAAGGAAATGCAGCAATCGGTCTTCCGCCTGCTGGGTATCAGCGAAGCGGAACAGGAAGAGAAATTCGGCTTCCTGCTCGACGCCCTGAAATACGGCGCGCCGCCGCACGGTGGCCTGGCTTTCGGTCTCGACCGTCTGGTGATGCTGATGACCGGCGCCCAGTCGATCCGTGAAGTGATTGCCTTCCCGAAAACCCAGAGCGCTGCCTGCGTCATGACTCAGGCTCCTGGCCTGGTCGATGCCAAGGCGCTGCGCGAGCTGCACATTCGCCTGCGCGAACAGCCTAAGGCTGAGTAAAACTGAGCACCCTGGCGCATCGCTGATGCGCCAGGGCGCCAGATCCAGATTGTGTTGCCCGCTCGCCTTCATGGGCGTGCGGGCATTGTTTTATAGAGAATTGTTTTAAAGAGAATTCGGAGCGAGTTATGGCGGGTCATTCCAAGTGGGCGAACATCAAGCACCGCAAAGAACGTCAGGATGCCAAGAAGGGCAAGATTTTCACCAAGTGGATTCGTGAACTGACTGTCGCGGCCCGTCAGGGTGGCGGTGATCCGGGCTCCAACCCGCGTTTGCGTCTGGCGCTGGACAAAGCCCTTGGCGCGAACATGAGCCGTGACATCATCGATCGCGCGGTGGCTCGTGGTGCTGGCGCTGCCGACACCGACGACATGGTCGAATTGAGCTACGAAGGTTACGGTCCGGGTGGCGTGGCGGTGATGGTCGAGTGCATGACCGACAACCGCAACCGCACCGCAGCGGCTGTTCGTCACGCTTTCAGCAAGTGTGGCGGCAACCTGGGGACCGACGGTTCGGTGGCCTACCTGTTCGAGCGCAAGGGGCAGATTTCCTTCGCGCCGGGCGTCGACGAAGACGCATTGATGGAAGCCGCCATGGAAGCCGACGCCGATGACGTGGTCACCCACGAAGACGGCTCGATTGACGTGTTCACTTCGTTCGCCGGCTTCTACTCGGTTCGTAACGCCCTGGAAGCTGCTGGCTTCAAAGGTCACGACGCGGAAATCGTCATGCTGCCGACCACCAGTGCCGAACTGGACCTGGAAGGCGCCGAGAAGATCCTCAAGCTGATCGACATGCTCGAAGACCTGGATGACGTGCAGAACGTTTATTCCAATGCGGATATTCCGGAGTCGGTGGCCCAACAGCTCGGTTAAGGGCGACCAAGATCCAATGCGGGAGCGAGCCTGCTCGCGAATGCGGACTTTCAGGCAGCATCGTTGCTGAATATGAAATCGCCTTCGCGAGCAGGCTCGCTCCTACATTTGGTATTCGCTGCTTTTACTACCGTGCTTTTACTTAACCCGCAGGCGTTATGACTTTAATTCTTGGTATCGACCCCGGTTCGCGCATTACCGGTTACGGCGTGGTACGCGATACCGGTCGTGGCTGCGTGTACGTGGCCTCGGGCTGCATTCGTACCGGCAGCGGCGAGTTGCATGAGCGGCTGCAAATTGTTTACCGCGGTGTGCGTGAAGTCATCCAGACCTACGGCCCGGTCACCATGGGCATCGAAAAGGTCTTTATGGCCCGTAACGCTGACTCGGCCCTGAAGCTGGGCCAGGCCCGCGGCGCGGCCATCGTTGCCGGTGCCGAAGAAAACCTCGAAATCGCCGAATACACCGCAACCCAGGTCAAGCAGGCAGTGACCGGGACGGGCGCGGCGAATAAAGAGCAGGTGCAGATGATGGTCATGCACATGCTGAAACTGACCAGCAAACCGCAAATCGATGCCTCGGACGCCCTGGCAATCGCCATTTGTCATGCTCACACCCGTTCCAGCCTGTTACCTCATGGTCTGGGAACGGCTCGCAGTCGTGGCGGTCGCCTTCGCCTCTGATCTGATAGCATCAGCCCACTCATTTTATCCGTTGAGCGTTTTGTGCCTGTTTTGTCGGCCGCCACGCTCACTTTGGTACTCGTCAGCCAGATCTGGCCAACGCTYAAGGATYTGAAACGTGATTGGACGYTTGCGCGGCACCTTGGCTGAGAARCAGCCGCCGCACCTGATTCTGGATGTAAATGGTCTGGGCTATGAGCTGGAAGTGCCGATGACCACGCTTTATCGACTGCCGTCGGTCGGAGAGCCGATTACCTTGCACACCCATTTGGTTGTGCGTGAAGACGCCCAGTTGCTCTACGGTTTCATTGGCAAGCGTGAGCGCGATTTTTTCCGTGAACTGATCCGCCTCAATGGCGTGGGCCCCAAGCTGGCGCTGGCCTTGATGTCGAGCCTTGAAGTCGATGAGCTGGTGCGCTGCGTGCAAGCGCAGGACACGTCGGCGCTGACCAAGGTGCCGGGCGTCGGCAAGAAGACCGCCGAGCGTTTGCTGGTGGAGCTCAAGGATCGTTTCAAGGCCTGGGAAACCGTGCCAAGCATGTTCGCCCTGGTGCCGAATCAGCCGGATGCGCCAATACCGGTGGCCACTGCGGAAAATGACGCAGTGAGTGCGTTGATTTCCCTGGGCTACAAGCCGCAGGAGGCCAGCAAGGCGATTTCTGCCATCAAGGAGAAAGGCTTGAGCAGTGAAGACCTGATTCGTCGCGCCCTGAAGGGAATGATTTAAGTGATTGAAGCTGATCGTCTGATCGCCGCCACGGGTGGTCCCCGTGACCGCGAAGAAGTCCAGGACCGTGCGATTCGTCCCGTCAGCCTGGCCGAATACATTGGCCAGCCGACCGTTCGCGAGCAGATGGAGTTGTTCATCCAGGCTGCCCGCGGGCGTAACGAATCCCTCGATCACACGCTGATCTTCGGTCCGCCGGGGCTGGGTAAAACCACCTTGGCCAACATCATTGCCCAGGAAATGGGCGTGTCGATCAAAAGCACCTCGGGGCCGGTCCTCGAGCGTCCGGGTGATCTGGCGGCGCTGCTGACCAACCTCGAACCGCATGATGTGTTGTTCATCGACGAGATCCATCGGCTGTCGCCGATTGTCGAAGAAGTGCTGTACCCGGCCATGGAAGACTTCCAGCTCGACATCATGATCGGTGAAGGGCCGGCGGCGCGTTCGATCAAGCTCGACCTGCCACCGTTCACCCTGGTCGGCGCTACTACCCGCGCCGGGATGCTGACCAACCCGTTGCGTGACCGCTTCGGTATCGTTCAGCGCCTGGAGTTCTATAGCACCGCGGATCTGGCGACCATCGTCAGCCGTTCGGCGAACATCCTCGGCTTGCCGCTGGACCCGGAGGGCGCCTTTGAAATTGCGCGTCGGGCCCGTGGTACGCCGCGTATTGCCAACCGTCTGTTGCGCCGGGTGCGTGACTTTGCCGAAGTCCGGGCGAAGGGGCATATCACTAAACCGATTGCCGATCTGGCGCTGAACCTGCTGGACGTCGACGAGCGTGGCTTCGATCATCAGGACCGGCGCTTGCTGCTGACCATGATCGAGAAGTTCGATGGCGGCCCGGTCGGGGTGGACAGTCTCGCGGCGGCGATCAGCGAAGAGCGGCACACCATCGAGGACGTGCTGGAGCCCTATCTGATTCAGCAGGGCTATATCATGCGGACCCCGCGTGGTCGGGTCGTGACCCGGCATGCGTACCTGCATTTCGGTTTGAATATCCCGTCTCGGTTGGGTGAAATGCCCGTGCCAGACGAGCTTCTTGATGCGGTAGACGAATGACGACCTCTGCGTGCCGACTTATTTCGGCTTTGTGCGGTCCTACGGGGCTGCGATTGCCGATCTTTCGCACGAAAGTCGTTGGAGAATGAAAAACAGTTGCCTGGCCGGATTGGCAACCTGAGGAGTAACCACTAGAGTATGCGCGCGCAAAACGGGCTTGAGCCGTTCGCACATCGTTGTCGCGTTTATTACGAGGACACCGATGCCGGCGGCATCGTGTATTACGTTAATTACCTTAAGTTTATGGAGCGGGCTCGAACCGAGCGGCTACGGGAGCTGGGCTTTGCCCAATCGCAGCTTGCTGGTGAGGACCTGTTGTTCGTCGTGCATTCCAGCGAAGCGCGCTATCACGCGCCGGCGCGACTGGACGACGAGCTTCTGGTAAGTGCAGAAGTAATCGAATTGAACCGCGTCAGCCTGCGCTTTAAACAGCAGGTCAGGCGAGCCGCGGATAATGCACTGCTCTGCGAAGGGCAGTTTTTGGTGGCCTGTGTGCGCACCCATAGTTTGAAACCCCGGGCCATTCCCGAAGCTCTACGTGCGGCCTTTGCCGACGTGAGCGGCGCGGGTACACACTCAGAGCAGGAGATAAAGCGTGGAAGCTAACGTCGTCGACCATTCCTCCATGTGGAGCCTGGTCAGCAATGCCAGCGTTGTGGTGCAGTTGGTAATGCTGATCCTGGTAGCCGCATCGGTGACCTCGTGGATCATGATCTTTCAGCGCAGCAACTTGTTGCGCGCCGGTCGACGTGCCCTGGAGAGCTTTGAAGAGCGCTTCTGGTCCGGCATCGACCTGTCCAAACTCTACCGTCAGGCCGGCAGCAACCCTGACCCGGATTCCGGCGTAGAACAGATCTTCCGTGCAGGTTTCAAGGAATTCTCCCGTCTGCGTCAGCAGCCAGGCGTTGATCCGGAAGCGGTCATGGAAGGTGTGGCACGTGCCATGCGCGTGGCCATTTCCCGCGAAGAAGAAAAGCTCGAGCAGAGCCTGCCGTTCCTTGCGACCGTCGGTTCCGTCAGCCCGTACATCGGCCTGTTCGGTACAGTCTGGGGCATCATGAACTCCTTCCGTGGCCTGGCAACTGCCCAGCAAGCGACCCTGGCCACCGTGGCTCCAGGTATTGCCGAGGCACTGGTTGCAACGGCCATCGGCCTGTTCGCGGCGATTCCGGCCGTTATCGCTTACAACCGTTTCTCTGCCCGCAGCGAAACCTTGCTCGCCCGTTACTACACCTTCGCCGACGAGTTCCAGGCGATCCTGCACCGCAAAGTGCACACCAGCGAAGAATAAGCAGGTAATTCCCAATGGCTTTAATCGCTCGAGCTCGCAAAAAGCGCAAGCCGGTTGCCGAGATGAACGTGGTGCCTTACATCGACGTGATGCTGGTACTGCTGGTCATCTTCATGGTGACCGCACCGATGCTCAATCAGGGCGTGAAAGTTGATCTGCCCAAGGTTTCCAGCGAAGCCTTGCCGCAAGACAACAACACCCAGGTCCTGACCATTTCGATCAAGGCTGACAAGACCTATTACTGGAACCTTGGCAGCGAAGTCGACACCGATAAGCAGCAGGACAGGGCCATGACCCTGCCGCAGATGACCAGCGCCGTGACCAAAATCATCAGCGCGGGTAATGAAAACGGCAAGCACACCCAGGTCTTCATTCGTGGCGACAAGAGCGTCGATTACGGCTCCGTCATGGGGGCCATGGGTGGGTTGCAGAAAGCCGGGGTCGGTAATGTTGGCTTGATTACCGAGGCGCCCTGATGCAGCAACAGCGAGAGCCGACAGCCTCGGAAAGCTACTTCTGGCCTAGTGTCTGGGCGATCGGCCTGCACGTGCTGGTATTTGGCATGCTGTTCGTCAGTTTTGCCATGACCCCGGAGTTGCCGCCGGCCAAACCGATCGTCCAGGCGACCCTGTACCAACTGAAATCGAAAAGTCGGGCGACTACCCAGACCAATCAGAAGATTGCGGGTGAAGCGCAGAAATCCGCTGCGCGCCAGACCGAAGTCGAACAGATGGAACAGAAGAAGGTCGAGCAGGAAGCGGTGAAGGCTGCGGAACAAAAGAAAGAAGCGGCGGCTCAAAAAGCCGAGGAAGCCAAGAAGGCCGACGAGTCGAAGAAAGCGGAAGAGGCGAAAAAGGCTGATGAAGCCAAGAAAGCCGATGAAGCGAAGAAGACCGCCGAAGCCAAAAAGGCCGAACAGAAACAATTGGCTGATATAGCCAAGAAGAAAGCTGAAGAAGAAGCCAAGAAAGCCGCTGAAGAAGAGGCCAAGAAAGAGGCTGCTGAAGAAGCGAAGAAAAAGATAGTCGAAGACGCGAAGAAGAAAGCCGCGGAAGACGCCAAGAAGGTAGCTGAAGCAAACGAGGCGAAGAAGAAAGTCGCCGAGGAAGCGAAGAAGAAAGCTGCTGCCGATGCTGCGAAGAAAAAATCGCAGGAAGCGGCGCGTAAATCTGCCGAAGAGAAAAAGGCTCAGGCCCTGGCTGATTTGCTTTCCGACACGCCGCAGCGTCAGCAGGCCTTGGCCGATGAGCAGGGCGATGAAACCGCGGGCAGTTTCGATGATCTGATTCGTGCTCGGGCAGCGGAAGGTTGGGCTCGTCCTCCTTCGGCCCGCAAAGGCATGACGGTCGTGCTGCAAATCGGCATGTTGCCTGATGGTACGGTGACTTCGGTCGGCGTGGCCAAGTCCAGTGGCGATGGTCCGTTTGACGCTTCGGCTGTAGCGGCGGTCAAGAATATTGGACGTTTGACAGAAATGCAGGGAATGAAGCCGAGCGATTTCGCTCCCTATCGTTCATTCAAGATGACATTCACACCTGAGGATCTAGCCTTGTGAGAAACCTTCTTCGAGGAATGCTTGTCGTTATTTGCTGCATGGCAGGGATAGCGGCAGCAGATGAAAAGAACATTCTGGTCACCAGCGGCAGTGACCGGGCAACACCGATTGCGGTCGTTCCATTTGGCTGGCAGGGCGGTAGTGTCCTGCCGGACGACATGGCGGAAATCATCGGTAACGACCTGCGCAACTCGGGTTACTACTCGCCGATTCCGAAGCAGAACATGATCAGCCAGCCGACTTCGGCCAGCGAAGTCATCTACCGTGACTGGAAGGCCCTGGGCGCCCAGTACATCATGGTCGGCAGCATCGTTCCGGCGGGCGGTCGCCTGCAGGTGCAATACGCACTGTTCAACGTCGCGACCGAGCAGCAAGTGCTGACCGGTAGCGTGTCGGGTGGCGTCGATCAACTGCGCGACATGGCGCACTACATCTCCGACCAGTCGTTCGAAAAACTGACCGGCATCAAGGGCGCGTTCTCCACACGCCTGCTGTATGTAACGGCTGAACGTTTTTCGGTGAACAACACGCGCTACACCCTGCAGCGTTCGGACTACGACGGTGCTCGTGCCGTGACCCTGCTGCAATCGCGTGAGCCGATCCTGTCGCCGCGTTTCGCTCCTGATGGCAAGCGCATTGCCTATGTGTCGTTCGAGCAGAAGCGTCCGCGCATTTTCATGCAGAACATCGACACCGGTCGCCGCGAGCAGATCACCAACTTCGAAGGCCTCAACGGCGCGCCAGCCTGGTCGCCGGATGGTTCGCGCCTGGCGTTCGTGCTGTCCAAGGACGGCAACCCGGACATCTACGTGATGAACCTGGCTTCGCGTCAGATCAATCGTGTGACGGCTGGTCCTGGCATCAACACCGAACCGTTCTGGGGCAAGGATGGTTCGACCATTTACTTCACCTCCGACCGTGGCGGCAAGCCGCAGATCTACAAGACCAACAGCAATGGTGGTGGTGCGGAGCGTGTGACCTTTATCGGTAACTACAACGCCAACCCGAAACTGTCGGCTGACGAAAAGACGCTTGTCATGATTCACCGTCAGGATGGCTTCACCAATTTCCGGGTGGCGGCTCAGGATTTGCAGCGCGGTAGTGTAAAGATCCTGACAGACACCAACCTAGATGAGTCAGCCACTGTTGCGCCCAACGGCACCATGGTAATCTACGCCACCGCCCAGCAGGGCCGGGGAGTCTTGATGCTCGTGTCCATCAATGGACGCGTAAGGCTCCCGCTTCCTACCGCTCAAGGCGAAGTCAGAGAACCTTCCTGGTCCCCTTACCTGAACTGACGCGGCGCTACACGTTTTACTTAACACATTGGGGTTCATTAGGAGTTTCACGATGGAAATGCTGAAGTTTGGTAAGTTTGCTGCGCTGGCCCTGGCCATGGCTGTAGCTGTAGGTTGCTCGTCCAAAGGCGGCGACAACGCCGGTGCAGGCGCTGTAGATCCAAACGCTGGTTACGGCGCTAACACTGGTGCAGTTGACGGCTCCCTGAGCGAAGAAGCTGCTCTGCGCGCAATCACCACCTTCTACTTCGAATACGACAGCTCGGACCTGAAGCCAGAAGCCATGCGCGCTCTGGACGTTCACGCCAAAGACCTGAAAGCAAACGGCGCTCGCGTTGTTCTGGAAGGCAACACCGACGAACGTGGTACTCGTGAGTACAACATGGCACTGGGCGAGCGTCGTGCGAAAGCCGTTCAACGCTACCTGGTACTGCAAGGTGTTTCCCCAGCTCAGGCGGAACTGGTTTCCTACGGTAAAGAGCGTCCAGTTGCTACTGGCCACGACGAGCAGTCCTGGGCTCAAAACCGTCGCGTCGAACTGCGTAAGTAATTCGTCATGCGAACGTGCCGTCGTGCTGTAACTGTTCTGGCTCTCAGTCTCGCACCGCTTGCGGTGTGGGCTGCGGTTCCTGTGGTCGATGACAACTCCGGTTATAACAATAGCGGGAGCAGTTATCCGCCTGCGGGTTACGGTACGAACGGCGCCTATGCCGGGGGAGGGGTTACGGCCCCTGCCTCGGCGCAGGGCGTGCTGTTCAACCAACTGCAACAAATGCAGGAACAAATCGCGCGGCAACAGGGGGCGATCGAAGTTCTGCAAAATGATATAGCGCGCATGAAGCAGGAAAACCTGGAGCGATACCAGGATCTTGATCGGCGTATTGGAACCGGCGGTGCACCCGCTGCGGCTCCTCAAAATTCTCCAGCCGGCGGCGATATGAATAATGCCGCCGGTGCAGCTGCAGGTGCGAGTGCTGCCACTCAAGCCCCTGCGGCCAGCAGCGAACCGGGTGATCCGGCGAAGGAAAAGCTCTATTACGATGCGGCCTTCGACCTGATCAAAGCCAAGGACTTCGACAAGGCCAGCCAGGCATTTGCGGCATTCCTGCGCAAATACCCGAACAGTCAGTACGCGGGCAATGCCCAATACTGGTTGGGCGAAGTGAACCTGGCCAAGGGCGACCTGCAAGGCGCGGGTCAGGCGTTTGCCAAGGTTTCGCAGCTGTACCCCAAGCACGCCAAAGTGCCTGACTCGCTGTACAAGCTCGCTGACGTAGAGCGCCGCCTGGGTCATACCGACAAGGTCAAAGGCATTCTGCAGCAGGTGGTTTCCCAGTACCCGGGTACTTCCGCCGCTCAGCTGGCCCAACGCGATCTGCAGCGCATGTAAGGCTGTTTGACCCGTTTACAAGAAACCCGCGCTTGCCGCGGGTTTTTTCGTTAGAATTCACCCCCCTTTTTTATGAAACACCGCTTTTAGGGATCTGCGCGTTGGCGGGGTTCCTTTAAGTGCCTGACGGAGGCGGACAGCCTGTTTAGCTGTTACGCCCGTGGCGACTATGCAAGACACATTGAGAATTACCGAAGTTTTTTACTCGTTGCAGGGTGAAACGCGGACTGCCGGGCTGCCCACTGTATTTGTGCGCCTGACCGGTTGCCCATTGCGTTGCCAATACTGCGACAGCGCCTATGCCTTCACTGGCGGCACCATTCGCCCACTCGACGATATCCTCGAGCAAGTGGCCGGCTTTCGTCCGCGCTACGTCTGTGTCACCGGCGGTGAGCCGTTGGCACAACCTAACGCCATCCCTTTGCTCAAGCAGTTGTGTGACGCCGGTTACGAGGTGTCGCTGGAAACCAGTGGCGCGCTGGATATCTCCGCAGTCGATCCACGGGTCAGCCGAGTGCTCGACCTGAAAACACCCGGGTCGAAAGAAGCGCACCGCAACCTCTATGAGAACATCGCGCTGCTGACGGCCAACGATCAGGTCAAGTTCGTGATCTGCTCGCGCGAAGACTACGACTGGGCGGTGTCCAAGCTGATTCAGTACGGTCTCGACCAGCGTGCCGGTGAAGTCCTGTTCTCGCCGAGTCACCATGACTTGAGCGCGCGCGAGCTGGCTGACTGGATTGTTGCGGACAACCTGCCGGTGCGCCTGCAATTGCAGCTGCACAAATATCTTTGGAACGACGAGCCGGGGCGCTGAAATGGCTGAACAACTGAACACTACTGAAAAACGTGCGGTCATCCTGCTGTCCGGCGGCCTGGACTCGGCAACGGTCGTGGCGATGGCCCGTGCTGAGGGCTACAGCTGCTACACCATGAGTTTCGACTATGGTCAGCGCCACCGCGCCGAGTTGCAGGCTGCCGAACGTGTGGCGCGCGATCTGGGCGTGATCGAGCATAAGGTGATTGGCCTGAACCTGAACGGCATTGGTGGCTCGGCATTGACCGACAGCTCCATCGATGTGCCTGAGGCGCCAAGTGAAGGTATCCCGATCACTTACGTGCCGGCCCGCAATACGGTGTTCCTGTCTCTCGCATTGGGCTGGGCCGAAGTGCTCGGCGCGCGCGATATTTTCATCGGCGTGAATGCGGTGGACTATTCCGGTTACCCGGATTGCCGTCCCGAGTTCATCGAAGCCTTCGAGCGCATGGCCAATCTGGCGACCAAGGCCGGGGTAGAGGGGAACGGTTTCCGTATTCAGGCACCGCTGCAAAACCTCAGCAAGGCGCAAATTGTCCAGGCGGGCGTGAAGCTTGGCGTCGACTATGCACTGACGGTTTCCTGCTATCAGGCAGACGATAACGGCCGTGCATGCGGCAAGTGCGACAGCTGCCGTTTGCGTGCAGAAGGCTTCCTGGCGGCCGGAATCAGCGACCCAACCGTTTATTTTTGATTTATTTCAAATTAGGTGTTGAATAGTCCTTAAAAATCAGTATTATACGCGCCACCACACAGCGGGTCGTTAGCTCAGTTGGTAGAGCAGTTGGCTTTTAACCAATTGGTCGTAGGTTCGAATCCCACACGACCCACCATTTTAAAAAATCTGGAAGGCCCACGTAAGTGAGGATTTCCGGGTTTTTTTTTGCCCGCGATTTGAGCTCGGCTCAATTCGAGTGCAGCTCCGCGCGACACAGGTCAGAATGATCTTTTGCATCTCGGGGATATTCTGTAGCCTTGCGCAGCTTCAACGCTGTCCATGCCTGATGAATACTCACTCTCCCGGCGGTACCTTCTGTGGTCCGGAGCCGGGTGTATACTCGACTTTCGCGCGAAAGCGCCTGTAGGTCTTGCGATAATGACGCAAATTTCAGAACGCCTTCTGGTACAAGCCCACCTCGACGCCAAACAGCCAAAACCGCTGAGCGCCGAAGAGCAAGCCCATTACCGCGCCGCCATCGCCGCCGAGCTCAAGGCTCAGGACGCGGTGCTGGTTGCCCACTTCTATTGTGATCCGATCATTCAGGCCCTGGCCGAAGAAACCGGTGGCTGCGTTTCCGATTCGCTGGAAATGGCCCGCTTCGGCAACGCTCACCCGGCAAAGACCGTGGTGGTTGCCGGTGTGAAGTTCATGGGCGAGACGGCAAAAATCCTCAACCCTGAAAAACGCGTGCTGATGCCGACCCTGGAGGCGACCTGCTCGCTGGACCTGGGTTGCCCGGTCGACGAGTTCTCGGCGTTTTGCGATCAGCACCCGGAGCGTACGGTGGTGGTATATGCCAACACCTCGGCAGCGGTGAAGGCGCGGGCGGACTGGGTGGTGACCTCCAGCTGCGCGCTGGAGATTGTCGAGAGCCTGATGGATAACGGCGAGACGATCATCTGGGGCCCGGACAAACACCTGGGCACCTACATTCAGCGCAAGACCGGCGCCGACATGCTGCTCTGGGACGGCGCCTGCATCGTTCACGAAGAGTTCAAGGCCAAACAGCTGGAAGACATGAAGGCCCTGTATCCGGATGCCGCGATTCTGGTGCACCCTGAATCGCCGACAGCGGTGATCGAGTTGGCCGACGCGGTGGGCTCCACCAGCCAGCTGATCGCCGCTGCGCAAAGCCTGCCGAACAAGACCCTGATCGTTGCGACCGACCGCGGCATTTTCTACAAAATGCAGCAGCTGTGCCCGGACAAGGTCTTTATCGAGGCGCCTACCGCCGGCAACGGCGCGGCATGCCGCAGTTGCGCGCATTGCCCGTGGATGGCGATGAACACCCTCGAGCGCACGCTACAGTGCCTGCGTGAGGGCTCAGGCGAGATCTTCGTCGAGCCGGCGCTGATCCCTCAGGCAATTCGCCCGCTCAAGCGCATGCTCGACTTCACCGCGGCAGCGCGGATGAAGCTGGCGGGTAACGCCTGATCATCTGTGGCGAGGGAGCTTGCTCCCGCTCKGCGGCGTAGCCGTCGTAAAGTCCTGGATGCACTTTTAACCGGCAAATCGAGTTGGCAGTTTTAGGGGCGCTTCGCGCCCCAGCGGGAGCAAGCTCCCTCGCCACAGGGTTCGGAGTTTCGAGGGGTTATTTTTTCTTCTTCGGGATCCGCACCAGCTGGCTGTTGGAGTACATGTCGTGCCAGCTGCGCTGCTGTTTGTCGAAGAGTACCCAGAAGAACCCCAGGCCTGCGCACAGCAAGGACGCGATCGACACCACAAAGCGCAACAGCGCCTGCCACAGGCTGATCGCCGAACCGTCGGCGTTCTGTACGCGGATGCACCAGACTTGCATGCCGAGGGTCTGACCGGACCAGGTCCAGAATTTGGCGAAGAAGCCAAACAGCACGAACAACAGGATGGTTGAAAAAAGCGGATCGCCATCCAGTGCGCCGGCCTCGGTCAGGGCGCGCATCTTCTCTTCGCCGATGATTGCCATCTGCACCATCTTGTAGATACCGCCGGTGACGATAAGCAGGGCGGTGCACAGCAAGAAGTCGTAGAACATCGCTGCCAGGCGACGGCCCAGGCCGGCGATAGGGAATTCACCCTGGGGGCTTAGCAGGTGTTTCGACATGGAGTGGCTCTCGGCTGGAAAAAGAAGCCATTTTACGGAATTACGCGTACAAAAAAGCCCCTGATGTCAGCATCAGGGGCTTTTTCGTTACAGAAGATCAGCCTTCTGCTTGTACTTCGTCAGCTTGCATGCCTTTCTGGCCCTGCACAGCGATGAAAGTGACTTTCTGGCCTTCTTTCAGGCTCTTGAAGCCGTTGCCCTGAATGGCACGGAAATGCACGAACAGATCCGGACCGCTTTCTGGAGTGATAAAACCAAAACCTTTCTCGTCGTTAAACCACTTGACGGTGCCGCTCTGACGTTGGGACATTTCTTATTTCCTTTGACGCAAAAATTGATGACAGCCTCTTTCTCATGAAAGAGTACTGGAGCTGGTTGCAGGAGAGTAAGAGGCGTCGAGCGGGATGTAGCTAACTTGTAGGCTACTGCCCAGGTCACGATTCCAAGCGACCCATGCAAACACAGTGAACAAACTCTACGCCAACTACGGGAGAAAAAACAAGCCCCGTGGAAGCCGCGTATTGCTTGGCTTGATGGCTGTTTCACAGGATGGATAATGCTGCTTATTCGATAGTGTTGTTCAATTGTTTTCGATTGATATAAGTCAAGTTCACAATCGAAGTGCCTGATCCAGGTATGCACTGTTTTATGGCGGTTGCGTTACAGATTAGTGCACTGTTACGCAACCGCGTTACTTATAGGAACAGTCAATCAACCACGATAGTAGCGTTGTGGAACAAATGGCATTTTGCTTACAAGCAAAGGCACCTTTTTCCCACGTACAATCGCCCAAACCTGGGTATCGAGTGCGATGTAAGCACTGTCGAGGTAACCCATGGCCAAAGGGCCACCCAAGGTCGGCCCGAAGCCGCCGCTGCAGACGCTGCCGATGATTTCGCCTGCTTCGTTGACGATTTCCGCACCTTCGCGCACCGGCGTGCGTTCCTGAGGCAGCAGGCCGACGCGTTTACGGCGGACACCGTTTTGTTGCTGGGCGAATACGGTCTCGGCGCCCGGGAAACCACCGGCACGCGCACCGTCGGCACGTCGTGGCTTGGAGATGGCCCACAGCAGGCTGGCTTCGATCGGTGTGGTTTCGGTGTTCATGTCGTGGCCGTAGAGGCACAGGCCGGCTTCCAGGCGCAGCGAGTCACGGGCGCCGAGGCCGATGGCCGCGACTTCCGGTTCGGCCAGCAAGGCCCGAGCGAGGGCCTCGGCATCGGCGGCCGGCACGGAGATTTCGAAACCGTCTTCACCGGTGTAGCCCGAACGGCTGACAAAGCAGTCGACGCCGAGCAAGGTCACGCGGGTGAACTGCATGAACGTCATCTGCGCCACTTCAGGGGCCACACGCGCGAGCACGGTCACTGCGGCCGGGCCTTGCAGGGCGAGCAGGGCGCGTTCTTCGAACAATGGCTCGATGCTGCATTGATCGCCGATGTGCTGGCGCAGGTGCGCCAGGTCCTGATCCTTGCAGGCGGCGTTGACCACCAGGAACAACTCGTCGTTCCCGAGGTTGGCGACCATCAGGTCGTCGAGGATGCCACCGTTCTGGTTGGTGAACATCGCATAGCGCTGCATGCCCACTGGCAGGTCGATGATGTCCACCGGCACCAGGGTTTCCAGGGCCTTGGCGGCGTTGGCACCGGTCAGGCGGATCTGGCCCATGTGCGAGACATCGAACAACCCGGCCTGATCACGGGTGTGCTGGTGTTCTTTCATCACGCCCAGCGGGTACTGGACCGGCATGTCGTAGCCGGCGAATGGCACCATGCGCGCACCGAGTTCGATGTGCAGCGCGTGCAGCGGGGTTTTCAACAGTTGTTCGGTGGACATATGCAGCTCCTGAAAATTGCACTGATGCAGATACGTTCGCATCAGCACTCGATAATGTTGACCGCCAAACCGCCACGGGCGGTTTCCTTGTATTTGCTTTTCATGTCGGCACCGGTCTGGCGCATGGTGCGGATGACCTTGTCGAGGGAGACGAAGTGCTGACCGTCGCCGCGCAGGGCCATGCGCACCGCATTGATGGCTTTGACCGAGCCCATGGCGTTGCGCTCGATGCACGGCACTTGCACCAGCCCGCCAATCGGGTCGCAGGTCAGGCCGAGGTTGTGTTCCATGCCGATTTCGGCGGCGTTTTCCACTTGCTGCACCGTGCCGCCGAGCACTTCGCAGAGCGCGCCGGCAGCCATTGAGCAGGCCACGCCGACTTCGCCCTGGCAACCGACTTCGGCGCCGGAGATCGAAGCGTTTTCCTTGTACAGAATACCGATGGCGGCGGCGGTGAGCAGGAATCGCACCACGCCGTCTTCGTTGGCACCGGGGATGAAGCGCATGTAGTAATGCAACACTGCGGGGATGATCCCGGCTGCACCATTGGTGGGCGCCGTGACCACACGCCCACCGTTGGCGTTTTCTTCGTTGACCGCCAGCGCATACAGGTTGACCCAGTCGAGCACCGACAATGGATCGCGCAACGACGACTCCGGGTTCTTGCACAGTTGTCGATGCAGCGCCGCCGCACGACGCTTGACCTTCAAGCCTCCGGGCAGAATCCCTTCGTTACGGCAGCCGGCAGCCACGCAGTCCTGCATCACTTGCCAGATCTTCAGCAGGCCGGCGCGGGTTTCCGCTTCCGGGCGCCAGGCGCTTTCGTTGGTCAGCATCACCTGGCTGATGGACAGCCCATAAGTGGCGCAATGGCCGAGCAGGTCCTTGGCGCTTTTGAACGGGAAGGTCAGCGGCGTCGCGTCCTCGACGATACGGTCGGCGCCGGCAGCGTCTTCGTCGACCACAAAACCGCCACCGACCGAGTAATACTCGCGGCTGCGGATCTGGATGCCGGCCGCATCGAAGGCACGAAAGATCATGCCGTTGGGGTGATAGGCCAATGGCTTGCGAATCATCGCCAGGTGCAGTTTTTCATTGAATTCGATGACGTGCTCACCGAGCAGGTTCAAGCGACCGCTGCTGCGAATCTCGAGCAGGCGGGCGGCGATGTTCTCGGTGTTCACGGTGTCCGGGTGTTCACCTTCCAGACCCAGCAACACGGCCTTGTCGCTGCCGTGGCCTTTGCCAGTGGCGCCGAGCGAGCCGTAGAGCTCGACTTTGACGCAGATAGTGGCTGCCAGCAGGTTTTCACGACGCAGGCCTTCGACGAAGCGCGCAGCGGCGCGCATCGGACCGACGGTGTGGGAGCTGGAGGGGCCGATGCCAATCTTGAACAGGTCGAACACGCTTAACGACATGGTTGTTCTCCGGTTTCTTGTTATAGGAATTGACCGATCATGACGGTGGGCTCTGATCCCTGTGGGAGCGAGCCTGCTCGCGATAGCGGACTGACATTCAACAAAGATGTCGACGGATAGACCGCTATCGCGAGCAGGCTCGCTCCCACAAGAGATATGCGGTGTTTTTGAAAGTGGGGCGGGATTAGCCGCCCCACTCAGGTTTAAGCGTAGCTTTCGATCGACGGGCAGGCGCAAATCAGGTTGCGGTCGCCGAACACGTTGTCGACCCGACCGACCGGTGGCCAGTATTTGCCTTCGATCAACGAAGCGACTGGATACACCGCTTGCTCACGGCTGTACGGGTGAGTCCACTCGCCAACGATTTCCGCAGCCGTGTGCGGGGCGTTTTTCAGCGGGTTGTCGTCCTTGTCCAGGGTGCCGTTTTCCACTGCGCGGATTTCTTCGCGGATGCGGATCATGGCGTCGCAGAAGCGGTCCAGTTCTTCCTTGGATTCG
This sequence comes from Pseudomonas sp. 05N36, assembly GCF_056397385.1. Lineage (NCBI taxonomy): Bacteria > Pseudomonadati > Pseudomonadota > Gammaproteobacteria > Pseudomonadales > Pseudomonadaceae > Pseudomonas > Pseudomonas sp. 05N36. Next base: position 69,430 of record NZ_JBFTNH010000009.1, on the reverse strand, counting down.
CTTTCGGTCGGCTCGATCATCAACGTGCCGGCCACCGGGAACGACATGGTCGGTGCGTGGAAGCCGAAATCGATCAGGCGCTTGGCCACGTCATCGACGCTGATGCCGCTGCTGTCTTTCAGCGGACGCAGGTCGAGGATGCATTCGTGGGCGACCAGACCGTTGCTGCCGGTGTAGAGCACTGGGTAGTGTTCTTCGAGGCGACGGGAAATGTAGTTGGCGTTGAGGATCGCCAATTGCGAAGCCCGCTTGAGGCCAGCGCCGCCCATCATGCGGATGTACATCCAGGTGATCGGCAGAATGCTCGCGCTGCCGAACGGTGCCGCGCAGACCGCGCCTTCCTTGCGTTCCATGGCCGCGTGCCCCGGCAGGAACGGCGTCAGGTGCGATTTCACGCCAATCGGGCCAACACCCGGGCCGCCACCGCCGTGCGGGATGCAGAACGTTTTGTGCAGGTTCAGGTGCGACACGTCGCCGCCGAACTTGCCCGGTGCGCAGAGGCCGACCATGGCGTTCATGTTGGCGCCGTCGATGTACACCTGGCCGCCATTGTCATGAATGATCCCGCAGATTTCGCGGATGCCTTCTTCGAACACGCCGTGGGTCGATGGGTAGGTGATCATCAGCGCGGCGAGGTGCTCGCGGTGCTCGATGGCTTTGGCGCGCAGGTCTTCGATGTCGACGTTGCCGCGAGCGTCGCAGGCGGTGACGACCACGCGCATGCCGGCCATGTTGGCAGTGGCCGGGTTGGTGCCGTGGGCCGACGACGGGATCAGGCAGATGTCGCGGCGCTCTTCGCCACGGCTCTGGTGGTAGGCGCGGATCGCCAGCAAGCCAGCGTATTCGCCTTGGGAGCCGGCGTTCGGTTGCAGCGAAATTGCGTCGTAACCGGTGGCAGCGCAGAGCATTGCTTCCAGTTCGTCAGTCAGTTGCTGGTAACCGGCGCTTTGCTCTGCCGGGGCGAACGGGTGCAGGGCGCCGAATTCGGCCCAGGTCACCGGGATCATTTCACTGGCGGCGTTGAGTTTCATGGTGCACGAACCCAACGGGATCATGGTGCGATCCAGCGCCAGGTCCTTGTCGGCGAGCTTGCGCAGGTAGCGCATCAGCTCGGTTTCCGAATGGTAACGGTTGAACACCGGGTGGCTGAGGATCGGCGATTGACGCACCAGTTCAGCCGGGATGCGGCTTTGTACCGAGGCGGCCAGCGCGGCGAAGTCCGGCAGGGCTTTGCCGTCAGCCAGCACGCTCCACAGGGTTTCGATGTCGGCTTGGGTGGTGGTTTCGTCGAGGGACAGACCCAGACGCTCGCCATCGATGACACGCAGGTTGATGCGCTGGGCGCGGGCCTTGTCGTGCAGGGCCGCGGTGTTGGCGCCGGTGGCCAGGGTCAGGGTGTCGAAGAAGTTTGCTTGCTCAACGTTCAGACCCAGTGCGCTCAAGCCTTTGGCGAGGATCGCGGTCAGGTGATGAATGCGGTTGGCGATCTGCGTCAGGCCTTTAGGCCCGTGATACACGGCGTACATGCTGGCGATGTTGGCCAGCAGCACTTGGGCGGTGCATATGTTGCTGGTGGCTTTCTCGCGACGGATATGTTGCTCGCGGGTCTGCATGGCCAGGCGCAGGGCCGGCTTGCCGAAACGGTCCACGGAGACGCCGACCAGACGGCCCGGCATGTCGCGCTTGAACGCATCCTTGGTGGAGAAGTAGGCCGCGTGCGGGCCACCGAAGCCCAACGGTACGCCGAAGCGTTGGGCGCTGCCGATGGCCACGTCGGCGCCGAACTCGCCCGGCGGGGTCAGCACGGTCAGGGCCAGCAGGTCAGCGGCGACTGCGACCAGCGCATTGGCAGCGTGGAAGCGTTCGGTCAGCTCGCGGTAGTCGAACAGGTCGCCGTTGCTCGCCGGGTATTGCAGCAGAGCGCCGAAGAACGTGCTGACATCGGTCAGTTCGCGTTCGTCGCCGACCACCACGTCAATGCCCAACGGCTCGGCACGGGTGCGCAGCACATCCAGGGTTTGCGGGTGGCTGTGGATCGAGGCGAAGAAAGCGTGGCTGCCCTTGTTCTTGCTCAGGCGTTTGCAGAAGGTCATGGCTTCAGCAGCGGCAGTGGCTTCGTCCAGCAGGGACGCGTTGGCGATCGGCAGGCCGGTCAGGTCGCTGATCAGCGTCTGGAAGTTCAGCAGCGCTTCCAGGCGACCCTGGGAAATTTCTGGTTGGTACGGGGTGTAGGCGGTGTACCAGGCCGGGTTTTCCAGCAGGTTGCGCAGGATCGGCGATGGCGTGTGGCAGTTGTAGTAGCCCTGGCCGATGTAGGTCTTGAACAGTTGGTTCTTGGCGGCGATGGCTTTGATCGAGGCCAGGGCCTCGGCTTCGCTCAAGCCGTCTTCCAGTCCGAGAACGCTGGTGCCTTTGATGCTGTCGGGGATGACGCTGGCGCTCAGGGCTTCCAGCGAGTCAAAGCCGAGGCTGTTGAGCATGGCTTGCTCATCGCCAGCGCGCGGGCCGATGTGGCGCGCGATGAATTCGTTGGCGGTGCTTAGATTGATAGTCATTGCGGCTCCTCAGGCTTCGGCGTTGGCTTTGATCAGACGGTCGTAAGCGTCCTGATCCAGCAGTTTGGCGACAGCCGAGGCGTCGACAGGCTTGAAGCGGAAGAACCAGCCTTCGCCCAGCGGATCTTCGTTGACCAGTTCAGGGCTGCTGTCCAGCGCCGGGTTCACTTCCAGCACTTCACCGTCCAGTGGCATGTACACGCCGCTGGCAGCTTTTACCGATTCCACGGTGGCTGCTTCAGCGCCTTGTTCGTAGGACTGCAGCTCAGGCAGTTGTACGAAAACCACGTCGCCCAAGGCGTTCTGTGCAAAGGCGGTGATGCCGACCGTAACACTGCCGTCAGCTTCGGTGCGCAGCCATTCGTGATCTTCAGTAAAACGCAACTCGCTCATGGAAACTCCTCAGGGCCAGACTCGTCTGGTGGACGCGATTGAATGCTCGTGCAGGGCAGAGCTGAATAGCCAGATACATAGCAAGAACGCGGCCAATGTTTTTTAATTGTTATAAATCAATAGGTTGATGATTATTTTGGGCGAGGTGAAAAACACGACTGTAGCGAAATCGCTACAGATTGAGGCGTGTAAAAAAGCCTATGGGGATCAAAGCCTTGCGTAGCGCAGTTTAAATGGGTGTGTAGCGAAATCGTTCCGCTGTAGCGCATTCAGTACAGGTGGAGGTCGTTTTTGAAGTAAGTCGCGCAGTGGTGGCTAACCCTGTGGGAGCGGGCTTGCTCGCGAATGGCGCGCCACGGTCATTCAGATACACCGCGTTATCGTTCTTCGCGAGCAAGCCCGCTCCCACATTTGACCGCGTCAGGTTCAGGCCTTGCCGGGAATCCCGTACTTGCGCAATCGATGGGCGATGGCGGTGTGGGAGGTTTGCAAGCGGCTGGCCAGTTGGCGGGTCGAGGGGTAGTTGACGTAAAGCTTTTCCAGCAGGGTTTTCTCGAACGCTTCCACGGCCTGCTCAAGGCTGTCGACATCCACGTCGCTTTCGCGCGCCACGGAGGTGCCGGCGATGTCCAGGTCGCCGATGTCCACCAGGCTGCTTTCGCAAATGGCTGCGGCGCGGAAGATCACATTCTGCAATTGCCGCACATTGCCCGGCCAGCGGTTGCCAAGCAGGGCCGGGTAAGTGCCGGGCGCCAGGCGACAGACCGGGCGCTGGATCTGTGTGCAGGCCTGCTGCATGAAGTAGCGGGCCAGCAACAGGATGTCCTGACCGCGCTCACGCAGCGGCGGGACTTCGACGTTGAGCACGTTGAGGCGGTAGAACAGGTCTTCACGGAACGCGCCCTCGCTGACCATTTTTTCCAGGTCGCGGTGAGTGGCGCTGAGGATCCGCACATTGACCTTGACCTCGCGATCGCCACCGACCCGACGGAAGCTGCCATCGTTGAGGAAACGCAACAGTTTGGCCTGCAAGTACGGCGACATTTCGCCGATCTCGTCGAGGAACACGGTGCCCTGGTTGGCCAGTTCCATCAGGCCTGGCTTGCCGCCACGCTGAGCGCCGGTGAAGGCGCCGGGGGCGTAGCCGAACAGCTCGCTTTCGGCGAGGTTCTCCGGCAATGCCGCGCAGTTCAATGCCAGGAACGGCGCGCTGTGTCGGGCGCTGATCGCGTGGCAGGCGCGGGCCACCAGTTCTTTGCCGGTGCCGGTTTCACCCTGGATCAGCAGCGGCGCATCGAGCGCCGCCACCCGTTGTGCACGGGCCTTAAGGGTGCGGATCGCCGGGGATTCGCCGAGCAACGCATCGAAACCTTCGGCGTGATCGTGGTGCAACGCCGAGAGCTGCTCACCGATGCGATTGGGTTGGTACAAGGTCAGCAGGGCGCCGGCATCGGTGATGGGCGTAGCGTCCAGCAGCAAGGTCTGGCCGTTGACGGTGATCTCGCGCAACGGCAGACGAAAGCCGTTTTCCAGCAACGTATCCAGCAACGCCGGATCGCTGAACAGCTCGGCGACGCTTTCCCCGGCGGGTTCACGGCCGTACAAGGCGATCAGCGCCGGGTTGGCCAGCAACACGTTGCCCGCGCTATCGAGGGCCAGCACCGGGTCGGTCATCGCCGCCAGCAACGCGTCGAGTTGCAGGTGCCGACGTTGGCCGGGAAGAATGTCGACCACCGTCACCGCTTGCACGCCGCGCACGTTGAATAGCGCATCGCTCAGCTCTTCGAGCACTTGCGGGCTAAGGGTCGGCGCATCGATGTAAACGTTCGGTGGAACCATTTCCACCGCATCCAGATTGAGATTGCGCCCACCGAGCAAGGCCAGGACTTCCTGGGTTATGCCGACGCGGTCGATGAAGCTGACGTGGATACGCATGGGACGGTTCAGTGTTCTGGAGTGCGGAGGGTGGCAAGTATGCCTTGGGGCGGGCTAATGGTGAAATCCTGCGCAGGACTTCACCTCAACACCGCTCCGACAGGGACGTGCGGGTTATTCCAGATGTTCGGGCTTCACCGGATCCCCGGATTTCACGTCAAGCTGCTTGCGTACGTCCTTGAACATTTCGTCGTAGTACTTGTGCAGCGAGCTGATGTTGGCCGTCTTGGGCATGCCGTACTTCTGTGCGATGCGCGTGGCATGTCGGGCAAAGTCGAAGGCCTGGTCTTTGGCCAGGAAGAAGTCTTCCTTCAGGTCCTTGCCCTCGACCGAGCCATGCACGGTGAAGAGCATGCCCTTGCCTTCCTTGGGATCTGTGGTGACCTCATAGTCAATGCACAGGTTGTAGCTGAAGTCGTCCTTGTTCAGTGCATGGCGCTCGATGTGCAAGTGACCGGGCTCAAATATGGCCATGGACATCTCCTTCAAAGGCGTTGAAACGGGGCAGGTTCAAGTCCTGCCCGGTTGGATTTACAGGTAAGTGATACCAGGTTCAGCCGTGCTGATTCGGGTGCCGGCCCTACCCTGGACGATCGCTTCGATGTCCGAGAGTGAACCGATCACCGCGACTTTGCCAGTGTTGCGGGCGAACTCGCAGGCAGCCTGGACCTTCGGCCCCATGGAGCCAGCGGCAAAGTCGAGTTTTTCGATGTCGTCCGGGTGGGCCCGAGCGATGGCTTTCTGGGTCGGCTTGCCAAAGTCGATAAACGCGGCGTTGACGTCGGTGGCGATCACCAGCAAGTCACTTTCCAGTTGTTCGGCCAGCAGCGCCGAGCACAGGTCTTTATCGATCACTGCTTCAACGCCCTTGAGCTTGCGGTGCTCGTCGTACATCGTCGGAATGCCGCCACCGCCTGCGCAGATCACGATGCTGCCTTTTTCCAGCAGCCACTTGACCGGGCGGATTTCGAAGATGCGCTTGGGTTTCGGGCTGGCCACCACGCGACGGAACTTGTCGCCGTCCGGGGCAATGGCCCAGCCTTTTTCGGCGGCGAGTTTTTCTGCTTCGGCCTTGGAATAGACCGGGCCGATGGGCTTGCTCGGGTGTTGGAACGCCGGGTCATTGGGGTCGACTTCGACTTGGGTCAGCAGGGTCGCGAAGGGCACTTCGAAGTCCAGCAGATTGCCCAGTTCCTGTTCGATGATATAGCCGATCATCCCATCGGTTTCAGCACCCAGCACGTCCAGCGGATAAGGGCTGACAGAGGTGTAGGCGGCCGCCTGCAACGACAGGAGGCCGATTTGCGGGCCATTGCCGTGAGCGATCACCAGTTGGTTGCCGGGATGGATCTTGGCGATCTGTTCGGTGGCGACGCGGATATTGCCGCGTTGATTGTCCGCGGTCATGGGTTCACCACGGCGGAGCAGGGCGTTACCGCCCAGTGCAATGACGATACGCATAATGCAATCCTTTCAAAAAGAGAGCGAGCAACTCGTTCTCCTGTGGGAGCGAGCCTGCTCGCGATAGCGGTATATCAGCCAACATCCAGGGTGAATGTCAGTCCGTAATCGCGAGCAGGCTCGCTCCCACAAAGAGCAAACCGTGTTGATCGTTAAATATCCGCCAGCGCCGAGACCAGGATCGCCTTGATGGTGTGCATGCGGTTTTCCGCTTGCTCGAAGGCGATGTTGGCGGGCGATTCGAATACTTCTTCAGTCACCTCAACGCCATTGGCCAGGTGCGGGTAGCGCGCCGCGATATCCTTGCCGACCTTGGTTTCGCTGTTGTGGAACGCCGGCAGGCAATGCATGAATTTCACCCGGGGATTGCCCGAGGCTTTCATCATTTTAGCGTTGACCTGGTACGGCAGCAGTTGTTCGATACGCTCGTCCCACGCTTCGACCGGTTCACCCATCGACACCCAGATGTCGGTGTGGATGAAGTCCACGCCCTTGACGGCTTCTCTCGGGTCTTCGGTGATCGTGATGCGTGCACCGCTTTCTTCAGCGAAGGCTTTGCACTGATCGATGAAGTCCTGATGGGGCCACAGCGCTTTCGGCGCGCCGATGCGCACGTCCATGCCGAGTTTGGCGCCGATCATCAGCAGCGAGTTGCCCATGTTGTAGCGCGCGTCACCGAGGTAGGCGTAGCTGATGTCATGCAGCGGCTTGTCGCTGTGCTCGCGCATGGTCAGGGTGTCGGCGATCATTTGCGTTGGGTGGAACTCGGCGGTCAGGCCATTGAACACCGGCACGCCTGCAAACGTGGCCAGCTCTTCGACGATCTCCTGTTCGAAGCCGCGGTACTCGATGGCATCGAACATCCGCCCGAGAACGCGGGCGGTGTCTTTCATGCTTTCCTTGTGGCCGATTTGCGACGACACCGGGTCGATGTAGGTGACGTGAGCGCCCTGGTCATGGGCCGCGACTTCGAATGCGCAGCGGGTGCGGGTCGAGGTTTTTTCGAAGATCAGCGCGATGTTCTTGCCTTTGAGGTGCGGCTGTTCGGTGCCGGTGTACTTGGCGCGTTTCAGGTCGCGGGACAGGTCCAGCAAGTAATGCAGTTCACGATTGGTGTGGTGCATCAAACTCAGCAGGCTGCGATTACGCATGTTGAAAGCCATGATGTGGATCTCCTTGGGTTTCGGTTATCCCCAAGGCCGGTGCTCTGTAAGCCCCGGCCAAGGTTTGAAAGTTAGTAGTCGATCGGGTCGCGGATGATCGGGCAGGTCATGCAGTGGCCGCCGCCACGGCCGCGGCCGAGTTCGCTGGCGCTGATGGTGATGACCTCGACCCCGGCCTTGCGCAGCAGGGTGTTGGTGTAGGTGTTGCGGTCGTAACCGATTACCACGCCGGGTTCCACGGCCACCACGTTGTTGCCGTCGTCCCACTGTTCACGTTCGGCGGCGAAGCTGTTGCCGCCGGTTTCGACGATGCGCAGGGCCTTGAGGTTGAGCGCGGCGGCCACGGTGTCGAGGAAGCTGGTTTCTTCGCGGCGGATATCGATGCCGCCCGGTTTGCTTTCGTCAGGGCGCAGGGTGAAGGCCACAATCTGGCTGACCACTTCCGGGAAGATCGTCACCAGGTCGCGGTCGCAGAAGCTGAACACGGTGTCCAGGTGCATCGCCGCGCGGGATTTCGGCAGGCCGGCAACGATTACCCGCTCGACCGCATTGTGCTTGAACAGGTTCAGTGCCAGTTGGCCAATGGCCTGACGGGACGAGCGTTCGCCCATGCCGATCAACACCACGCCGTTACCGATGGGCATCACATCGCCGCCTTCCAGTGTGGCGTTGCCGTGCTCCTGATCCGGGTCGCCGTACCAGACCTGGAAGTCGGCGTTGGTGAACTCCGGGTGGAACTTGTAGATCGCGCTGGCCAGCAAGGTTTCCTGACGGCGCGCCGGCCAGTGCATCGGGTTCAGCGTGACGCCGCCATAGATCCAGCAGGTGGTGTCGCGGGTGAACTGGGTATTCGGCAGCGGCGGCAGAATGAAGCTGGAGTGCCCGAGGAAGTCGCGGAACATTTCGATGGTCTTGCCGCCGAAGCTGTTGGGCAGGTCATCGGCCGACACGCCACCAATCAGGAACTCGGCGATCTTGCGCGGCTCGAGGCTGCGCAACCAGGCGCCGACTTCGTGGACCAGGCCGACACCCACCGAGTTGGCGGTGATCTTGCGCTCCAGGATCCAGTCCAGCGCTTCTGGGTTGGCGACGATGTCGGTCAGCAGGTTGTGCATTTCCAGCACATCGATATCGCGCTCGCGCATTTTGGTGACGAAGTCGAAATGGTCACGCTTGGCCTGGGCCACCCACAGCACATCATCGAAAAGCAGTTCGTCGCAGTTGTTCGGGGTCAGCCGCTGGTGAGCCAGGCCTGGGGAGCACACCATGACTTTGCGCAGTTTGCCGGCTTCGGAATGTACGCCGTACTTAACTTTTTCCGTGGTCATTACAGATCCTCCAGATAACAAAACAGTCGAGTGTTACAAGCGGGAGCTACAGGGTCAGGAAGCCGTCGTAGAGTCCGTAGGCCGCCACCAGCGCGCCAATGACTACCGCGGTGAAAATCAGCTTCTCGATGTTGGTGAAAACCGCTTTGCCCAACTCGCGCTTGGCCTTGGCGAACAGGATTGCGCCGGGGGCATAGAGCAGGGCGGACAGCAGCAGGTATTTGATGCCGCCTGCGTACAGCAGCCAGATCGCGTAGATCAGCGCAATGGCACCGATGATCAGGTCTTTCTTGCGTTCGGCCAGGGCGTTTTCGTAGCTCTCGCCGCGTACCGCCAGCAGCAATGCATAGGCCGCCGACCACAGGTAAGGCACCAGAATCATCGAGGTGGCGAGGTAGATCAGTGACAGGTAGGTACTGGCCGAGAACAGGGTGATGATCAGGAAAATCTGCACCATGACGTTGGTCAGCCATAAGGCATTGACCGGTACCTGTTTGGAGTTTTCCTTACGCAGGAACGCCGGCATGGTGTGGTCCTTGGCGGCGGCGAACATGATCTCCGCACACAGCAGCACCCACGACAGCAATGCCCCCAGCAACGAGATGACCAGGCCGACGCTGATCAGCACCGCGCCCCAGTGACCGACAACGTGTTCAAGCACGGCGGCCATCGACGGGTTTTGCAGTTTGGCCAGTGCTGGCTGAGTCATGATGCCCAGCGACAGCACGTTCACCAGCACCAGGAACAACAGCACGGTGATGAAGCCGATGACGGTGGCTTTACCGACGTCCGAACGCTTTTCAGCACGGGCCGAGAAGATGCTCGCGCCTTCGATGCCGATGAACACCCAGACGGTGACCAGCATCATGTTGCGCACCTGGTTCATGACGCTGCCCAGGTCAGGGTTTTTCAGGCCCCAGATGTCGGCGGTAAAGATGTCGAGTTTGAAGGCGAAGATCGCGATCAAGACGAACAGCACCAGTGGCACGACTTTGGCGACGGTGGTCACCAGGTTGATGAACGCCGCTTCCTTGATCCCGCGCAGCACCAGAAAGTGCACGGCCCACAGCAGCAGCGAAGCGCCGATCACCGCCGCCACGGTGTTGCCTTCACCGAAGATCGGGAAGAAGTAGCCCAAGGTGCTGAACAGCAGAACGAAGTAGCCGACGTTGCCTAGCCAGGCACTGATCCAGTAACCCCAGGCGGACGAGAAACCCATGTAGTCGCCGAAACCGGCCTTGGCGTAGGCGTAGACACCGCCATCGAGGTCAGGCTTGCGGTTGGCGAGGGTCTGGAAGACGAACGCCAGGGTCAACATGCCCACGGCGGTAATGGCCCAGCCAATCAGCACTGCGCCGACATCGGCACTGGCGGCCATATTTTGCGGCAAAGAGAATATCCCGCCCCCAATCATGGAACCCACTACCAGAGCGACTAATGCGCCGAGTCGTAGTTTTCCAGAAGATTCAGACATGCATGACTCCATTGCCGGAGAAGAGAAGCCACACTCTAAATCCGTTCGCTGACAGGGCAGCTGATCTGGATCAGTTGATGGCCACATTCCATTGTTAATGACGGATGTGTGAATACTTCCTGAATAGAGCGTGTGTGCCACAAGAAGCCTGTTCCAGAGGGCTTTCTATAAATTAACCGGGGATGGCTGCTAATGGCTGCGAGCCTTGAAGCTAGTTGTTTTTTCAGAATGCGCAAATTTTGCACATCTGTTTTCAGTACAGAGTTTATGTATCTTGGGTAAGGCACAAAAACCGGCAAAGTGCCTTCATGGCATAGATGAGGGTGTTCTGAATAAGCATTGTTTTTTGCCGTTATTTTATTAACGTCATGCCACGTTGCCTATTTAATGAAATGAACACTTGTTATGGTTTCAAAACATGACAAACAGTCGATTCGAGATGAGAGGTAGGGATGTTGCAACCGGCGCAAACGCTTCGATTCGGCGGGCTGGTGCTGTGAGGCTGTTGCTCGACTATCAGCCGCCTTATGACTGGCCGGCGATGCTCGGCTTTTTGTCGGCGCGGGCGATTGCCGGGATGGAGTCGGTGGTCGATGGTGTGTACTCGCGCAGCATCAGCCTGAACGGTGTGCATGGCACGTTTTCGATTACGCCAGCGGCTGGTGATGCGCTGGCAGTGAGGCTGGATTTTCCTGATGCGTCAGCCACGCCTGAAGTCATTGCGCGGTTGCGGCGGATGTTCGATCTGGACGCAGACTTGCCACGTATTCATCAGCAACTGACGGTTGATCCGTTGATGGCAAGGTTGATTGCCGAGCGTCCCGGCTTACGGGTGCCGGGGACGTGGGATGGGCTGGAACTGGCGATTCGCGCGGTGCTGGGTCAGCAGATCACGGTCGGCGCCGCGATCAAGCTGGCGGGTAAGCTGGTGGCGCAGTATGGCGAACCGTTGTCTGCGCCGTTGTCAGGATTGACTCATGTGTTTCCTCACGCGGCGGTGTTGGCGGCAGCGGATCTGGCGACGTTGGGAATGCCGAAAAGCCGTGGGCGGACGTTGTCGGGTGTCGCGCAGGCATTGCTTGACGATCCCTTGCTGTTTGAACCGGGGCGGGACGACGGCGTCGCGCGATTACTGGCATTGTGGGGGATTGGCGATTGGACGGCGCAGTACATCGCGTTGCGACAGATGCGCGAGATGGATGCATTTCCATCAGGGGATGTGGGATTGATCAACGCGCTGGCGGCGCTGGAAGGCGGGCCGGTGACACCGCGTGATTTGTTGGCCCGTGCCGAGGCTTGGCGCCCGTGTCGGGGGTATGCGGCGCAGGTGTTGTGGACGTCGTTGGTTCGGGCTGACTGAAATTGTCTCGACAGTTGCGTTGACTGTTCGATCGTCATCGCGAGCAGGCTCGCTCCCACACTGGATTTGTTTCAGGCATATGTTCGCGCGTACACCGGCAATTTCCTGTGGGAGCGAGCCTGCTCGCGATGGCAGTCGAACAGTCACCACCACTGCGCGCGATGGGAACCCAATTCCCCGGCCGGAATCGCCCACTGCAACGGCGTGCCGGTAATTTTCAGCGGCACATGCAACCGATGCGCCGGGCCCCAGGAGGTCTGCTCAACCAATATTCCCTGATCGCTGTCATCTTCTGCCCGTAACGCCTCATCCGTTCCCGGTCCCTGTTCAACCAGCAACTTGGCCGTGCGCGCCAGAGATAATCGTGCCGAGCCACTGCGTCCGCTACTCAATCGCTCAGCCAACAACTTGATCGCACTGGCCGCCATCAGGTAACCGGTGGCGTGGTCCAGCGCCTGAACCGGCAAGGGTGTCGGTTTGTCCGCGTGCTTCCAGCGCATCCCTGCCTCGGCGATGCCGCTGCTCATTTGCACCAGGCTGTCGAAGCCCCGGCGGTTTTGCCAGGGGCCGCTCCAGCCGTACGCATTGAGGCAAACGTCGATCAGGCCGGGGGCGAGTATCTGCCGTTCGGCGGTGCCGTAGCCGAGGCGCTCCAAGGCATTGGCGCGGTAACCGTGGAGCAGGATGTCGGCGTCCTTGAGCAGGCTTTCGAATACCCCGCGATCGACGTTGTTGTGCAGGTCGAGGCGGGCGCAGCGTTTACCCAGGGTGACTTCCGGAATCACACCCGGTTCGTTCCACTGCGGTGGATCAATGCGCAACACATCGGCACCCAACCCCGCGAGGAAACGGCTAGCAACGGGCCCGGCGAGGACGCGGGTCAGGTCCAGCACCTTGATGCCTGCCAGCGGTTGTGCGACCGAACCTTGCCAGGCTTTCGAGCACTCGCTGCTGCCGGCGGAAAAATCAATCAGCGGCTCGGCGTTGACCGCCAACCCTTGAGGGTGGGACTGCCATTGTGGCCATGAGCGCATTTCAGCGGCGCAACCACCAGCCTCGACTATCGCGTGTTCCAGCTCTCTTTTGCTCCATTGAGCGACCTTGGCGGCCATCGCGCTGCGATCAAAGCAGTGTCCCAGCACCTGCTCGGCGGCTCGGCGGTGATGGGGGGCATTGGTGTGCAGGCGAATCCAGCCATCCTGGGTCGCGTAGTCACCCGCGATGGGGTCCCACAGCGGTGGCACGTTCCAGCCGATCGGGCGGATCGAGGTGGCAAACCAGAAGGAGGCGAGGCGACGGTCGACTTCAAGGGTCGGTAACCGGCCGGTCTGTTGTTGCAGCAATTCGCTGGCGGCCTGGCCGGCAGCCGCAATACTGGCGCTGGCGAGGTCCGTTACGGCAAACGCCGAGGGCAGGGCGCCGCTCGAGGTAACGGTGATCGCAGTAGCGGGCAAGCCGAGCGCGGCTTGAATGGACGTCAGGAAATCAGTCATCGAAGGCCCTCCGGAAGAGAGCACGAGCATAGTTCAAAAAACTGTCAGCCCGGATGAAATCCCCCTTGTGGGAGCGAGCCTGCTCGCGATAGCGGAGTTTCAGTCAACATCCATGTTGTATGTCAGTCCGTCATCGCGAGCAGGCTCGCTCCCACAAGGGATTGTGTTCCGTCAGGCGAGTTCTGGGGTTGTGGCGTAAGCCTGTTCCAGCAGGACGGTGAAGCGGTTGAAGGCCTCGATGGCGCCTTTTTCGATGTCGGCTTCTTCCTGTGCAGAGAAGGCCAGGCCGTCGAGTGTTTTGACGAAGCGTTTCCAGCCTTCGGCGCGGCCTCCGGCTGGCTCTCCCAGGTGACGGGCACCGAAGGTTTCGCTCAGGCCCAGGCTAACGGCGCGCTTGATCAGGAACGCGGCACCGAGTTTCGACCCTTCGGAGACGAAGATCCAGCCCAGGGCCTCGGCCTTGCCCGGGCTGTTCACGGCGCCTGCCACCGGGGCCGGGACGTCGGTTTCCAGGTCGGCCAGGTCAGCCTTGGCGGCGTCGGCGCGGCAACGCTCTGGCAGGTCCGGGACGATGGCGAGCAGCTCTGCATCGTTGTACAGCGACACCAGTTCCGACTGGAACAGGTACTGGGCAACCACGAAGCGGGCGAAGTTGGCTTGGGTTTCGAATGGTGCGTGAGCTTTCACCAGCGCGTCGAGCTTGCTGTGCGGCAAGTGGGTGATCTGGTTCAGACGTTGCGAGCGCAGGCTCGGGCGTTCGGAAGTTTGGGCAGCGGTCATGAAGAAGTCCTTGAGAATGAAAGGCGCGTTGTAACTGGACGAACCAGACGACGCGGCAGCGTAAAAAATCCTCACTGTGCTTTCGTCCAAAAGCGCAGCAAGGCTCAATAAGTCAGATATCCCAGATCAGGTTGATCGCGAAGTTGCGGCCCGGCTCGGTCAGGCGATCAAGGTTGGCCGGGCTGAGCACGGCGGCTTCACCGACGCTGTCGTAACCGCGCACGTTGTCCCATTGCCAGTATTTCTTGTCGGCCAGGTTGTACACGCCAGCGCTGACGGTGACGTCGTCGGTCACTTTGTAGAAACCGCTCAGGTCGACCACGCCATAGCCCGGTGTCTTGAACTGGCTGCTGACGCCGTCCGGCGATTTGAAGCTGCTGCTATCGACGAGGTTTTTCTTCTGCACCAGGGTCCAGCTGAGCAAGGCACCGTAGTTGTCCTGGTCGTAACCCAGGCCGAACACACCGGTCAGCGGATTGACCGCGTTGAGCGGTTCGCCGGTGTCGTTGTTGCGACCGTGGGCATAAGCCACCGAGCCCTGGGTGTAGAGGCCTTGTGGCGCGCCGAAGGAGTCGAGGTTCAGGCGACCTTTGAGTTCGACGCCCTTGATGGTCGCGCGTTTGATGTTGTTGCTCTGGAACGTCAGCTCGTTGTAGCCGGGGGTGACGGCGTCTTCGTTGATGAAGTCGCGGTACTTGTTATAGAACACCGCCACATCGAAGTGACCGGACTCGAAGTTGCCACGCAGGCCGGTCTCGTAGCTCTGGCTTTTTTCCGGCCCCAGATTCGGGTTCGGTTCCACGCGGTAGCCGGTGGTGGTGTTTTCGAAACGGCCATACAGCGCCTTGGCGGTCGGGGTGCGGAAACCTTCGGCGTACTGGCCGTACCAGGTGTAGTGGTCGGTCAGGGCGTAGGTCAGGCCGAACTTGGGCGATACGCGATGCCAGGTCTTGTTCTCGTCGCTGACCGTGCCTTTGCCGTCGGCGGCCACGGTGTTGAGGAACTCCTGGGTGATGTGCGGCTTGAGCTGGGTGTAGTCGTAGCGCAGGCCCGGCAGGAAGGTCCATTGGTTCCAGCTGATCTGATCCTGGGCGAACAGACTGTAGGTGTTGATGGTCGGGTCCGGGAAGTCGCTGGACTTCTTCAGCACATCGCTAGGGCTGATCGCGCCGATCGCTGTGCAACCACGGCCAACGGCAAGGCAGGTTCCGCTACCGCTGCGCGAACCGCTGACTTTCTCTTGCTTGATGGTGGTGCCGTAGGTCAGCAAATGGTCGGTTTCACCGATGTTGAAGGCCTTGTCGAGCTGGGCGTCGAATACCCACTGCTTTTCTTCATAGAGGGTTTCGCGGCTGCGCATCACGTTGCGGCTGAACGGGAAGTAGTTTTCCAACGTGCTCTGATCGGTCTTGGCGATCTGGTAGTTCAAGCTCCACTTGAGGTGATCGACCAGCAAGGCATCGAGGGCGAAGCTGTTTTCCAGGCCGAAGCGTTCGCGGGTGATGGTGTCGTTGCCGGTGCGCGAGCGGTACATGTCCATTGGCTGGCCATTGTTGAACGGGCCACCGACGGCGCTTCGCTGGTCGGTGTCGCGGTCGTCCTTGTACTTCTCGTAGGTCAGGCCCAGGCGTGCGTCGTCGGCGTAATTCCAGCCGGCTTTGGCCAGCAGGTTGGTGGTGCGCACGTCTTCCGGGTTGGCGGCGGTGCGATTGAGCCCCGTGCCGTTGTTGCTGCCGAAGGATTCGGTTTCGTGACCATCACGCTGACTGAAGTGCAGCAGACCGTCGAACTGCTCGGCGCGCCCGGCGACGCTGGCGGATTTGAGCCAGCTGTCGTCGGCGGAGTTGTAGCCGGTTTTCAGGCGGGCGCCGAGGTCTTTGCCGGGCTTGATGATGTCATCCGGGTCGAGGGTGAAGTAGCTCACCGCACCGCCGATGGCGTTGCTGCCGTACAACACCGACGCCGGACCGCGGAGGATTTCCACGCGCTTGATGATTTCCGGGTCGACGTAGTTGCGCTGAGTCTTGGCGTACGGACCGTTGAAGAAACCGTTGGGCACTTCGACGCCATCGACCTGGGTCAGGATCCGGTCACCGTCGATACCGCGAATGTTGTAGCCGCTGATGCCGCCGCGGGTGCCGGTACCGCCGACCGAAACACCCGGTTCGTAGCGCACCAGTTCCTTGATGGTGTTGACGTTGTCGTGGTCCAGCTCTTCGCGCGTGTGCACGGTGACGGTGCTCGGTACGCTGTCGACGCTCTGCTCCTGACGGGTGGCGCTGATGGTCATCTGCTGCAGGGCGAGGGTGCCGCCAACACTGCGTTTTTCCAGCACGATGTTGTGATTGCCCAGCTTGCGATAGCTCAGGTTGGTCCCCACCAACAGGCGATCGAGGGCTTTTTCCGGGGGCAGCGAGCCGTGTACGCCCGGCGAGGCGACGCCTTCAGCCAGTTCGGCCGGCAAGCCGACCTGCCAACCGGTTACGGCGGTAAAGGCATTGAGTGCCGACACCAGTGGCTGCTGGGCTATCGCGAACGAGTAGTCGCCCATGTTGCGGCTCGGTTGTTCGGCGGTGGCGGCCGAGACCTGTGCAGTGCCGGCCAACAGAATGGCGGCAGTCAGCAGGGACAGCACGCAGGAAGGTGAAGAGGACCGGCGGGTAAGGCGAGAGGACATCAATAGCGCTCCGTGTCGCACGAATCTTATAGGTGCAGACTTGCATCAAAGATGCGAATCAATTGCATTGGCTATAACGAGACGAACGATGAAACGCTATCGAGTAAAAATAATTCTCATTCAGTTCAGGATCACCAGTGCCGGAAACTCCTCGAGCCTGGCCGAAGTGATGTGGGCCAGCGAGCGAACCACGTCCAGCGGTTGGTCGAGCCGGTAGTTGCCGGTCACCGCGACGTTGGCCAACTGTTCGTTGGTGTTGATGATCCAGCCCGGGTAGTAACGACGCAGTTCCGCCAGCACCTGGCTCAACGGGCAGTTTTCGAACACCAGTCGGCCCTGGACCCAGGCCAGATCGGTCGCCGGGTCGAGTCTGGCCGGTTGATCGAAACCATTGGGGCCGATACGAATGCTTTCGCCCGCACTCAAGCGCACGCGGGCGTTGCTGTGGGTGGTGCGCAAGTCGACGTCGCCGCGTTGCACGCGAACCTGCGCAATGCCGTCCAGGTAGCGCACGGCAAACGTGGTGTCGCGCACGCTGGCCGTGACCGGGCCGGCGTCGATTTCCAGTGGCAGCCCGCGATTGGCCGCCACCTCGAAATAGGCCTCGCCCTGATACAGGCGGGCGATGCGCTGCTGGTCGTTGATGGTGCTGGAAAACGCCGAATTGGTGTTCAGCAGGACTTTTGAACCGTCCTCCAGTTGCAGGCGCTGACGCTCGCCGACCACGGTCAGATGATCTGCCTGAATCCGCATCGGCAGGTTGCTGAAGCTGAACAGCCCGAGGATCAACACCGCCGCCATGGCCAGTGGTTTCCAGTGCAGGCGCAGGCGGCCAGGTTTTGAGACCTTGCGTTTGGCGGTGTTCAAACCCAGTGCGGCTTGCGCGACCTGCGGCCCGTCCCAGATCGCCTGGGCCTTGGCGAATGCTTCGGCGTTGTGCGGGTCGGCGGCAAGCCAGTCGTGGAATTCGCGGCGTTGTTGCTCGCTTGGACTGTCCAGCACGATCAGCCAGTCCAGCGCCTGGTCCATGGCACTGCTGTTCACTGAATCCCGCGCCGGGAGTGGCGGGTGGGAAGGTGGGCTGTCCGTCACGGGTGTTCCTCGGCTGCGTCTGCGCGCGGCTGGTTTTTGAGAGTGAGAGTGCAAACGTCGGCTAAGGGTAGCAAAGCCTGAGTCATGACGCCGTTGTGCAAAATAATGGCTGGCAGACTCACTGCTCGTTGAGGCGATCAGCGACACCGACGCAGATCGCCATGATCAGCTTCAGGTCTTTTTGCACGGTGCTCAAGGACACGCTGAGCTGTTCGGCGATCTCCAGATAGCTGTGCCCGTGCAGGCGGCTGAGGATGAAGATCTGCTGTTGGCGCGGGGTGAGTTGGCTGAGGCTGATGTTCAAGCGTTCGAGCAACTGCTCGGCATGGGCGGCGTCCTCGGCACTGCTGAGCGGCGCGGCGATGTTTTGCACGACGTCCAGCGGAACGTCTTCGAGCATCGTTCGGGACTGAATGCGCCGTGCGCGCAGATGGTCCAGCGCCAGGTTGCGGGCAGTTTGAAACACGAAAGGTTCGAGGTGATCGATGGCCCGCTCACTTAACGCGCGGGTCACTCGCAGGTAAGTTTCCTGCAAGAGGTCCTCGGCAGTGCTGTGGTTGTTGACCATCCGCTCCAGGGTCCGCAGCAGCGAGACTCGCTGCGCGAGGAAGACATGGTTGAAGCGCGATTGACTCACAGTAGGACCTGATCCATTTCAAGCGAATGATAATGCTTATCATCTGCTTGAAAGGTCAAGCGCTACCGGTGAGAATTATTTGCGGCCTTGCAGGTACGCCGGGTAATCGGGGATCCGGTACGCGTGCGGCTGATCCATCAGCGGGCTGCTGAGCAGGTAGTCGGCGCTGCATTCATTGCACGCGACGGGAATGTTCCAGACCGCCGCGACCCGCAGTAATGCCTTGATGTCCGGATCGTGAGGTTGCGGCTCGAACGGGTCCCAGAAGAACACCAGCATGTCGACCCGCTGCTCGGCGATTTGTGCGCCGAGCTGTTGATCGCCGCCCAACGGGCCGCTGATCATGCTTTCAACGGGCAGGTCCAGGCGCTTGCTCAACAGCATCCCGGTGGTGCCGGTGGCCACAAGCTCGTGTTGGGCGAGCTTGTCCTTCTGCCGCTCGGCCCAGTCCAGCAAGAACACTTTGCAGTTGTCATGGGCAACCAGGGCGATGCGTTTGCGCGCCGCCATGGTTTTGGTGGTAAAGCTGATACCGATCATCGGCGACTCCACGGACAATCGGCCTTATTCGGCGTTGCACAGGGCGAGGCAGTTATCGAGCATGCGGTTGGAGAAACCCCATTCGTTGTCGTACCAGGCCAGCACCTTGAGCAGCTTGCCGCTGGACTTGGTGTGGTTGGCATCGAAAATCGACGACAGCGGATTATGGTTGAAGTCGCTGGAAACCAGCGGCAGGGTGTTGTAACCAAGGATCTTCGAGTGCTGGCTGGCTTCTTTGAGCAATGCGTTGACCTCGCCAGCGCTGGCTTCACGCTTGAGCTGCACGGTCAGGTCTACCAGCGACACGTTGATCACCGGCACGCGCACCGACATCCCGGTCAGTTTGCCGGCCAGTTCCGGCAGCACCAGGCCCACCGCTTCGGCGGCGCCGGTCTTGCTCGGGATCATGTTCTGGGTAGCCGAACGCGCACGGTACGGGTCGACGTGGTAGACATCGGTAAGATGCTGGTCATTGGTGTAGGCGTGGATGGTGGTCATCAGGCCGCTCTCGATGCCCAGCTCGCGGTGCAACACCTGAGCCACCGGGGCCAGGCAGTTGGTGGTGCACGACGCGTTGGAAATGATCTGGTGCGATTGGCGCAGGATGTCGTGGTTGACCCCGTACACCACGGTGGCGTCGGCGCCTTTGGCCGGGGCCGAGATAATCACTTTGCGCGCGCCGGCGCTAATATGGGCGGCGGCTTTGGCACGGTCGGTGAACAGACCGGTGCATTCGAACACGACGTCGACCTTCTCGGCAGCCCACGGCAAATCGGCCGGGTTGCGAATGGCGCTGACCGAAATCCGGTCGCCGTTGACGGTCAGGCTTTCCTGATCGTGCTGCACATCGGCATCGAAGGTGCCGTGCACGGTGTCGTACTTGAGCAGGTGGGCATTCATCGAGCTATCGCCCAAATCGTTGATGGCGACGATCTGCAAATCCTGACGGTAGCCTTGGGTATACAGTGCGCGAAGGACATTGCGGCCAATGCGGCCAAAACCATTGATTGCAATTTGTAGAGTCATATGAAAAGCGCCTTCGTCATATTTGTTGTTGGAATTACAAGATTATTCGCAAAAAAATAGAAAACAAGCCTTTTTAGTGGCAATATTTTGTTTTATCTACAACGAGTGACCTGAATCAACTGGTCCGAGTGGTCAAGAAAACCGTCAGCGCGTCATGCGTCGATGCCTCTTGATCAGCATAGACACGAACAGGTCGCCACATCCGTTAGCCTGGAGTTCTACACATGCATCCCCGCGTACTTGAGGTCACTGAACGGCTTGTCACCCGTAGCCGCGCTACCCGTGAGGCCTACCTTGCACTGATTCGCGGCGCCGCCAGCGATGGCCCGATGCGCGGTAAGCTGCAATGCGCCAACTTCGCCCACGGCGTGGCCGGGTGTGGCACCGAAGACAAGCAAAGCTTGCGGATGATGAACGCCGCCAACGTGGCGATTGTTTCGTCATATAACGACATGCTCTCGGCGCACCAGCCGTACGAGCACTACCCGGAACAAATCAAACACGCATTGCGCGAGATCGGTTCGGTCGGCCAGTTCGCTGGCGGCGTGCCGGCCATGTGCGACGGCGTGACCCAGGGCGAGCCGGGCATGGAGCTGGGCATTGCCAGCCGCGAAGTGATCGCGATGTCGACCGCTGTCGCGCTGTCGCACAACATGTTCGACGCGGCAATGATGCTCGGCATCTGCGACAAGATCGTGCCGGGCCTGATGATGGGCGCATTGCGCTTCGGTCATCTGCCGACGATTTTCGTTCCGGGCGGGCCGATGGTGTCGGGCATTTCCAACAAGGAAAAAGCCGACGTGCGCCAGCGCTATGCCGAAGGCAAGGCCAGCCGTGAAGAGCTGCTGGAATCGGAAATGAAGTCCTACCACAGCCCCGGCACCTGCACCTTCTACGGCACCGCCAACACCAACCAGTTGCTGATGGAAGTCATGGGCCTGCACTTGCCGGGCGCGTCCTTCGTCAACCCGAACACCCCGTTGCGTGATGCCCTGACCCGCGAAGCTGCACACCAGATCACCCGCCTGACCAAGCAAAGCGGCAACTTCATGCCGATCGGCGAAATCGTCGACGAGCGTTCGCTGGTCAACTCGATTGTTGCGCTGCACGCCACCGGCGGTTCGACCAACCACACCCTGCACATGCCGGCCATCGCCATGGCGGCTGGTATTCAACTGACCTGGCAGGACATGGCCGACCTCTCCGAGGTGGTGCCGACCCTGAGTCACGTCTACCCGAACGGCAAGGCCGACATCAACCACTTCCAGGCTGCGGGCGGCATGTCGTTCCTGATCCGCGAACTGCT
This sequence comes from Pseudomonas sp. 05N36, assembly GCF_056397385.1. Classification (NCBI taxonomy): domain Bacteria; kingdom Pseudomonadati; phylum Pseudomonadota; class Gammaproteobacteria; order Pseudomonadales; family Pseudomonadaceae; genus Pseudomonas; species Pseudomonas sp. 05N36. The sequence goes on along the minus strand of NZ_JBFTNH010000009.1, from coordinate 48,210 downwards.
GGAAGCCGGCCTGCTTCACGAAGACGTCAACACCGTGGCCGGCCATGGCCTGAGCCGCTACACCCAGGAACCGTTCCTGGAAAACGGTGAACTGGTCTGGCGCGAAGGCCCGATCGAAAGCCTCGATGAAAACATCCTGCGCCCCGTTGCCCGTGCGTTCTCGCCTGAAGGCGGCCTGCGGGTCATGGAAGGCAACCTCGGTCGCGGTGTGATGAAAGTCTCGGCCGTGGCGCCGGAGCATCAAGTGGTCGAAGCACCGGCGATGGTCTTCCAGGACCAGCAGGACCTGGCCGATGCGTTCAAGGCCGGCCTGCTGGAGAAGGACTTTGTCGCGGTGATGCGCTTCCAGGGCCCACGCTCCAACGGTATGCCGGAACTGCACAAGATGACGCCGTTCCTTGGTGTGTTGCAGGACCGTGGTTTCAAAGTCGCGTTGGTCACTGACGGACGGATGTCCGGCGCGTCGGGGAAAATCCCTGCGGCGATTCACGTCAGCCCGGAAGCCTTTGTCGGTGGTGCTTTGGCGCGCGTGCAGGAGGGCGATATCATCCGCGTCGATGGCGTCAAAGGCACCTTGCAGCTTATGGTGGACGCCGATGAATTTGCCGCTCGCACACCGGCCAAAGGCCTGCTGGACAATGGCATTGGCTGTGGTCGCGAGTTGTTTGGCTTCATGCGCATGGCCTTCAGCTCGGCAGAGCAGGGCGCCAGCGCCTTTACCTCTGCCCTGGAGACCCTTAAGTGAAACTAGCGCTGGTCGGTGACATTGGTGGAACCAATGCGCGTTTTGCGTTGTGGAAAGACCAGCAACTGGAGTCGATCCGGGTGCTGGCGACAGCCGACTATGCCTGCCCGGAAGACGCCATCGGCGTCTACCTGAGCGGCCTCGGCCTGGCGCCCGGTTCGATTGGCGCGGTGTGCCTGTCGGTCGCCGGCCCGGTCAGCGGCGACGAGTTTCGTTTTACCAACAACCACTGGCGGCTGAGCCGCAAGGCCTTTTGCCAGACCTTGCAGGTCGACCGGTTGTTGCTGGTCAACGATTTTTCGGCCATGGCCCTGGGCATGACGCGCCTGCAACCGGGCGAGTTCCGGGTGGTCTGCGAAGGCACGCCGGAGCCGCTGCGCCCGGCGGTGGTGATCGGTCCCGGCACCGGCCTCGGGGTCGGCACCTTGCTGGATCTTGGCGAAGGCCGTTGGGCCGCATTGCCGGGGGAGGGCGGGCATGTCGACCTGCCACTGAGCAGTCCGCGAGAAACCCAACTGTGGCAGCACATCTACAACGAGATCGGTCACGTCAGTGCCGAAACAGCGCTGAGCGGCGGCGGTTTGCCGCGCGTCTATCGGGCGATTTGTGCTGTCGACGGGCATGAACCTGTGCTCGATACCCCGGAAGCCATCACCGCTGCCGGCCTTGCAGGCGACCCGATTGCCGTGGAGGTGCTCGAGCAGTTCTGCTGCTGGCTCGGTCGAGTGGCCGGCAACAACGTGCTGACCGTCGGTGGGCGCGGCGGTGTCTACATCGTCGGTGGGGTGATTCCGCGGTTTGCCGATTTCTTTCTCAAGAGCGGTTTTGCCCGCTGCTTCGCCGACAAGGGCTGCATGAGCGAGTACTTCAAGGGCATTCCGGTCTGGCTGGTGACTGCACCGTATTCCGGTTTGACTGGTGCGGGAGTGGCACTGGAGCAGGCTTGAGACCGCAGTGGCTTCATCGCGAGCAGGCTCGCTCCCACAGGGTTGCGTACATTCAAATCCTTGTGGGAGCGAGCCTGCTCGCGATAGGGCCCTGACAGGCACCATAGATCCATGAACGATCAGGCATAATCCGTCCCAACACTAACAACAAGGATGCCTTCGAAGTGAGCTCAGTCAACAAGTCGATTTTGTTGGTCGATGACGATCAAGAGATACGCGAGTTGCTGGACACCTACCTCAGCCGCGCAGGGTTTCAGGTGCGGACCACGCCCGACGGTGCCGGTTTTCGCCAGGCGTTGAACGAGGCACCGAGTGATCTGGTGATCCTTGATGTGATGTTGCCCGACGAAGACGGCTTCAGTTTGTGTCGCTGGATTCGCCAGCACCCGCGTCAGGCCCAGGTGCCGATCATCATGCTCACCGCCAGTTCCGACGAGGCCGACCGGGTCATTGGCCTGGAGCTCGGCGCCGACGATTATCTTGGCAAACCCTTCAGCCCCCGTGAATTGCAGGCGCGAATCAAAGCCTTGCTGCGCCGTGCCCAGTTCGGTCAGGAGCGTTCGGGTGGCGAGGTGTTGGCTTTCGATGAATGGCGGCTGGACATGGTCAGCCACCGGCTGTTTCACACCGATGGCGAAGAAGTGATTCTCTCCGGTGCCGATTTCGCGCTGCTGAAACTCTTCCTCGATCACCCGCAGGAAATTCTCGACCGCGACACCATCGGCAATGCCACCCGTGGCCGCGACCTGATGCCGCTCGATCGCATCGTCGACATGGCCGTCAGTCGTTTGCGCCAGCGTCTGCGCGATACCGAAAAACCTCCGCGTTTGATCCGCACCGTGCGTGGCAGTGGTTATCAACTGGCCGCCAATGTAGTCGCCAGCAATGGCCACTGAGTTCTTCACTCGCCTGATACGGCGGGTGCCGGTACCGCGTTCGCTGCTTGGGCGGATGCTGTTGCTGACCCTGCTGGCGGTGTTGTTCGCGCAGACGCTGTCGAGCGTGATCTGGGTTTCGCAATTGCGTGCCACGCAGCTGGAAGGACTGGTCACCGCGGCCCGCAGCCTGGCGCATTCGATGACTGCCAGCGTCAGTTACTTTCGTTCCTTGCCGGTGGCGTACCGACCGCTGGTTCTCGACCAGTTGCGCAGCATGGGCGGCACCCGATTCGTGGTGACGCTCAACGATAAACCGCTGGAAATGCAGTTGTTGCCACCGACCCCGCGCAAAGAAGCGGTGTTGGCGGCAGTGGATGAAGTGCTGCGGCAATCGCTGGGCGCGGACACCAATATCTCGGTGCAATTCGTCAGCCCGGACGATCTGCGGATCTTCAATGGCGGTTTGAAACTCGATGAGTTGCCGCGTTCCTGGGCGCACTACGCGCTGACCCTGGAGCCGGTCAACCCGCCGGTGCTGGTCACCCAAATCAAACTGGCCCAAGGCGAATGGCTGTACATCGCTTCGCTGTTGCCCGAGCCCTATACCAGCCTCGAAGAGCAGGGCCTGCCGTCGCAGCAGGTCTGGTTCATCGTGCTCACCAGCGGTTTTCTGTTGTTGTTCATTGGCCTGTTGGTGCACTGGCAGAGCCGACCGCTCAAGCGTCTGGCGCGGGCGGCGCGGGACATGTCGCTGGGTGCCGAAGTGGAACCGGTGGCCGAGGGCGGTGGCAGTGAAGTGGTCGAAGTCGGCCGCGCCTTCAACGCCATGCGCGAGCGCATCAGCCGCTACCTGACGGAGCGCAGCCAGTTGTTCAGTGCCATTTCCCATGACTTGCGCACCCCCATCACGCGTCTGCGCCTGCGGGTCGAGTTGCTGGAGGATGAGCGGCTGCAAGCCAAGTTCGGGCGTGATCTGGATGAATTGGAGCTGCTGGTCAAAGGCGCACTGCAATGCGTCAAGGACACCGACATCCACGAAAACATCGAGCCGGTGGACCTCAATCATGTGCTTGATTGCCTGGTCGAGCCTTACCTGGCGCCCAACGGCAATGGTCGCGTCACCCAGCAAGGTCGGGCGCTGGCGCCGTATCCCGGCAAGCCGCTGGCGCTCAAGCGCTGCATCGGCAACCTGATCGACAACGCTCTCAAATATGGGCAGAACGCGCATCTGCACATCGATGACGACGACAGCGCATTCATCCTGCACGTCGACGACGAAGGCCCGGGAGTACCCGAGCAGCGACTGGAGCAAGTGTTCGAACCGCACTTCCGGTTGGCCGGCCAGCAGCAGGGTTATGGGCTGGGGTTGGGCATCGCGCGCAATATCGCCCATAGCCATGGTGGGGAAGTGAGCCTGCAGAATTTGCGCGAGGGCGGACTGCGGGTGACGTTGCAGTTGCCTCGCAGTGTTGATTAGAGGCACCGCGTTATCGTTCATCGCGAGCAGGCTCGCTCCCACATTGGACTTGTGTACGACGCAAAACTACTGTGGGAGCGAGCCTGCTCGCGATGGCGTCAGTCCCTACAACACATGCCTCACGGCCAATGTCACAAGTCAGTGACATACCCGACCCCCTTCGTTACCTGCCCGCCACCGCCCGTTGTTTAGACTCTTCCCAGTCATAACAACAAAAACAGGCACCCCATGAACACCACCCCTCCTGCCTTCAGCAGTTGGCTGAACGCACCTGCCCATCAGCAATGGCTGGCCGACGAAGGCCTGCGCCTGCTGGCTTTCGCCAAGGCATCGAAGCTGCCTGAAGGCTTCGGTAACCTGGACGAACACGGCCAATTACCGGCCGACGCCCAGGCCCACACCATGAACACCGCCCGCATGACCCACAGCTTTGCCATGGCGCACATTCAGGGCCTGCCGGGATTTGCCGAGCTGGTGGATCACGGCATCAACGCCCTCAATGGCCCGCTGCGTGACGCCGAGTTCGGTGGCTGGTTTGCAGCGCCCGATCACCGTGATGGCGATACCGGCAAGGCCGCTTACCTGCACGCTTTCGTGGCACTCGCGGCGAGTTCTGCGGTGGTTGCCCAAAGGCCTGGAGCAGATGCCTTGCTCAGTGATGCCATCGCCATCATCGAGCAGCATTTCTGGAGCGAAGAGGAGGGCGCGCTGCGTGAATCCTTTAATCGCGACTGGAGCGAAGAGGAACCCTATCGCGGTGCCAACAGCAACATGCACGCCACTGAAGCCTTTCTCGCGCTGGCCGATGTCACACAGGACAGCCGTTGGTTGAACCGTGCCTTGCGAATTGTCGAGCAGGTGATTCACCGGCACGCAGCGGCCAACGACCATTTGGTGGTCGAGCATTTTGATCGCGATTGGCAACCGTTGCGCGGCTACAACCAAGCCAATCCGGCTGACCACTTCCGACCATACGGCACCACGCCGGGCCATGGTTTCGAATGGTCACGGCTGCTGTTGCACCTCGAAGCGGCACGCGGGCAGGCCGGTATGCTGACCCCCGGTTGGCTGGTGAGCGACGCGCAACAACTCTTCGCCAATAACTGCCTTCACGGATGGGACGTCGATGGCGCGCCAGGCATTGTCTACACCCTCGACTGGGACAATCGACCGGTCGTGCGCCAGCGTTTGCACTGGGTTCACTGCGAAGCCAGTGCCGCCGCCAGTGCCTTGCTCAAACGCACCGGTGAGGCGCAATACGAAACCTGGTACCGGCGTTTCTGGGCGTTCAGCGACCGCTGTCTGATCGACCGGATTCACGGCAGCTGGCACCACGAACTCGACCCGCAAAACCGTCCGAGCGCCGAGATCTGGGGCGGCAAGCCAGACCTCTATCACGCCTGGCAAGCGGTGTTGATTCCACGCTTGCCGTTGGCACCGAGCATGGCCAGCGCATTAGCCCAAGGCTCTGGTTTGGCACTTATGTAACCATGCAGTGACATTTTGCCGTCGCTTCGTTACCTGCCAAGCGATCTACGCTGTTTAAACTCGTTTGCAGCGCAAGCACCAGACTTGCATGCATAACAACAAGAAAGGTACCGCTAGATGAATGCGATTTCTCGCCTCGCCACTGTCGTTTCTCTTGCCACACTGTTTCCCCTGACTGCATTTCCTCTCAGCGCACTTGCCGCCGATTCCAAAGGTTCCGTGGAAGTCGTGCACTGGTGGACTTCGGGCGGTGAAAAAGCAGCGGTCGATGTCCTCAAGGCTCAAGTCGAAAAAGACGGCTTCACCTGGAAGGACGGTGCGGTCGCCGGCGGCGGTGGCGCTACGGCCATGACCGTACTCAAAAGCCGCGCCGTAGCGGGTAATCCGCCAGGCGTCGCGCAAATCAAAGGTCCGGATATCCAGGAGTGGGGCAGCACTGGCCTGCTCAGCACCGATGCGCTGAAAGGCGTTTCCAAAGCTGAAAACTGGGACGGCCTGCTCTCGAAGAAAGTCTCCGATACCGTCAAATACGAAGGCGATTACGTCGCCGTTCCGGTGAACATTCACCGCGTCAACTGGCTGTGGATCAACCCGGCGGTCTTCAAGAAAGCCGGCATCGACAAAGCCCCGACCACCCTCGAAGAGTTCTATGCCGCTGGCGACAAACTGAAAGCTGCGGGCTTCATTGCCCTGGCCCACGGTGGTCAGCCTTGGCAGGACAGCACCGTGTTTGAAGACGTGGTGCTCTCGGTCATGGGCCCTGAGGGCTACAAGAAAGCCCTGGTCGATCTGGACCAGAAAACCCTGTCCGGCCCGGAAATGGTCAAGTCCTTCACCGAGCTGAAAAAACTCACCGGCTACATGGACCCCAACCGCGCGGGCCGTGACTGGAACATCGCTGCCGCCGACGTGATCAACGGCAAGGCCGGCATGCAGATGATGGGTGACTGGGCCAAGAGCGAATGGACCGCCGCCCACAAGGTAGCGGGCAAGGACTATCAGTGCGTGCCGTTCCCTGGTACTGAAAAAGCCTTCACCTACAACATCGACTCCCTGGCGGTGTTCAAGCTCAAGGCTGATCGCACCGGCGATATCGCCGCTCAGCAGGACCTGGCCAAGGTCGCGCTGGGTAAAGACTTCCAGAAGGTCTTCAGCATCAACAAGGGTTCGATCCCGGTGCGCACCGACATGCTCAATGACATGAGCGCGTCGGGCTTCGACTCCTGCGCCCAGGCGTCGGCCAAAGACTTCCTGGCAGACGAGAAGACCGGCGGCCTGCAACCGAGCATGGCGCACAACATGGCCACTTCCCTGGCTGTGCAAGGCGCGATCTTCGATGTGGTGACCAACTTCATGAACGACAAGAGCGCTGACCCGGCCAAGGCCAGCGCCCAACTGGCATCGGCCATCAAAGCCGCCCAGTAACACCAGGACCGCCGCGGGCCCGACCTGCGGCCAACCCCAGATCTTCGTCTCCCTGCACGGGCCATGGCTCGTGTTGTGGGGGCGCTCGGTCCGGATTTCACTTCTTCAACTGGATTATCCCGATGAGCTCTGTGGCGGTTTTCAGCAAAGCCTCACCGTTCGACGCACTGCAGCGCTGGCTTCCCAAACTGGTTTTGGCGCCGAGCATGCTGATCGTCCTGGTTGGCTTTTACGGTTACATCATCTGGACATTCGTTTTGTCCTTCACCAACTCCAGCTTCATGCCGAGCTACAAGTGGGTCGGCCTGCAGCAATACGTCCGGTTGATGGAGAACGACCGCTGGTGGGTCGCGAGCAAGAACCTCGCGGTCTTCGGCGGCATGTTCATCGGTATCAGCCTGGTGCTCGGGGTGTTTCTGGCGGTGCTGCTCGATCAGCGCATTCGCAAGGAAGGCTTCATCCGCACCATCTACCTGTACCCGATGGCGCTGTCGATGATCGTCACCGGTACTGCCTGGAAATGGCTGCTCAACCCAGGCCTGGGCCTGGACAAGATGCTGCGTGACTGGGGCTGGGAAGGCTTTCGCCTGGACTGGCTGGTGGATCAGGATCGCGTGGTTTACTGCCTGGTGATCGCTGCCGTATGGCAAGCCTCCGGGTTTGTGATGGCGATGTTTTTGGCCGGCCTGCGCGGTGTCGATCAGTCGATCATCCGTGCCGCTCAAGTCGACGGTGCGAGCCTGCCGACCATCTATTTGAAGATCGTCCTGCCAAGCCTGCGTCCGGTGTTTTTCAGCGCCTTTATGATCCTCGCGCACATCGCGATCAAGAGCTTCGACCTGGTGGCGGCGATGACCGCGGGCGGTCCGGGTTATTCCTCCGACTTGCCGGCAATGTTCATGTATTCCTTCACCTTCAGCCGTGGCCAGATGGGCATCGGTTCGGCGAGCGCGATGATGATGCTCGGCGCGATCCTGGCGATTCTGGTGCCGTACCTGTACTCCGAACTGCGAGGCAAACGCCATGAGTAATCAACTTGGCAAACCAGCCTTGAGCTTTAGCCGCATTGCGATCTACGCGACCTTGTTGCTGGCCGCTGCGGTGTATCTGATTCCGCTGGTGGTGATGTTGCTGACCAGCTTCAAATCCCCGGAAGACATCCGCACCGGCAACCTCTTGAGCTGGCCGCAAGTGATTGATGGCATTGGCTGGATCAAGGCTTGGGACGTGGTAGGTGGCTACTTCTGGAACTCGGTGAAAATTACCGTGCCGGCGGTGCTGATCTCGACCTTCATCGGTGCAATGAACGGCTACGTGCTGTCGATGTGGCGCTTCCGTGGTTCGCAGTTGTTCTTCGGCCTGCTGTTGTTCGGCTGCTTCCTGCCGTTCCAGACCGTGCTGCTGCCAGCCTCGTTCACCGTCGGCAAACTCGGCCTGGCCAACACCACCACAGGGCTGGTGCTGGTGCACATCGTCTACGGGCTGGCGTTCACCACGCTGTTCTTCCGTAACTACTACGTGAGCATTCCGGATGCGCTGGTCAAGGCGGCGCGGCTGGATGGTGCGGGCTTCTTCACGATCTTCGGGAAGATCCTGCTGCCGATGTCGATTCCGATCGTGATGGTCTGCCTGATCTGGCAGTTCACCCAGATCTGGAATGACTTCCTGTTCGGCGTGGTCTTCGCCAGTGGCGATGCCCAGCCAATCACCGTGGCCCTGAACAACCTGGTCAACACCAGCACCGGGGTCAAGGAATACAACGTTGATATGGCGGCGGCGATGATCGCCGGGCTGCCGACACTGCTGGTCTACATATTCGCTGGCAAGTATTTCCTGCGTGGGCTGACGTCCGGCGCGGTCAAGGGGTAGAACATGGCAACTCTCGAATTACGCAACGTCAACAAAACCTACGGCAGCGGCTTGCCGGACACCCTGAAAAACATCGAATTGAAGATCGATGACGGTGAATTCCTGATCCTCGTCGGCCCGTCCGGTTGCGGCAAGTCGACCTTGATGAACTGCATTGCGGGCCTTGAAAACATCAGCGGCGGGGCGATTCTGGTGGACGACGCTGACATCAGCGGCATGAGCCCCAAGGATCGCGACATCGCCATGGTGTTCCAGTCCTACGCGCTGTACCCGACCATGAGCGTGCGCGACAACATCGCCTTCGGCCTGAAGATCCGCAAAATGCCGGCGGCTGAAATCGACGAAGAAGTGGCGCGGGTCGCCAAGCTGCTGCAAATCGAACACTTGCTCAGCCGCAAGCCCGGCCAGCTCTCTGGTGGTCAGCAACAGCGCGTGGCCATGGGCCGTGCACTGGCGCGGCGGCCGAAGATTTATCTGTTCGACGAACCGCTGTCCAACCTCGACGCCAAGCTGCGGGTCGAGATGCGCACCGAAATGAAACTGATGCACCAGCGCCTGAAAACCACCACGGTCTACGTGACTCACGACCAGATCGAAGCCATGACTCTGGGCGACAAAGTGGCGGTGATGAAGGACGGGATCATCCAGCAGTTCGGCACGCCGAAGCAGATCTACAACGATCCGGCCAACCTGTTCGTTGCCAGCTTCATCGGCTCGCCCCCAATGAACTTCATCCCACTGCGTTTGCAGCGCAAGGACGGCCGTCTGCTGGCGTTGCTCGACAGCGGCCAGGCGCGTTGCGAGCTGCCGCTGGGCATGCAGGACGCCGGTCTTGAGGACCGCGAAGTGATCCTCGGCATGCGCCCGGAGCAGATCGTGCTGGCGAACGGCGAGGTCAATGGTTTGCCGACCATTCGCGCCGAAGTCCAGGTTACCGAGCCGACCGGTCCCGACACCTTGGTGTTCGTCAATTTGAACGAAACCAAAGTTTGCTGTCGTCTGGCGCCCGACGTTGCACCGGCCGTGGGCGAGACCCTGACCCTGCAATTCGATCCATCGAAAGTGCTGCTGTTCGATGCCAAGACTGGCGAGCGCCTGGGGACGGCCGGTCAAGCGAAAACCGGGACTCACAGCGACAACGTCGCTCAATTCAAAGGGCGCTGAAGATCAAATGTGGGAGCGAGCCGGCTCCGGGCGGCGTTCCGACGATAGCGGTGTTTCAGTCGACATCGATGTTGAATGTCGGATAGCTATCGCGAGCAGGCTCGCTCCCACAGGGGGGATATGTGGTGGGTGGTCTGTCATCCGCCGCAACCGCTGTAAACCGCGTTAGATAAAAACAGTTAATAACAATAAAGACGAGGATGTAGGGATGAAAAAGAAGAACAACGCTCAGCTTATCTGCCAATTGTCAGCTGTTGCGGTGCTGATCATGGCTGGTAACGCACACGCGGCTGACGCATTCAGCGCCGATTCCAAATGGATGACGGGGGACTGGGGTGGCGAGCGGACCAAGCTGATCGACCAAGGTATCGACATCAAGGCGGATTACGTCGGTGAAGTGGGCGCCAACCTCCACGGCGGCTACAACCACGACAAGACCGCACGTTACGCTGACCAGTTTGGTCTGGGCGTGGCGCTGGACCTGCAAAAGCTGTGGGGCTGGGATAACACCCAGGCCAAGATCCAGCTCACCAACCGTAACGGTCAGAACATCTCCAATGACCGTGTCGGCGATCCGCGTGCCGGCACCTTGAGTTCCTCTCAGGAAGTCTACGGTCGTGGCCATATGGTCCGTCTGACCCAATTGTGGGTTCAGCACCAGTTCCTCGACGGTAAACTGGACGTCAAAGCCGGTTACTTCGGCGAGGGCGAAGACTTCAACACCTTCCCTTGCGAGTTCCAGAACCTGGCGTTCTGCGGCTCCCAGGCGGGTAACTGGGCGACCGGTATCTGGTTCAACTGGCCAGTCATGCAGGCGGCGGTTCGCGTGAAGTACAACATCACGCCTGAGTTCTATGCGCAGATCGGCGCGTACAACCAGAACCCATCGCAACTGGAGCACGGTAACGGCTTCAAGCTCAGCGGCAGTGGTACCAAGGGCACCGTGTTGCCGGTCGAACTGGTCTGGTCGCCGAGGGTCAACAACCTGCCGGGCGAATACCGTGTCGGTTACTACAAGAGCACTGCCGACGCCAATGACGTCCGTAAAGACGACAATGGCGATGATGCCGCGACCACAGGCAGAGCCTTCCGCAGCCACGACAGCAAGCACGGCTACTGGTTTGTGGCGCAGCAACAACTCACCACCCACAACGGTGATGCTTCTCGCGGTCTGAACGTCGCGGCCAACGCGACTTTCCACGACAAGGACACCAACCTCGTCGACAACTACCAGTCGCTGATGTTTGTGTACAAGGGCCCATTCGACGCACGTCCAAAAGATGACGTCGGGATCGGTTTTGCCCGTATCCATGTCAACGATGACGTGAAGAAAAGCGCCGAGTTGCTCAACGTCGCCAATGGTGTCAGCGACTACGACAATCCGCTGTTCTCGCCACTGCGTTCCACTGAGTACAACTACGAGATCAACTACGGTTTCCACGTTACCAACTGGCTGACGGTGCGTCCTAACCTGCAATACATCACTCACCCGGGCGGTGTTGATGAAGTCGACAACGCGCTGGTCGCCGGTTTGAAAATTCAGTCGGTGTTCTAACGCAGCAGCGATAAGCTCCTCTCCATGTGCGCATTTTTGCGGACAGCCAAGGCTGTCCGCTTTTTTTTGGGGCGGCGCAGCCTCTCAGGTAGGACAGATGATTTTCAGGACCACGGCACATGCTTGAGCATCCGCTACAACGCTTCTTCAAATCCCTGCGCGAGCGCCCGGTGTTTGCCTGGGAGCGCTATCAGCAGCGCGAGGTGCTGGTGATCGACCATCCGCTGTGTCAGGCGGTGTTCAGTCGTCAGGGTGCGCAGTTGCTGCATTTTCAGCCCACGGGCCAAAAGCCCTGGCTCTGGTGCGCGGCGAAGTGGCCGCAGGTCGGGGCGATTCGCGGTGGCGTGCCGGTGTGCTGGCCGTGGTATGGCCGTCATCCAAGCGAAAATGCCTGGCCGTCCCATGGTTGGGCGCGGCTGATCGACTGGAAACTGATCGACAGCAGCACTGATGACGACGGCGTGCGCCTGCATTGGCAGTTGCAGCTGTGTGACTGGCAGGTGGACCTGCACGCGCACTTGGGTGAGCGCATGGATTTGCGCCTGAGCACCGAGCATCAGGACAGCCTGCCATGCCAGCTGAGCCATGCATTGCACGCCTATTGGCGTATTGGCGACGTTGCCGAGATAGCGCTGTCTGGGCTCGATGGCGCGCAAGGTTATGACCAGCTCAAGCGCCAGTTCTGCGAGCAAAAAGGCGAGTTGCGGGTGGAGGGTGGCTGTCAGCGGGTGTTCCAGCACGAGGGCGAATTACAGCTCAAGGACCACGCCTGGCAACGCCAGTTGTGCATCGATACCGGCGACAGCGCTGACACCGTGGTCTGGCATCCCGGGTCACGGCCGTTGCTGGGAGTGAGCTGGAATGAGGTCTCGGAGTTTGTCTGTGTAGAGGCAGCCTGCGGTGGTACCGATAGCCTGAGCCTGGCACCGGGGGAGCGGGCGCATTTGAGTTTGCAGGCAAGGGTTGGGGTTTAACTCAATTTTTGTGGTGTGGCGTCCATCGCCTTCGCGAGCAAGCCCGCACACAGGTACGGCGCGATCCTGTGGGAGCGGGCTTGCTCGCGAAGACGGTTTATCGGGCGACGCAGGTCTCAGAATGGGTTAACTGAACTCATCCCCGATCGGATACCGGCTGGCGTTTAGGCTTTCCTTGATCTTGCGCAGGTGCGGCTGGAAGTCGACGCCGCGGCGCAGGGTCATGCCGGTGGCGAGTACGTCGAGCACGGTCAGCTGGATGATCCGCGACGTCATCGGCATGTAGATGTCGGTGTCTTCCGGCAGCGGGATGTTCAGGCTCAAGGTGCTGGCCTTGGCCAGTGGCGAACCTTCGGCCGTCAGGCCCAGCACCGAGGCGCCGTTTTCGCGGGCAATGCGCGCCACCTCGACCAGTTCGCGGGTGCGCCCGGTGTAGGAGATGATCACGAACAGTTCGCCGGTGTGGGCCACCGAGGCAATCATCCGCTGCATCAGCACGTCGGCGTGGGCGGTGACCGCCAGGTTGAAGCGGAAGAACTTGTGCTGCGCATCCAGCGCCACCGGGGCTGACGCGCCGAGGCCGAAGAAGTGGATCTGACGGGCCTGGATCAGCAAATCCACGGCGCGGCTGATCAGGTTCGGGTCCAGTGCCTGACAGGCGCTGTCCAGCGATGCGATGGCGCTGCCAAAGATTTTCTGGGTGTAAGCTTCAGGATTGTCGTCGGCTTCCACCGCACGGCTTACGTAGGCCGCGCCGCTGGCCAGGCTTTGGGCCAGTTGCAGTTTGAGTTCCGGGTAGCCGCTGACACCGAACGAACGGCAGAAACGGTTGACCGTCGGCTCGCTGACCGAGGCGGCCTGGGCGAGGGCGGCAATACTGAAGCGAGTGGCCTGCTGCGGGTTGAGCAGGATCACTTCGGCGACCTTGCGTTCGGCCTTGTTCAGGTCTGCAAGGCGATTCTGGATTTGTTCCAGTAAATTTCGCACGCGGTCCATTTATGTTCCTTAGGTCGGCTATGCAGATTGGGCCTGTGAAGCGGCCCATAATGGTGGCCTATCCTACTGATGGCCCCGACCGACCACCACTCGGAATCTGTATTTTGGAAAAATGTTGTGGTTATTACTACATTTTTCCTTGAGCGATGCCTTGAAAAAAGGTATTTGTAGCTTAACTTGATAAAAGAACAAACATCATGCCTTCGATTACGGTTGAACCGTGCACCTTTGCCTTGTTCGGCGCCTTGGGCGATCTGGCCCTTCGCAAGCTGTTTCCTGCTTTGTACCAACTCGATGGCGCTGGCCTGCTGCACGAGGACACGCGCATTATCGCACTGGCCCGTGAGCCCGGCAGCGAGCAAGAGCACCTGGCCTTTATTGCCCGTGAACTGCGCCATTACGTTGATGCCAAGGAACTCGACGAAGCAGTGGTCGAGCGCTTCCTGGCACGCCTGACGTACCTGCATGTCGACTTCCTGCAGCCTGACGACTACGTCGCCCTGGCCGAGCTGGCCGGTTCGGCGCAGCGGATGATTGCCTACTTCGCGACGCCCGCTGCGGTGTACGGCGCGATTTGCGAGAACCTGGCGAAGGTCGGCCTGAGCGAAAACACCCGTGTGGTGCTGGAAAAGCCGATCGGTTCAGACCTCGAGTCGTCGCGCAAGGTCAACGACGCCGTGGCGCGGTACTTCCCGGAAAACCGCACGTACCGCATCGACCACTACCTGGGCAAAGAGACGGTCCAGAACCTGATCGCCCTGCGTTTCGCCAACAGCCTGTTCGAAACCCAGTGGAACCAGAACTACATTTCCCACGTGGAAATCACCGTCGCCGAGAAGGTCGGGATCGAGGGCCGTTGGGGCTACTTCGACAAGGCCGGCCAACTGCGCGACATGATTCAGAACCACCTGTTGCAGTTGCTGTGCCTGATCGCCATGGACCCGCCAGCGGATCTTTCGGCTGACAGCATCCGTGACGAGAAAGTCAAAGTGCTCAAGGCGCTGGCGCCGATCAGTCCGGAAGGCCTGACCACCCAGGTGGTGCGCGGCCAGTACATCGCCGGTCACAGCGAAGGCAAGTCGGTGCCGGGTTACCTGGAGGAAGAGAACTCCAACACCCAGAGCGACACCGAAACCTTCGTCGCCCTGCGTGCCGACATCCGCAACTGGCGTTGGGCGGGCGTGCCGTTTTACCTGCGTACCGGTAAGCGCATGCCGCAGAAACTGTCGCAGATCGTCATCCACTTCAAGGAACCGTCGCACTACATCTTCGCTCCCGAGCAGCGCTTGCAGATCAGCAACAAGCTGATCATCCGCCTGCAACCGGACGAAGGTATTTCCTTGCGCGTGATGACCAAGGAACAAGGCCTGGACAAGGGCATGCAGCTGCGCAGCGGTCCGTTGCAGCTGAATTTTTCCGATACCTATCGCAGCGCGCGGATCCCCGATGCCTACGAGCGGTTGTTGCTGGAAGTGATGCGTGGCAATCAGAACCTGTTTGTCCGTAAAGATGAAATCGAAGCCGCGTGGAAGTGGTGTGACCAGCTGATTGCCGGGTGGAAGAAGTCCGGTGATGCGCCCAAGCCGTACGCGGCGGGCTCCTGGGGACCGATGAGTTCCATTGCACTGATCACGCGGGACGGGAGGTCGTGGTATGGCGATATCTGAATTCAAACTGCCTCAGGGCGTCAGCGCTCATGAGTTTCGCAGCCCGGTGTTGCTGGCCGAAGGCCTGGCACTGAAGGTGGCCAAGCAACTCAGCGACGCCATCGATGCCCGCGGCGCCGCGACGCTGGTGGTCTCTGGCGGACGCAGCCCGGTGGCGTTTTTCCAGCACCTGGCCAAACAGGCACTGGACTGGTCCAAGGTCGTGGTGACCCTGGCGGACGAGCGCTGGGTACCGGTGGAACATGCCGACAGCAATGCCGGTCTGCTCAAGCGTTACCTGTTGCAAGGCCCGGCGGCCAAGGCGAAGTTCCTCAGCCTCTACAGCGCCACTGCCAACCTTGAACAGGCTGCCGAGCAGGCCGACCGCTTGCTCGCCGAGCTGCCGGCAATCGACGCGCTGGTGCTGGGGATGGGCGACGACGGTCACACTGCCTCGCTGTTCCCCAACAGCCCGAACCTGGCCGAAGCCTTGCGAGTCGACGGCACACGCCGTTGCTGGCCGATGCTGGCGCCGACGGTGCCGCATCAGCGCCTGACCATGAGTCGTGCGTTGCTGGCCTCGGCACAGTTCACCGTGCTGTCGATTTCCGGTCAGTCCAAGTTGACTACCCTGAGTGCCGCACTGGCCGGTGACGATGTCGCCGCAATGCCGATTCGTGCGTTTCTGAAACCCACGTTAGAGATTTACTGGTGCCCATGAACCAAGGATCAGCCGCTATGACAAACACTCAACCGACCGTTTCCATGGCGGACAAAGTTGCCCTGATCGACAGCCTCTGCGTCAAGGCGCGGATTCTGCCGGTGATCACCATTGCCCGCGAGCAAGACATTCTGCCACTGGCCGATGCCCTTGCCGCGGGTGGGTTGACGGCCCTGGAAGTGACATTGCGTTCGCAGTTCGGCCTCAAGGCCATCCAGGTCCTGCGTGAGCAGCGTCCAGAGCTGGTCACCGGTGCCGGCACTGTGCTCGATCGCAACATGCTGGCCGCCGCTGAAGCTGCCGGTTCGCAGTTCATCGTGACCCCAGGCATTACCCGCGACCTGCTGGAAGCCAGCGTTGCCAGCCCGATTCCGCTGTTGCCAGGTATCAGCAACGCCTCCGGGATCATGGAGGGCTATGCCCTGGGCTATCGCCGCTTCAAGTTGTTCCCGGCGGAAGTCAGCGGTGGCGTGGCGGCGATCAAGGCCCTTGGCGGCCCGTTCGGCGAAGTACGTTTCTGCCCGACTGGCGGTGTTGGTCCCGCCAACATCAAGAGTTACATGGCACTGAAAAACGTGATGTGCGTCGGCGGTAGCTGGATGCTTGATCCGGAGTGGATCAAGAACGGCGACTGGGCACGTATCCAGGAGTGCACCGCCGAGGCGCTGGCTCTGCTGGACTGATTGGTTTTACCGGCTGTTTTTTACGCAGAATCGTTGTAGTTGTGTTCTACGGCTTTACGGCGCACTTGGTCAGTGCGCCGTTTTTTTTTTGCCTGTAGAAAAGGTGGCTGCTACGGGTGTTGGAATTGGAGGATGTGTAAGAGGCATACATAGTTACCGCAACCCACCCCGGAGATCTGTTTATCCTTTGAACAACTTATGGAGGAAGGCGACTCATGGAAGAACACGCAACAACCACGGCAACCGGGCCAGTCTGTTTATTGGCCCCTGAACAGATTGCCGGCCCGTACTTCAGAAACCCCAGGTTGATTCGCAGAAATATCAGTGAAGGTGCCAGCGGCATTCCCTTGCTGCTCAAACTGAGCATTGTCGACGTCAGCACCTGCGAACCGGTGACGGATGCCCTGGTGGATATCTGGCAATGCAATGCGCGAGGGGCCTATTCGGGCTGGAGCAAGATCAATCCGGATAAAGAGGTCGATGTCGGCGATATCGGCTCGGTTCCGCGTACCGATGACGACACTTATTTGCGCGGTGGGCAATTCACCGATCGCAAAGGCGTCGTCAGGTTTACCACGATTTATCCGGGGTTCTATGCGGGGCGCAGCGTGCACATTCACGTTGCCGTGCGAATCGTTTCCGGCAGTAATTACCTGGACGCGCGGCACGTTGCCTGGGTTGGCCAACTGTACCTTCCAGAGGTGGCGTCACGTTCGGTATTGAATGCCAAAGACTACTCCGGACGGGCCGTTTCGCCGCTGCGCAACGACCAGGACGAGCTCTTTACCCAAATGCATGGGGAAGACTCGATCCTGAAAATCCACACCATTGCCCGTGATTCCTGGGAAGACGGTTATTTCGGGCAGTTGACCATCGGGATCGACAGGCGCGCGATGTCGGCGCAGATCAAGCCCGAAGACTTCGACATTTACACCGTGTGAACAGCAGAAGCTCCGCTGTTCATCACCTCAACTCAGTTCAATCAGGGCTTGAGCCAGCAGCTGCATTTCCCGTGCGGTGCTGGTCAGGCCCGGTGTGATGCGAATACAGCTGCCGCACGCCGAACCGCTACGGGTCACGGTGAACAGGTTGTAGTCGTTGAGCAGGCGGTCGACCATCGCTTGTTGGTCGACATGCCGGGTGAAGCGCATCGAGGTGATGCCGCAATACAGACGCGGATCATCCGGGGTCATGACTTCAATGCCCTGCACATCGCGAACGGCCTCGACCCACAGATTGCGCAAGTAATTAAGTCGCGCACCCTTGGCGGCTGCGCCACCGATGGAACGATGTTCTTCGAACACCAGCGGCAAGGTCAGTAACGCCGGAATGTTTGGCGTGCTGTAAGGCGTGCGCGAGCGGATGTCGGTGAGCGGAAAGTGAAACTCGCCCATGTCCGGATCGATATCGGCCAGACGCTGTGGTGCGATGTAGATGAACCCCAGGGTCAACGGTGCGCCGATCCATTTGTGCAGGTTGTAGCCGGCAAAGGAGATGCCCAGGTCATCGAGGTTGAATTCAATCTGGCCGAGGGCGTGGGCGCCGTCGAGGATCACGTCGATCCCGTGCTCTTTGGCCGCGGCGGCAATTGCCTTGACCGGCATCACCAGGCCGGTGCGATGGGTGACGTGGGTCAGCGCCATCAGCTTGAGCCGTGGATAACGCACGAACGCCTCGCGGTAGGTCGCCACCAACGTCTCGAAGCTGGCGGGATGAGCATGCTCGATCTCGATCACTTCGACGCCGCGATAGCGAGCCAGCCAGCGCATCGCACTTTTGACCGTGTCGTATTCCAGATCGCATAGCAGCACCTGATCGCCCGGTTGCAAGCCGTTGTAGTTGCGAATCAGCGATTGCAGTGCGTCCGAGGCGTTGCGTGTCAGGGCTACCGCTTCGGCGGGCACCTGCAAGAGCTCGGCCAGTTGCCCGCGTATTTCCACGCTTTCGATTTTTTCGAAGCGCTGGCGCACATGCACCGAGTTGCTGCGGTTGATGAGCTCGATGTTGCGCTGGTACTCCTCGACCACGGTACGCGACATGCGGCCGAAGTAACCATTCTCCAGATTGATCGGACCTGGCTGGACTTCATAGCGGTCGGCGAACGTTTGCCAAAAAGCTTCATCAAGTGCGCGGCGCGTGTTTTCGGGCATGGGGCGACTCGTTCCGTGGTTCAGTGGCGTGGTTTGGGTTTGCCATGTTTGGCGCGTAGCGGGTCGAGCAAGTCGGACAGGCCGTTGTGATCGATCTCCTGCATCAGGGCCAGCAAGCCGCCCAGTTCACCGTGGGGAAAACCCTCGCGGGCGAACCAGTTCAGGTATTGGCCGGGCAGGTCGGCAATGATGCGCCCCTTGTATTTGCCAAAGGGCATTTCGCGGGTGACCAGTAGTTCAAGCTTTTCGGGATTCATCGATCGCTCGTCTTGATTCAAACAGTCTGGAAAATACAGGCATTCTGCATGCAGGCCAATTGACAGATCATGCAAATAACTCGGGTGCAGATGCCTGGTGAAAAATTAACTTGTTGAAATACAAGATAAAAAATTCACTCAAGGGCTGGCACACGAGATGCAGTGTTTTAGGTATCCCTCTTGGTCTGCGAGGAACTGAAAAATGACTGACATCAAAAAAGAAGTGATTTCAGTCCTGAACGACCTGATCGAGATCAGCAAGGACGGTCAGGAGGGTTTCAAGACCTGTGCCCAGGACATCAAGCATCCTGAACTCAAGGCGCTGTTTGTCAAACGCGCTGCCGAGTGCGCCACCGCCGCTGCCGAACTTCAACATACCGTGCTTTCGATGGGGGGCGATCCCGAGACCAGGACCCGTGTCGGCGGTGATAGGCATCGTCGTTGGGTCGGCGTTCAATCATTGGTCACTGGAAAGAGCGAAGAAGTGGTGCTCAACGAAGCCAAGCGTGGCGAGGACCACGCCCTGAAGGCTTACGAAGCAGCGCTCGAGAAGATCAACGAAGACAATCTGCTGGGGATTCGTGATCTGGTCGAGCGTCAGTATCACGGGGCGCAACGCAACCACGATCAGGTCAAAGCCTTGTGTTATCAGGCTCGTGCCCGGTCGTAAGTCGGTCAAAAACGCCTGGATCAGAGGATCGTTCCCACGCGTGCGTGGGAGCGATCATATAGGGGCGTCAGCCAATGCTGATCGCGGGCAGTGTCGGCAAGGTCACGGTCTGTTGCTTGCGCGGTGCGAGGATTTCGGCCTCGCCGTCCACGACCAGTTCATCGCGCTGGTTGAATACCCGGGTGGCGATGCGCACGCGGAATTTCGGCATTTTTTCGAGGATTTCCAGGCGTACGGTCAGGGTGTCACCGATTTTTACCGGCTTCTGAAAGCTCATTTGCTGACCGATATAGATAGTCCCCGGCCCAGGCAGCTCGCAGGCGACGGCGGCGCTGATCAGCGCACCGCTGAACATGCCGTGGGCGATGCGTTCCTTGAACATGCTCGCTGCCGCAAACTCGGGGTCCAGGTGCACCGGGTTGTGGTCTCCGGACATCGCCGCGAACAGCTGAATGTCGCGCTCCTCGACGGTCTTGCTGTAGCTGGCGGTCTGGCCGACTTCAAGGGCTTCGTACGGGGTATTGGTAACCTGGGTCATATGTCTTGAATCCTGTGACGAGTTAAGTGAAATAGGCTCTGTACGAAAACTGCCTGCGCGTCGACCAGGCTGCGTTAAAAACAGGCTCGGAATGCTCATTTAGAGGCCTAAACTCCGCTTCCTCGCCTGTTTTTGCCTTGCCTGATCGCCGCTCGGCTAGTTTTCGTACAGACCCTAACCAAACATTATTCGGTTCGGGGTGGCCGGCGATGGCTCAGTGCCTCAGCCAGCCATTTGAGCAGGTCCGCGGTCACTTCATCGCGGTTGCTCTCGTTGAACAGTTCGTGCCGGGCTTGCAGGTAGATATTGAGCTGCATGCACTGGTTGCCGGCGCCGCGCAGTGCGTCGGCCAGAGCCTTGAGACGTTTGCCTTCGCTCACCGGATCACATTCACCACCGATCACCAGCAATGGCAGGCCCGGATCGATCTCCGCGAGATTGGACGCTTTGCTGATTTGCTGCAAGCCGCCGAGCAGGTCGATCCACAGCTGGTTGGTGCAACGGTAGCCGCACAGCGGGTCGTGGACGTACTTGTCGACTTCGTCCGGGTCGCGGCTGAGCCAGTCGAACCGGGTGCGATGGGGCTTGAAGGGCTTGTTGAATGAACCGAACGACAACCACTCGATCAATGCACTGCGACCGGTAGGCCCCTGGCGCCAGCGTTCGAAACGCGCGATCAGGCGCGCGACGCGATAGAGCGCAACTGGCTGGAAGTTCGAGCCACTGAGCACGGCAGCGTGCAGGCTGGCGCTGTGATGCAGCAGGTACGCCTGGGCGATGTAGCTGCCCATGCTGTGACCCAGCAGCACGATAGGCACGCCCGGATGGTGTTGGCCGATGTGTTGGTTAAGGCTGGCCAGGTCTCCGACCACTTTGAGCCAACCGTCCTTGTCCGCGAAATGCCCGAGCACGCCGTGTTCGGCGGTTTTGCCGTGGCCGCGCTGGTCCAGTGCATAGACGCCGTAACCCTCGGTACATAAAGCCTGCGCCAGCCGCGCATAACGACCGCTGTGTTCAGCCATGCCGTGGGACAGCAGAATCACCGCCTTCAGCGGGCCTTCAGGCAGCCACTGGTTGACGAACAGCCGACTGTGATCGCTCGCGGTCAACCAGAATGTATCGTGGATCATGGCGATTCCTTTGCACGGTTTTGTTTAGGCGCGGCGTCGTTGCATTGTATAGCTCATCAACCGCAGGGCGTGCGATGCGGGTGTCCCCCAGCAGCAAGATTCACGCTATCAATGTTGCCGGTGCGTATATTTGCCTGAATCACCATAGCTGCTAGTGTCCCAGAAGCCCCGCTTTTTCAGCGTCACAGAGAGGCGGCCCGGATTCGCTCAGGTAAAGAGGACAAGAACAATGCAACCTGATTTCTGGAATGACAAACGCCCGGCCGGCGTACCCAATGATATCGAACCGGGTGCCTACAAGTCGGTGATCGAGGTGTTCGAGCGTTCCTGCAAGAAGTTCGCTGACCGTCCGGCCTTCAGCAACATGGGCGTGACGCTCACCTACGCCGAGCTTGAGCGCTACAGCGCGGCGTTCGCTGGCTACCTGCAAACACAGACCGACCTGTTGCCCGGTGATCGCATCGCGGTGCAGATGCCCAATGTCCTGCATTACCCGATTGCCGTGTTCGGCGCGTTGCGTGCCGGGCTGATTGTGGTCAACACCAACCCGCTGTACACCGCGCGTGAGATGCGTCACCAGTTCAAGGACTCCGGTGCCCGGGCGCTGGTGTACCTGAACATGTTCGGGCAGAAGGTCCAGGAAGTACTGCCCGACACCGAGATTCAGTACCTGATCGAAGCGAAGATGGGCGACCTGATGCCGACCGCCAAGGGCTGGCTGATCAACACCGTGGTCGACAAGGTCAAGAAGATGGTCCCGACCTATGACCTGCCGCAGGCGATTTCCTTCAAGAGCGCGTTGCGCCTGGGCCGCGGTCAAGGCATCAGGCCATTGAAGGTCAGCCTCGACGATGTCGCCGTGCTGCAATACACCGGCGGCACCACGGGGTTGGCCAAGGGCGCGATGCTGACCCACGGCAACTTGGTCGCCAACATGCAGCAGGCCCGGGCGTGCCTCGGCCAGTTCGGCAGCGATGGCAAACCGCTGTTGCGCGAAGGCCAGGAAGTGATGATCGCGCCGCTGCCGCTGTACCACATCTATGCCTTCACGGCGAACTGCATGTGCATGATGGTGACCGGCAACCACAACGTGTTGATCACCAATCCACGAGACATCGCCGGCTTCATCAAGGAACTGAAAAACTGGCGGTTCTCGGCGCTGCTGGGGCTCAACACGCTGTTCGTCGCCCTGATGGATCATCCGGAATTCAAGACCCTGGACTTCTCCAGCCTCAAACTCACCAACTCCGGCGGCACCGCACTGGTCAAGGCCACCGCCGAACGCTGGGAACAGATAACCGGTTGCCGGATCACCGAAGGCTACGGCTTGACCGAAACCTCGCCAGTGGCCTGCACCAACCCGTATGGCGACAAGTCACGCATTGGCACGGTCGGCCTGCCGGTGCCGGGCACCACGTTGAAAGTCATCAATGATGAGGGTGTCGAACAGCCCATGGGCGAGCGGGGCGAGCTGTGCATCAAGGGCCCGCAAATCATGAAAGGCTACTGGCAGAAACCCGAAGCCACTGCCGAGGTGCTGGATGCCGAGGGCTGGTTCAAATCCGGTGACATCGCAGTGATCGACCCGGACGGGTTCGTACGGATTGTCGATCGCAAGAAAGACATGATCATCGTCTCGGGTTTCAACGTGTACCCGAACGAAATCGAAGACGTGGTGATGGCGCACCCGAAAGTCGCCAACTGTGCGGTAATCGGTGTGCCCGACGAGCGTTCCGGGGAGGCGGTGAAGCTCTTCGTGGTGGCGCGTGAAGCGGGGGTCAGCCTTGAAGAGTTGAAGGCCTACTGCAAGGAAAACTTCACCGCCTACAAGGTGCCCAAGCACATCGTGCTGCGTGAGTCGCTTCCAATGACGCCGGTGGGCAAGATTCTGCGGCGGGAGCTGCGCGATATCGCTTGATACCTGAAGGCTGCGCTTCGCGCATTCGCGGGCAAGCCCGCTCCCATAAGGTCCGCGTGACCCCCTGTGGGAGTGGGCTGCCCGCGATGCTTTTAGGGGGAAAGGCCCATTCTACGGGGCTTTCAAGGCGTTATAGGATTTTTGCTCTAAAATGACTGCCTGCTGTTCTTGAGTCATTAAAGTGACTGTAGGGGCTCTATTTGGCTCTAGTAGGGCCTTGGCAAAGCTGCTACTCTCGGCGCGCTTTGTGACTTCCCGGCCCAGGTAAAAGCCGGACTCACCAAAATAGACATCAATAAAAAACACACACCCAATAATAATCGCATCAAATGCGGTGACGAATTCGCGTTGCTGAGGAGTGGGCTTCCATGATCGAAGACTTTTGGAAGGATAAGTACCCAGCTGGAATTGCTGCCGAGATCAATCCAGACGAGTATCCGAATATTCAGGCAGTGTTAAAGCAATCCTGCCAACGCTTCGCCAACAAACCGGCCTTTAGTAACCTCGGCAAGACACTCACCTACGGTGAGCTGTACGAATTGTCCGGTGCTTTTGCCGCTTACCTGCAACAGCATATCGATTTGCAGCCGGGCGATCGAATTGCCGTACAACTGCCAAACCTGCTGCAATACCCGATCGCTGTGTTTGGTGCCATCCGCGCCGGCTTGATCGTGGTCAACACCAACCCGCTGTACACCGCGCGGGAAATGGAACACCAATTCAACGATTCCGGCGCCAAGGCGTTGGTGTGCCTGGCGAACATGGCGCACCTGGCCGAGGCCGTGCTGCCCAAGACAGGCGTCAAGCACGTCATCGTCACCGAGGTGGCCGATCTGCTGCCACCGCTCAAGCGCTTGCTGATCAACAGCGTCATCAAGTACGTGAAGAAGATGGTCCCGGCCTATCACCTGCCCAAGGCCGTCAAGTTCAATGAGGTGTTGAGCAAAGGCCACGGCCAGCCCGTGACCGAAGCCAACCCGGCCAGCAGCGACGTTGCCGTGCTGCAATACACCGGCGGCACCACCGGCGTGGCCAAGGGGGCAATGCTGACCCACCGCAACCTGGTGGCGAACATGATGCAGTGCCGGGCGCTGATGGGGTCCAACCTGAATGAAGGTTGCGAAATCCTTATCACGCCGCTGCCGCTGTACCACATCTACGCCTTCACCTTTCATTGCATGGCGATGATGCTGATTGGCAACCACAACATCCTGATCAGCAACCCGCGCGACCTGCCGGCGATGGTCAAGGAACTGTCGAAGTGGAAGTTCAGCGGTTTTGTCGGCCTGAATACTTTGTTCGTGGCGCTGTGCAACAACGAAGCGTTCCGCAAGCTGGACTTTTCAGGCCTGAAAATCACCCTGTCCGGTGGCATGGCCCTGCAACTGGCCGCTGCCGAGCGCTGGAAAGCCGTCACCGGTTGCGCCATCTGCGAAGGTTACGGCATGACCGAAACCAGCCCGGTGGCCACCGTCAATCCAAGCCAGAACATTCAGATCGGCACGATCGGTATTCCGGTTCCGTCGACCCTGTGCAAAGTCATCGATGACGCTGGCGTTGAACAGCCGCTGGGCGAAATCGGTGAGCTGTGTGTGAAAGGTCCGCAAGTGATGAAAGGCTACTGGCAGCGCCAGGAAGCCACCGATGAAATCCTCGACAGCGAAGGCTGGTTGAAGACCGGTGACATCGCGCTGATCCAGCCAGATGGCTACATGCGCATTGTCGATCGCAAGAAAGACATGATTCTGGTCTCCGGTTTCAACGTCTACCCGAACGAGCTCGAAGACGTGCTGGCCACCTTGCCGGGCGTGCTGCAATGCGCAGCCATTGGTGTACCGGACGAGAAGTCGGGCGAGGCGATCAAGATTTTCATCGTCGCCAAACCGGGGGTAACCCTGACCAAAGAGCAGGTGATGACGCATATGCGTGCCAATGTGACCGGCTACAAAGTGCCGAAAGCCATTGAGTTCCGCGATGCGCTGCCGACCACCAACGTTGGCAAGATCCTGCGTCGCGAATTGCGCGACGAAGAGCTGAAGAAACTCGGCTTGAAGAAGGTCAGCGCATAAAAACAAAAAGCCCCGCAGATGCGGGGCTTTTTTTCAGATACCTGGATCGTTTTTTGTGGCGAGGGAGCTTGCTCCCGCTGGGGCGCGAAGCGACCCTGAATTGGGCCTGCTACGCAGTCCAGCGGGAGCAAGCTCCCTCGCCACAGATACTTCTCAGGCCTCCAGACTTCCTTAAGTGAACAGCATTGCCGCATTTGCGGGGCTTTTTGTTTCTTCAGATCTTTTGCTTTCAGAGGCGGAACTGCGCGAAATTGACGTTGGTGCCAGCCGGGCGCATGTCCTGAAGGTACGAGTCCTTGTCGGCGCTCAGTTCCAGGCTCAGGGCCGCCTTGCGCTTGCCTTCATTGCGCACCACCAGGCCTTCGAGCTTCTCGCGCAGGAACACCGTCGGCACTTTCAGGTGCAGCAGTTCGTCGGTGGCGGGCGTGTACATCAGCAGGTGAACCCATTCGTACTGACCAATGGCCAGGCGCGCAACCGGGATATCAAACCACCAGATGTTGCGGTTGCGGTTCAATTCGGTGAAATGGCAGTTGTTGACGCCAAGCACTGCACCGCCGAGTTCCTGGTTTCTGCGGGCAATGGCCTGCTTTTTATCGAGTTTCATAACGTTCCTACGGGATTGGATCTTCAGCGCCACGGCCTGAATACGTTGCGCATTCTCGGGGCAAAGCCTGCAAACATAAAGCCCAACGTGCATGTGCTGATGAAATGACCGAGCGTAAATAAATGAAACTCTGTGCAACGCCTTACGGTCAACCTCTACGTAGTCACTGACCTTTGAGTGTTCACAGGAGAAATACCATGAGCAGCACTGGCGATAAAGTTAAAGGCCTGGCCAACGAAGCGGTCGGCAACGTCAAGCAAGGTGTGGGTAAAGCCACCGACAATCCCAAGTTGCGAGCCGAAGGCAAGCTTCAGGAGAAGAAAGGCGAAGCCCAGCAAGCGCTCGGCAAGGCTAAAGACGCGATCAAGAAAACCATCGATAAAATCTGACCCGATAACCTGTTTTAGTGCAGTGTGACGGCCATCCGAGGATGGCCGTTTTTCTGTGGCTTATTGTTATGAATCCCCCCGAAATTGTTTCAAAGGCGCCAAGTAGGTTACTTTGATGTAGAAAACGGCCCCCTGAGTCGCCCCCGACTTCAACCTTTTTGCGGCGAAAGGAGACGCTATGATGTTCCCTGAGTTGAAGGGCTTGCCCTTGCACCGCGTGATGATGCGCACCGTCACTGAGTTCATCAATGACGAGATGTCGACATATGCCTCGGCACTGGCCTATCAGATGCTGTTCTCGCTGTTTCCCTTCATTCTGTTCCTGATCGCCCTGATCGGTTTCCTGCACCTGCCGGACTTCTTTTCCTGGCTGCGCCTTCAGACAGAGCTGGTATTGCCGCCGCAAGCGCTGGAACAAGTGAACCCGGTGATCGACCAGCTCCAGCAATCCAAGGGTGGATTGCTCTCGGTGGGTATCGTCATCGCCCTGTGGACCGCCTCGGCGGGTGTGCGGCTGATGATGAGCGCGATGAACGCGGCCTACGATGTGGTCGAAGGCCGGCCGATCTGGAAGCGTTTCCCGCTGTCGATTTTCTACACCATTGGCGTTGCCGGCATGCTGCTGGTCGCTGCGGCCTTGATGGTGCTCGGCCCGCAGGTGATGGAATGGATTGCGTCACAGATCGGCATGGAAAAGTTCATCGTCACGCTGTGGACGATACTGCGCTGGCCGGTGATCGTCATTTTGCTGATGGTCGCGGTCGCATTGATGTACTACGTGATGCCTGATGTGAAGCAGCGGTTTCGCTTCATCACGCCGGGCTCGGTGCTGGCGGTGGTGGTGTGGATCATCGCTTCGCTGGGCTTTGGTTATTACGTCAAGACCTTCGCCAACTACAATGCCATGTATGGCAGTATCGGCGCGATCATCGTGCTGTTGCTGTACTTCTATATTTCCGCTGCGGTGCTGTTGCTCGGCGCGGAAATGAATGCGGTGATCGATCACATGTCGAGCGAAGGCAAGCATCCTGGTGCCAAGGACTTCGGTGAACACGACGAAAAACAACACGTTTCGGGACTGGGCCGGGACCACTCGCTCAACCCGACCACTGACGAAGCCTGACGATGATCCGTGAAATCCTGAAAATGGGCGATGAGCGCCTGCTGCGTATCGCGCCGCCCGTACCGGCCGAAATGTTCGACAGCCCCGAACTGTGGCAGTTGATCGATGACATGTTCCAGACCATGGAAAGCGTCGGTGGCGTGGGCCTGGCTGCCCCGCAGATCGGTGTCGACCTGCAACTGGTGATCTTCGGCTTCGAGCACAGCGAACGTTACCCGGACGCTGATGCCGTACCGCAGACGATCCTGATCAACCCACTGATCACGCCACTTGATCCGACGCTGGAAGAGGGCTTCGAAGGTTGCCTGTCGGTGCCGGGGCTGCGGGGGGCGGTGGAGCGTTATCAGCACATTCGTTATGAAGGCATCGATCCCAAGGGCGAGCCGATTGTGCGCATCGCCTCGGGTTTTCACGCCCGTGTGGTGCAGCACGAATGCGATCACCTGATCGGCCGGTTGTACCCGTCGCGAATCACCGACTTTCGCAAGTTCGGGTTTACCGAGGTGATGTTCCCGGATCTCGACCCGACGGCTGATGATTGATCCGACTTTTCACCTCAATGCTCCCACCGTTTGAAAACCCATGGCGATCATCGGCTTGTTGCGTTTATAGCGAGCCAGACGCTCGGCCAGTGCATAGGGCAACAACGGGTCCGTGGTAAAACCATTGCGCTCATAAAATTCGCGCAAGTCCGGGTGGCAGAACAGCCACACCGGCGCCTTGATCTGCACCAGCGCCTGAGCCATCAACGCCCCCGCAATACCGTGTCCGCGCTGGGCCGGGTCGACAAATAACCCTGTCAGCCAAAACCCCTCCGCCATCGGCCGCAAACAGAGCCCGGCGATGATTTCGTCGCGTTTGCCAACCCACAGTTGAGCGTCGCGAACCGCTTTCATCGATGACTGGTGACTGCGGTAAAACTTGTTCAGCAACGGCCACAGCGGCTCGGCAAGCTGGGTGTACTGGGTGTTGGGCATGTGCGAGAGGGTCACTGCGAAAAATGCGCCTATTATAAAAGAACCAACGCTGCGAGATAGGTGTATACCTGATCTCATATTCCCGGTTGGTGGAGCGTGCATCATGAGCAAAGGCATGGATTCGAAGAAAGCGGCGAAAAAGAAGCCGATCAAGACAGCCGTTGAAAAACGCGCTGACAAGAAGGCCAAAAAGGTCGGTGTGTTCGGGCACTGAGCCCGCTTTGACGGAGCCCGGCAATCGGGCTCCGCGTTCATTTGCAGGTGCGTCATTCACCGGTAATCAATCTTCAGGCGTGCGCCACTTCCGCTGCCAGCGCCTCGCTCACGGCCTGCCGTGAGCCAATCCGCGCCTGAAAACGCTCCAGTGGCGGCCATTGCTTCAGGTCGATATCAAACAAGGAAGTCCACCGCAGCACGGTGAACAGATAGGCATCAGCGATGCTGAAGCGCTCACCCAGCAGATAATCCTGTTGCTCCAGCGTCTGGGTCAGCACGGCAAATCGCTTGAACAGTTTCTCCTTGAAGAGCGCTTTCACCTGATCAGGGAACTGCGCATTGAACAGCAGCCCCAGAGCGCCGTGAACCTCACTCGAAATGAAGTTCAGGACTTCCTGCAGACGCACTCTCTCCCAGGATCCGCACGCCGGTGCAAGGTCGGCAAGCGGGCGAAGATCAGCCAGGTATTGCAGGATGGCCGGTCCCTCGGTCAGCACATCGCCGTTATCCAGTTGCAGCGCCGCGACATAGCCTTTCGGGTTGATCGCAAGAAAGTCGGCACCGTCGCCGGTCTTCTTCGTTCGGTTGTCGACGCGGACCAGCTCGAATGGCAGCTGCAGTTCACGCAGAACAATGTGCGGTGCAAGGGAGCAGGCTTGAGGCGAAAAATACAACTTCATGATCAGGGTTCCAGGTGAGGATTTTGATCAGTGTCATAGTCGCCCGCGCATGTCGTAAAATTAATCTTTCAGACACCAACCATAAGGACAGCTACTGCCATGATGAACCTGATGCATTGGCGGATGTTGGTGGCTATCGCGGACACGGGCAACATCACGCGCGCTGCCGAGCATGTCGGCATGACTCAGTCGGGGGCTAGCCAAGCGCTGGCCTTGCTTGAGGACATGCTCGGAATCCGGCTGTTTGTCCGGGAAAACCGTCAGACCTTGCCGACCGCGGTCGGAGTAGACGTGATCGAACAGGCGCGGGTGATGCTTCAGGCCCTTGAGACCATCCGGGCTACTGCCGACGCGGCGCGGGATATTCAGCGTGGCACGATTCGCCTCGCCAGTTTTCCGATGGTGCTTGCAACGTTTCTGCCGCCGCTGTTGCGCCAGTTCAAGCAACTTTATCCCGGTATTCAGGTGGTGGCGCTGGAGGTCAGCGACAACGAAGTTGAAGCATTGCTTGGCGCTGGCCTGGTTGATCTGGGGGTGGTGCTCAATCCTCCACCTGAACGCAACGCCGGAATATTGGGGCGAGATACCTGGGTTGCGGTGCTGCCGATGGCGCACCCGTTGGCTCGAGGAAACCACGAGCACGGATTGAGGTTGGAGGCGTTGGTCGAGCAGCCGTTCGTGCTGGCCACTGGCGGATGCAGCGTCAATGCCCGTAGCCTGGCAGCGGATGCAGGTTTTGCGCTGCTTGATGTCCGGGTTGAAGTTCGAGAGTGGAGCAGCGCGTTCACGCTGGTTCGGGAAAACGTCGGGGTGACGCTGGTTCCGGAAATGACCTTGCCAGCCAATCGCAAGGGGTTGCGCGTACTGCCGTTGGCGGTGCCTGTTCATCGAGAGTTTGCGCTGGTCGCCACACCGCTGAGGGAACCCTCTGCGGCGGTGCAGGCGCTGCTGGCGATGCTCCACCCCCCGACGCTCTGACCGTCGATAAAAAGATGGCCTATTGATGGCCTTGCATCCGTGGCGTTGCTGTCTATGCTCACTCGTAGCGACTGATGCCGTTCAATTTATAAAGCGTGAACGTCTCGATGCCTCAGCCAGATTGTGCTTGAGTCAGTGTTTTGCGCCCGGTTGTAAATTGAATGATCGATAAGAGTGTGCAACTCAAGGCACTGCGCTGAAAAGGAGTGTTTCTTAGAGGGAATTACTTGTGAATGTTGGGTTGGCCCCTGCACGGGGCATCAAGAAAAGGATGGCTTGATAAGAGCGTTGCGTTATGGACACTCCGATTAATCATCATTGATCACCTGACTCTTATCCTTCGTGTGAGGATGCGTTTGCCTGTTCTGTGGAAAGTTGTCGTAAGTCCAGTGAAAGACTGGGAACTTCCGTTCATCAAAAGACAGCGCTGAAGGTGATACCACCATGTTCAATCGACACCACAAGTCCGACCTGCTTGAGATAGAGCGATTTAGCTGTGCGTTGAGCGAGGCCAATGCCAAGTTGGCGGCAATCAGCCGCTCCATGGCAATGATCGAGTTTGACCCCACCGGTGTGATCCTCGAGGCCAACGAAAACTTTTGTAAGGCCGTCGGCTATTCCATCGAGGAGCTGCGCGGCAAGCATCACCGGATTTTTTGTGAAGAGGATTACACCAGGAGTGAAGATTACCAGCGCTTCTGGCGTGAGCTGGGTCGTGGCGAATCAAGCAGTGGCACTTTCTTGCGCTTGAACAAGAGCGGCAAGGAAGTCTGGCTTGAGGCCAGTTATATGCCGGTGATCGGAACTGACCGGCAAGTACGAAGCGTGATCAAAGTGGCCTCGGACATCACGGCCCAAATCAATAAAGAGCATGAAAACCAGAGCGTAGTGAATGCCCTGGGCCGCGCCATGGCGGTGATCGAATTCTCCCCCGACGGCAGGGTGATGACTGCCAACGATAATTTCTTGCAGACCATGCACTATTCACTTAACGAAGTTGTGGGTCAGCACCACAGCCTGTTCTGTCATCGCTCGGAGAGCGAGTCGGCGGCCTACAAGGCGTTCTGGGCTTCGCTCAACCGGGGCGAATTCCACTCGCGTCGGTTTGAACGGGTCGACAAACACGGTCGCATGGTCTATCTCGAAGCTTCGTACAACCCGATCTTCGACACCAAGGGCCGCTTGTACAAAGTGGTCAAGTTCGCCAGCGACATCACCCGGCAAATGACCACGTTGCAGACTGCCGCCGAGTCGGCCCATTCAACCTCGGTGCAAAACGATGCGTGCGCCCAGAAAGGTTCGCAGGTGGTGCAGCAGACCGTGCAAATCATCGAAGAGATCTCCAGGGATCTCAACGAAGCGGCCCTCAGCATCGATGCGGTGAGCAAACAGTCCGACATCATCGGCACCATTGTTCAGACCATTCGCGGTATCGCCGATCAGACCAATCTGCTGGCACTCAACGCCGCTATCGAGGCTGCGCGGGCCGGCGAACATGGGCGAGGATTTGCGGTGGTAGCCGACGAGGTGCGCAGCCTGGCGGCACGTACCAGCCACGCAACCGTGGAGATTGTAGAAGTAGTGCGCAAGAACCACGACTTGTCCTTGAGTGCAGTGTCGAGCATGCAATCAAGTTTGAGCCGTACGGGGCTTGGCGTGGAACTGGCCAATGAAGCGGGCGAGGTGATCCTGGAAATTCAGCAGGGTTCACGGCATGTGGTGGACGCCATCAGTCAGTTCAACTCGACATTGCAACTCGGTTGAAACGTCATGCAACTGAAAGGATCTTCGATCAAGTGCAATGACTTGATCGAAGATCCTTTTTGTCGTTCCAGCGACTATTTACGAGTGCACGCGAAGCGGATTGCTCAGGCGACCGACGATATCGAGCGCGCTGTCGAGCAAGCGCATACGCATGAACGATTTGGCCGGCCAGTCCTGTTTCAGCAAGGCCAGACGCTCGATTGCCCAGCGCTGTGGCTCGACCCGTTCGCGCAGGTGGTCAAAGCAGTCGCTGACCTGAATGGCCAACTCATTCCAAAGTGCATCGTCCGGCATCTTCCAATGCCGGGCACAGAGCAGAACCAGCTCCCCGAGATGGCACATGAAGGTGGTATGCAAGAGCTTGTCGCGCACGAAGTCAGCATCGTCATACAGCGTCATCTGCGGGTCATGCAACTGAAGGTCGAGGCCTTGCCGGTGCAAGGTCTGGCGATGAATCCGGATGTCGCCGAAGTCACGCACCATCAACCGGCTCAACTGTCCTTCGGCACTTATGACCATGAAGCTGTTCTGCTGGTGCGCCTCGAAGGCGACGCCGTAGATCAGGTACAGACCGAGCAGTCCGGGAACGGCGATCGATAGATAGTCACGGAAAAAACGCAGCAGTTCCGGTCTGCCGTCGCCTCCTTGGGCCAACCTGACCCACTGGCGCAGTAACGGTTGTCCGTGTTCATCCAGGGCGAACAGGCTGCCAACGGGAACGGCCATTTCGCCCGGCTGCAACACGCTCGACGGGTTGTCCCGGTAAAGCACCGCCAGGTGCCGGGAGCGTTGGTCATCCGCCGGTTGCGGCGCGTAATGCACGCCGATACGTTCCGGCACGATGTTCAACACGGCTCGAATCAGCGGCTCCTGCTTGAGTATGTGCAGCAACAATCCGCTGACCCTTGGCCCCATGCGTGCCGAGCGTGGTGAAAGGGTGCGCTGCACGCTGGTCAGTCGCAGCGCCACCGGAAGCTTGACCATCGGTGAGCAGCGGTTTGCAGTGGGCACCAGGGTGCGAAACGACATGGTCGGCTGACCGTTGAACGCAATGATGCTGGTCACGACCAGCACGCGGTCGGCAATTTCGCGAGCAAACGAGCGCGGTAGTTCCTCTGCGGCTTGCCACGGATGGACGGGGAGGGGCAGGTAGTCATCCGGGTCGAGACCTTGGGTTAGAAGGTGCTGGATCAATTGTTCGGCCGCGAGCGGGAAATGCCCTTGCCACCAGCCGTGGTAATGCTCGGATTCGTTCAATGATTCGATGTGAGCCCATTGCTGATGCAAGGCGCACAGGACGACGGGCACGCAGGCTTCGAATTCCGGTGAAAAAGCAATGACCTCAGGGGTGTCCAAGCCAAGCTTGGTCTTGTAGTTCGGGTGCCAGGGATGGCCCAGGGTGCCCCACTGTTCTAGCACCGATGTCGGGTTCGGGTGGGCGGGGTTGCTCTTGAGCCAGGACAGCAGATTATCGTCATCGGCGAATTTGAACTGTTCACGTAGTTGCCGGCTCCAGCCGTGGTGAAAGGCCTGGCACAAGGAGGCATTGCAGAAGCTGTCATCAAGCTCCTCGCACAGGCGAACGAGCACTTCGGGTGACGGTAAAGGCTCAAGTTGCGTGCAGAGCAGGTGTAGCAACTGTGAAGGAAACAGCAGTTTTTGTGTTGGGCATTCAGGGCGATGCAGCGTGATGTCGCCCTGTATGTCCCAGCTGTTCATCCGCGCCGGGATAAGCCCTTCGAAACACAACCGGGCACCATCGAGCAGCGTGAGCCAATGCATCGAGCCCTTGGCTTGCAGGACTTCGGGATTCAGCAGGCCTTCGCGCAGCAGCGCCTGCAACAAGCGCTGAAAGCTTGCGCGGGTGCTGAGCTCGAGCGTATCGGCCAGATGGCCAAGGCTTATCCGGCGAGACGTGAACGCCTCGGTCGCCAGGGCTTCGCTCCAGCGTGAGAGTAACCATTGCTGTTTTTGCGGGTCCGTGTGCATGACATAAGACTCCTTGGGGCGGTTAAAAGCAGCTCCAGAGAGGCTACGGCACGCGCAAAAAAATCGATGGCAAGCGTTTCCGACAAATCTGTGGGACGGATCCCAGGGTGTTGGCGGGAATGTCCGAGAGCAGATTGTGCGAGGCAAATCTCAGTGTTGGGCGGGGTATTGACCGAGAGAGTGCTGAGTGCCTCAAGCGTCAGCCGCTGCCAAAAGGCACGTTGGCGTTTGTGGCGTTAATGGCGTGTACGGGAACCGATCCCTGAGCCCGTTGAGGGATGTTCATTCGACCAAAAGCTCGCTCCAGATGGGGCTGGAACAGGGGCTAGGGACATGCGGATCAAGTACAGGCTGCCTGAGAATCCAGCCCTGTAGCTGTTGATTGAGCACGACCGGGGTCGATTCAATGCATTTACCTTTGGGGGCAACTGCGGTTTGTTCTACGGACACGAATAACGGGCCCGGCAGATCGAACAGTGTCCTTGAGTGCCTCACTGTGCCGCTATCCTTGCTGGCAACGCAGGAGTTTCGTCGACCGCTGAGGTCAGTGGTCGTTACCCATACGTCATCGAGGCTGGCGTGCCCTACATCCATTACAAGCGCCGGACCTTCACCTTTTGGATGGGCGGCGAGGCAGTTTATGACGGCTGGCATGAACTTGGGATCGTTCAGAAATTGAGTCCAGCTCGCCGGCCCGGATGCAAGTGTCGGCATTGACACGCCAGAGCCTAGAGCGACAAGGGTCATTGCTGTTTTCAGGGCGTACATGTCGTAATCCGATTTTCAGAGTTGCGGATTCTGCTCCCACAATAACGGGTGTGCCCGGTAAAGATGTATCAGCGTTTGGCTTGGCCACCCTCAACGTAGCAGGGTTGAGGGTGGTGCTCTATTCGGACGCGTAGAGCCGTCGGGCTCAGGTACTCTCGCGAACCTTCAACTCAAAACCCATGTCGACCACGGGTTTGGCGATCGAGTTGCCGGCCATCAAGGTCAGCATGTGTTCGGCGGCGCGGCGGCCGATGGCTTCACGCGGGGTGCTGATGCTGCTCAGGCGCGGCACCATGTGCGCCGAGGCGGGCAGGTCGTTGAAGCCGAGGACGGCGATTTGTTCGGGGATCTTGATCCCGTGGCGCATGGCTTCGAGCAGGGCGCCATGGGCCAGGTCGTCGTTGCCGAAGAAAATCGCGTCGACCTGCGGATGGCTGGCCATCATCTGCAGGAATAATTCGCCGCCAAGGCCCACCGAAGAGGGACGCGGTGTCAGCAACTCAAGGTCCGGGTCGTACAGGCCGGCTTGCTGCAAGGCACGCCGGAAGCCTTCGCCGCGCAGCAAGGTGCGTTGGTCGAGCTGTGCGCCGATGTAGGCCAGGTGCCGACGCCCGCGGGAGATCAAGTGTTGTGCGGCGGTTTCGCCGGCGCTCAATTGCGAGAAGCCGACGCAGTTCAGGCCGGCGCCTGGGTCCAGGTCCATCATGTAGACACAGGGGATATTGCTGGTTTCGATCATCCGACGGGCGCTTTCGGTGCGATCGAAACCGGTCAGCAGCAACCCTCTTGGCTGATAGGCCATGTAGTTGCGCAGCAGGTTTTCTTCTTCATCACGGGAATAGTGATAGTTGCCGATCAGCACTTCGAAGCCTTTGGGACGCAGTACCTGATGGATGGCTTCAAGGGTTTCGATGAACAGCAGGTTCGACAGCGATGGCACCAGGACCACCACCGATTGGCTCTGGGCCGAAGCCAGGGCGCGGGCGGCGGGGTTGACCACGTAGTTCAGTTCGAGCGCGGCCTGCTGGACCTTTTCCACCAACTCGGTGGCGACGGTGCTGATGCCGCGCAGGGCTCTGGACGCAGTGATCGGGCTCACGCCTGCCAGACGGGCGACTTCGTTGAGGGTAGGGCGGCCGGTGGTGCGGGTATTTTTATCGTTTTTAGTGGAGGTCATCGGGCAGCTTGCCAAACAAAATTCAAGGCACTAAGGTAGCGCTGTCTCGATGCGGCTGCAAATGCTTGAGCAGGGTTTGCCTGATCCCTGCTTTTTGGCGTTGGGAAAGAACGTGCTGCAACCCATAAAAATGACAAGAAGGCGTCGGCAATGCCTGCTTTTGCACTAGAGTTTCACGTAGCAAAGGTAGCGCTGTCTGCGCGCTGAGGTGTTACATGAGTCAACCTATCACCGCCCTGGTCATCATGGGCGTGGCCGGCTGCGGCAAGTCCAGCGTCAGCGAAGCCCTGTGCCAGCTCAGCGGCGCAACCGGCATTGAAGGCGATACCTTTCACCCTGCTGCCAATATCGAAAAGATGAGCGCAGGCATTCCGCTCAACGACGACGACCGTGCCGGCTGGCTCGACAGCCTGTGCGATGAACTGCGTCGCGTCGATGCCTCGGGCGCACGCCCGGTGTTGACCTGCTCGGCGCTCAAGCACAGTTACCGTGAACGCTTGCGCAGCGCCTTGCCGGGCCTGGGTTTTGTATTCCTTGAATTGACCCCTGAAGTCGCTGCCGATCGTGTGGCTCATCGTCCGGGGCATTTCATGCCGTCGACCTTGATTGCCAGCCAGTTCGCGACCCTTGAATCCCCCGTTGGCGAGCCACTGACCCTGGCGCTCGATGCCTCGAAGCACAACGTCGATGAACTCGCCCGGCAGGCCCACGCCTGGTGGCTCAGCCATGGTTTGAAACTCGCCGGCTGAGTGTTGTTGCAAGAGATAGCGCTGTCCTGACGGCTTCTGAATAACCCGCTTCAATAACAACAACAAACAGGAGATACCCCCCATGTTTGGCATGTCCCACGAGTCGTTTTTGCTGCTTGATGCAGTGATCACCGTGATCGGATTAATCGTCCTGATCACCAAGTTCAAGCTTCATCCCTTCATTGCATTAATCATCGCCGCGGCTTTTCTCGGGCTGACCTCGGGCATGCCGATTGGCACCATCATCAAGGCGTTCCAGGACGGTTTTGGTGGGGTGCTCGGGTTTGTCGGGATCATCCTTGCGCTGGGCACCATGCTTGGCAAAATGATGGCCGAATCGGGCGGGGCGGATCAGATCGCCCAGACCTTGATTCGCGCGTTCGGCAAAGAGCGCGTGCAATGGGCCATGATGTTTGCGGCGTTCCTGGTCGGTATCCCGTTGTTCTTCGAAATCGGCTTTGTACTGCTGATCCCGCTGGTGTTCATCGTTGCTCGCCGCACTGGTGTTTCAATCATCAAGATCGGTATCCCGCTGCTGGCCGGTCTGTCTGCCGTGCACGGTCTGGTTCCGCCGCACCCGGGCCCATTGCTGGCCATCGGGGTGTTCGGTGCGGACATCGGTAAAACCATTCTCTACGGTCTGATCGTTGCCTTGCCGACCGCGATCATTGCCGGTCCGATCTATGGCACGTTCATCGCCAAGTACATCCCCGGCCATCCGAACCAGGAACTGGTGGATCAACTGGCTCGCGAGCCCCACTCCAGCACCTTGCCGAGCTTCAGCATCACGCTGATCACCGTGCTGTTGCCGGTGTTCCTGATGTTGCTGAAAACCTTTGCCGACATCGCGCTGCCGGACGGGCATTTCTTCCGCACCTGGATGGACATGATCGGTCACCCGATCTCGGCCTTGCTGCTGGCGCTGCTGCTGTCGCTGTACACCTTCGGGCATCGTCAGGGCATCGGTTCCAAACAGATCCTCAAACTGCTCGACGCCAGCCTGGCGCCGACCGCGGCGATCATTCTGATCATCGGTGCCGGCGGTGGCTTCAAGCAGATGCTGGTGACCAGTGGTGTGGGCGATGTGATCGGCCACATGGCGGTGAGCGCGCAGATTTCGCCGATCCTGCTGGCCTGGCTGGTCGCGGCGGTGATCCGCGTGGCCACCGGTTCCGCGACGGTGGCGACCATTACCGGTGCAGGCATTGTGGTGCCGGTGGTGGGGATGATTCCGGGCGTGAACCGCGAGTTGCTGGTGCTGGCCACCGGCGCGGGTTCGTTGATCCTGTCGCACGTCAACGACGCGGGCTTCTGGCTGGTCAAGCAGTACTTCAACATGACCGTGGCCGAAACCTTCAAGACCTGGACCRCGATGGAAACCATCCTGTCCGTCGTGGCCCTGGGCTTTATCCTGCTGTTGTCGTTGTTCGTCTAACGTACACCGCAAAAACAAATGAGGGAGCGAGCAGGCTCGCTCCCTCACTGTTATGTGTCAGGCGTTAGATTTGGCGACCAACCCATCCGCCCGGAACATCCCGCGAATCCCACGCACCGCCTGACGAATCCGGTCCTGGTTTTCGATCAGTGCAAAACGCACATGATCATCGCCGTATTCACCAAACCCAACCCCCGGCGAGACACAGACCTTGGCCTCGGCCAGCAGCTTCTTGGCGAACTCCAGCGAGCCCAGGTGCGCGTAGGCTTCCGGGATCTTGGCCCAGACGTACATCGAGGCTTTCGGGTTTTCGACCATCCAGCCCAGTTCATGCAGGCCTTTGACCAGCACGTTGCGCCGTTGCCGGTATTGCTCGGCGATGTCTTTGACGCACTGTTGATCACCTTCCAGCGCGGCGATGGCCGCCACTTGCAGCGGGGTGAAAGTGCCGTAGTCGTGGTAGCTCTTGATCCGCGCCAGGGCGTTGACCAGTTCCGGGTTGCCGACCATGAAACCGATCCGCCAGCCGGCCATGTTGTAGCTCTTGGACAGGGTGAAAAACTCCACCGCAATGTCCTTGGCGCCCGGTACCTGCATGATCGACGGGGCTTTCCAGCCGTCGTAGACGATGTCGGCGTAGGCCAGGTCATGCACCACCAGCACGTCGTACTGTTTGGCGAGGGCGATCACCCGCTCGAAGAAATCCAGCTCGACGCACTGCGCGGTCGGGTTGGACGGGAAGCCGAGGATCATCATTTTCGGCTTCGGGATCGAGCCGCGAATGGCCCGTTCCAGCTCGGCGAAAAAGTCCACGCCGGGGATCAGTGGCACCGAGCGCACTTGTGCGCCAGCAATCACTGCGCCGTAGATGTGGATCGGGTAGCTCGGGTTCGGCACCAACACCGTGTCGCCCTGATCGAGGGTGGCGAGCATCAAGTGCGCCAGGCCTTCCTTGGAGCCGATGGTGACGATGGCTTCGCTTTCCGGGTCGATGTCGACCTGGTAGCGATCCTTGTACCAGTTGGAAATCGCCCGGCGCAGACGCGGAATACCCTTGGAGGTGGAGTAGCCGTGGGTGTCTTCGCGCTGGGCGACGGTCACCAGTTTCTCCACGATGTGTGGCGGAGTGGCGCCGTCGGGATTACCCATGCTCAAGTCGATGATGTCTTCGCCACGACGACGCGCGGCCATCTTCAGCTCGGCAGTGATATTGAATACGTAAGGGGGGAGTCGATCTATGCGCGCAAAGCGGCGCGGCGAACCTTGTTCGGCCATTGTTGCCTCGATAACGTAAGCGCCCGGAACCGTCCGAGCGACGCTGGCCACTGCGGTGGCCTGTGGCGGAAGATAAGGGTGCCGGTGGCCGATTGTCTAGTGGCGAGGTTCAACTATTTTCCAGGGCACTGTTGATCGCACACGCAAGTTTTCGCCATCAGCCAGTGCGCGCACGCTTCTTGCAGAAGTTGGCATTTACTCAACGACCACTTTTAAACGAGATGAAAAATGGAATTTTCCAGCGGCTTTTTACTGAGCCTTTCTCTGTGCCTGGACATCGGCGTTGCCAACATTGCGATGATCACGCTGGCCATGCAGCGTGGGTATTTTCAGGGTTTTGCGTTGGGGCTCGGCACCTGTGTCGGTGACCTGATTTACGCGGTGCTGGCGCTGGCGGGCATGACGGTGCTGTTGCAGTACTCGGCAGTGCGCTGGGTGCTGTGGGTTGGTGGTTCGGTGTTGCTGCTGTACTTCGCGGCGAAGATGATTCATTCGGCGATTTATCACAGCGCCGTGTTGGCGGAGGCGGGTGAGGTCAGTGCCGGTTCCCATCGGCGGGAGTTTTTCCGTGGGATTTTTCTGGCAATGTCGTCGCCCAGCGCGATTCTCTGGTTCGCCGCGGTCGGCGGTACGCTGATTGCCCGTTCCGGGGGCGGTAGCCTGACCAATGCCGCGCTGTTTCTGACAGGGTTCTTTTGCGCCGGGCTGCTGTGGTGCGTTGCCCTGTGCCTGGCGGCGACCCAGGGCGGCAAACTCTTGGGTGACAAGCTGCTGCGCTACTCTTACCTGGCATCTGCAGCGATCTTCTGTTATTTCGCAGTCTACGTGATCGTTTCTGGCTATCAGGAGTTTATCCTTCCGGCGGCTGTTGCAGAACTTCCGGGCCTTTGATTGGGGGAATCCGGTTTGGCTTCTATACTTGCAGCCGAACCCACCTTCAGTTGCAGGAGTTGATTCATGGATGATCCAAATAAGGGCGAACTCGCTGAGCCGCGCTTCGAAACGGGGCACTTTCTGCTGATCGCAGGACTTGGTGGGCGGTTTAGCGCAGACACCACCGAAGGCATTCCCAAGCTTTGGGAGAAATTCGTACCGCACATCGGCAACGTTCCAGGGCAGGTTGGGGAGGTCACCTACGGCGTCTGCTGCAACCCGGACGGTAAAGGTGGATTTGAGTACATCGCCGGTGTCGAGATCAGCAAGCTCGATGACCTGCCAGAACTCTACCGCTGGATCGAAATACAGCCCCAGCACTATGCGGTGTTCAAGCACCCAGGTGCGCTGGACACCCTGCCGCAAACCTTCCAGTACATCTGGAAAACCTGGTTGCCAACGTCGGGTTACGAGGCCGCCGATGCCCCGGAGTTCGAGCGCTACAGCGACGACTTCAACCCGAAGCTCAATACCGGTGTGCTGGAAATCTGGATCCCGCTCAAAACGGCCTGAACGGGTTGAAAGGCGGCGCATTCAAGCGCCGCCGCCACTCGGCATTTGCACTATTTGTCTTTGCTGATTCGCCGCGCTCGCAGCACGTCGATCGTCAGCGTGATAAAGCCAAAAGCACTGATGGTGAACAGCATAAGAAGACCGACCTGAACGCTAGTCATGGTGAGTTTCCCTCTTCATGGCGAAAGACAGGGACAAGCAATAGCCCGAACCTTGCGCGAAAGAAAGCCGCTATACGAAGGCTTTACGGGCGTGCTGATGATCGATATGCCGTCCTTATTAATTTATGATTCGCTCCCTCTTTTTCTCTGACCAGGCCACGCCATGAACTCCCCCACGACTGTTATTCGCCAGGTCACGCCGGCTGATCTGGATCGCTGTTTCGCCATCGAAACCCAAGCCTATGAAGGTGATGAAGCGGCCACGCGCGAGAAGATCGCCACGCGCATCGCCACCTGGCCGCAAGGTTTTATCGTGGCCGAGGTCGACGGTGTCGTCGCCGGGTTTATCAATTCGGGGGCGGCGTATCAGGTGGAAATGGCGGATGAAGCCTTCAAGGAAATGATCGGCCATGACCCGGATGGCCCGCAGGTGGTGATCATGTCGGTGGTGGTGCACCCGGATTTCCAAGGGCTGGGGCTGGCGAAACGGTTGATGAGCGAGTTCATTGTCCGCATGCGGGATTTGGGCAAAACCCGTATCAACCTGATGTGCAAGGAACGACACATTCCGCTGTATGCCGGGTTTGGTTTCGTCTACCTCAACGTGTCCGCGTCCGATCACGGCGGCATGGCCTGGCATGAGATGGCGCTGGATCTGTAATCCACAACTCCTTATCAGAACAGTGGAGATCCAGTGTGGGAGCGAGCCTGCTCGCGATAGCGGGCTGACAGTCGACATCTACATTGAATGTGAGGGCCTCATCGCGAGCAGGCTCGCTCCCACATGAGGGTATCGTCGTATCAGGACGGTCAATAGAGACTGTCGAGGACCCGAGCAGGCGCTTCCCGATCGTACGCCTCGGCATCGAATTGGCCGTCATTCAGGCGCTTGTGAAAGGCGCCCGCGGTGGGCA
Organism: Pseudomonas sp. 05N36; assembly: GCF_056397385.1. Lineage (NCBI taxonomy): Bacteria > Pseudomonadati > Pseudomonadota > Gammaproteobacteria > Pseudomonadales > Pseudomonadaceae > Pseudomonas > Pseudomonas sp. 05N36. Next base: position 6,262 of record NZ_JBFTNH010000009.1, on the reverse strand, counting down.
GGACCGAGCGGTCCAGGTACTTTTCCGGGTTCCACAAATCCGAGCGGACGATGGCCTTGGAACAGTGGAAATAGGCGGCTTCGACCTCCACCAGAATCACCGTGCGCGGCGGTTTGCCGTTCACTGCAAAGCTATCCAGCAACCCGGGTTCGGCGCTGATCTGCGCGCGACYATTGACCCGTAATGTCTCGCCAATCCCCGGGATGATGAACAGCAACGAGATCCGCGAATCGAGGACGATATTGCGCAACGTGTCGATGCGGTTATTGCCCGGTCGGTCGGGAATCGCCAGGGTTCGCTCATCGATGATCCGTACGAAACCCGGTGTGTCGCCACGCGGTGAGCCGTCCATGCCGTCAGGGCCGACCGAACTCAGGATGACCAGCGGCGAAGCACGCACCATCGCCTGGTAATCGAGGTTGAGAAAAGGGATTTCCTTGCGCACGGCACGGTCGTGAGGCAGGCCGTAAATTGCTTCAAGTTGTTCGAGAGTGGTCAGCATTGTTCACTTCATCCATGAAGGGTTATTGGGCGTTCAGAAAGCCAGGGCCATGCGCCGCTCATAGCCGATCCGGCCTTTGTAGGCGTTGCCGCTGTCGACCCAGCCTTGCTTGAGGTAGAGCCCGAGCGCCGATTCGTTGTGTGCATCCACCGACAGCTCCAGCCCCTTGATCTCTGGCCAGGCCTGGCGTGCAGCGAGTGGCAGGGCTTGCAGGAGCGCGCTGCCATAACCCTTGCCCTGGTGGCGGTGATCGACCTGTAGCGCGTGCAGGGTCGCGGTGTCTTCATGGGCCCAGTGCGGCAGGAACGGCGGACGCTTGAGCAGCAGGAACGCTACCGGAATCTCGTCGACGAGCAGGGCAAAGCCCTTGATGCCGTCACGCGGTGCGGACAACAAGGTGTGCAGGGCCATGTCGATATCGCCGGAGAATTGCTTCTGCCGGTCAGGGATCTCAATGGCTTCCAGTTGCTGGCATTGAGCGGGTGTCAGCTGTTCGTAGGGAACGAGTTGGGTCGTCACTGGCGGTGTCCGTGGTCCGACAAAGGTGAACTGCGGATTTTAGCCAGTTTGTCTCTTCGAGATTTATTTTATTTGAATGGTCGATTTGGAGTGTTGCCAGACGACTAGGGGTGTCCTCACACAAAAGTCCACTGATGTTCAGACGCTGATCGAGTGGCAGCCCTGATCGTCGGGATTTTCGCCAGATGCTCAATCTGCAGCCATAGTTGATCAGCTTGATGACGGAGAGTCCTATGAAATACCTATGCCTGGTCTACAGCGACGAACGGCTCCTGCATACCTCGCCCGACAGCCCCCATGATGCCGAGTGCATGGCCTACGCCGAGTCGGTTCAGGGCAGCGGCCGGATGCTCGCCGCCGAGGCGCTGGAGTCCGTTCAGACCGCCACCACGGTGCGTATGCGCGATGGCAAGCTGTCGATCACCGACGGCCCGTTCGCCGAAACCAAGGAGCAATTGGCCGGTTTCTACCTGATCGATGCGAAGGACCTGAACGAGGCGATTCAGGTCGCCGGTAATATCCCTGCCGCCCGGGTCGGCAGCGTTGAAGTGCGCCCCGTCCGTGAGTTGAATCGTTGATGACCACAGGTCTGTCGGGTTGATGCCGGGCGAGTCGGTCAAGGCGCTGGTCGAGGCGGTTTATCGCAACGAATCGCGGCGCATCCTTGCCACGTTGATTCGCTTGCTGGGGGATTTCGACCTTGCCGAAGAGGCTTTGCATGAAGCCTTCTTTGTCGCGGTCGAACGCTGGCAACGCGATGGCGTGCCCGATAATCCGCGTGCCTGGCTGGTGTCGACCGGGCGTTTCAAAGCCATTGACGGTTTGCGCCGTCGGGCGCGATTTGCGGCTTCCCAAGCGGCGTTGGAGGCACAGCTGGAAGCGCTCGAAGAGACCGACTGGAGTGCTGAAGATGTGGAAGACGATCGCTTGCGGCTGATCTTCACCTGCTGCCACCCGGCCCTCGCGGCGGATGCACAGGTGCCGTTGACGCTGCGCGAAGTCTGCGACCTGACCACTGAGGAAATCGCCCGGGCCTTTCTTGTTGCACCGTCCACCATTGCCCAGCGCATCGTGCGTGCCAAGAACAAAATCCGCGACGCGAAAATTCCCTATCAAGTGCCTTCCGTAGCCGAGTTGCCCGAGCGCCTCGACAGCGTGTTGCGGGTGATTTACCTGGTGTTCAACGAAGGGTATTCGGCGTCGGTCGGCAGCGAGCTGACCCGCGAAGACCTGACCCGCGAAGCGATCCGGCTTGGCCGCTTGCTGATGGAGCTGTTGCCGGAAGCCGAAGTGATGGGGCTGTTGGCGCTGATGCTGCTCAATGAGTCGCGACGCCCGGCCAGGACTTCGGCGTCGGGTGAGTTGATCGTGCTCGATGAGCAGGATCGTTCGCTGTGGAATACCCAGATGATTGCCGAAGGCTGTGCCTTGATCGAACGCGCGTTGAGCACGCGTGGCTTTGGACCGTATTGCCTGCAAGCCGCGATTTCGGCGGTGCATGCCGAGGCCGCAACGGCCGAGCAAACCGACTGGCCGCAGATTGTCGGGCTGTATGACGTGTTGTTGCGGGTGCAGCCTTCGCCGGTGATTGAACTCAATCGCGCGGCGGCACTGTCCCGGCGCGACGGGCCGCTGGCGGGGTTGACGGTCGTCGAAGGGATTTTGCAGCGAGGCGAGCTGCTCGACTATCACCTGGCCCATTCGGCGCGCGCCGAGTTCTGTCGGCAGCTGGGGCGGGTTGAAGAGGCGAGGGCGGCGTATCGGCGCGCTCTGGAGTTGACTCGGCAAGCGCCGGAGCGACGGTTTATCGAGCGGCGGTTGAGTGAACTCAAATGATGGCCGCTCCGGGGGAGGGGGGCTGTGATTCTTCGATCACTCCAGCATCTTCGCCAGCAACCAGCTCCCCGCCGGTCCCGGCGGATGCAGGCGTGACCAAAGGGCATCGACCGACACCGTTTTTGGCCAGCCGCGGACCTTGAGTTCCTGCAACGAGCCCGCGCCAAAACGCTCGACCAACCAGCGCGGCAAAGGCGCCCAACCAAAACCGCCTTGGGCCATTTCCAGCAGCATCAGGTAACTGGGCGCCGACCACACCCGGCCTTGGGCACGGGTTTCGTAGGGATTGATGATGGTCGCCAGGCGCAATTCACGGTGCTGCTGCAACGTTTCCTTATCGACCTTTTGCAGCGCCGCCAGCGGATGTTCGGTCGACACGAACAAGGCAATTTCCGTGCGCTCGTCGACCGTCGCGCTGTTCAGGTCGGCGGGGTAGTCGGACTGCATTTCGGCGAAGGCGATGTGCGCGCGCCCGCGTTGCACCAGGGCGATCAAATCGTCGCACTCGGCAATCAGGCATTCGAGTTCCAGGTCCGGGTAGCGCTGTTCGAATTCACTCAATGCCGCTTCAAAACGATCGGACTGGTAGGTGTCGGAAATTGCCACCGTCAGCTTCGCCTCAACGCCTTGGGACAGTTGCGCGGCGGTCATTTCCAGGCGGCTGGTGGCGGCCAGAATGTCTTCGGCGCGTTGCAGCATGACATGCCCGGCAGAGGTCAGGCTGGGCTTGCGGCTGCTGCGATCGAACAGGGTCACGTTCAGGTCGATTTCCAGGCTGGCGACCGCCGCGCTGATGGTCGACTGGCTCTTGCCGAGTTTTCGCGCCGCCGCAGAAAACGAGCCTTGGGTCGCTGCCTGGACGAACGCCAATAGCACTTCGTGTGAGGCCATGAACTATCGCCTTGATCGATGGTTATTGGTTATGAAGTATCGGTGTGGTGTTGGATGATGGCAACCACATTCACCCAGGGAGCTTGATGATGAGCACCAACAAATCCTTTACCGAACGTGTTTTTCAGGCCATTGGTTTCGAGCTGTTGGCGGTCATGCTGTGTACACCGTTGCTGGCGTGGCTGATGGACAAACCGATGGTCGAGATGGGCGCCGTGACCATTGCCATCGGTCTGATCGCCTTGGCCTGGAACGTGTTGTTCAACGGCCTGTTCGACCGTCTGCTCAAGCGTCTGGCGCTTACCCACAGTGCCGCAACCCGAGTCGTGCACGCCTTGCTGTTTGAAGGGGGGCTGGTGGCGGTCAGTGTGCCGCTGATCGCCTGGTGGCTGAACGTCAGTCTGTTGCAGGCGTTGATTCTGGACATCGGGGTGTTGCTGTTTTTCCTGCCGTACACCTACGTCTACCACTGGGTTTATGACGTGGTGCGTGAGCGACTGGTAATGCGTGAGTCTTGCGAGGGATAAAAGCCAGGATCGTCCGAACCGCGTCCGGACGATCTTTTAATCCTGATTACAAAAACATCCCGCCCGATGCTTCGACCCGCTGGCCGTTGATCCACTGACTGCCCGGCGTCAGCAGCAGGGCAATGGCCGCACCAATATCGTCGGGTTTGCCGGCGCGACCCAGTGCCGTATTGCTGGCCACCAGTTGATTGATATCCGCGTTATCGCGCACCGTACCGCCGCCGAAGTCGGTTTCGATGGCGCCCGGTGCCAGGATATTCACCGCAATGTTGCGCGCGCCAAGCTCCTTGGCCTGGTAACGCGTCAGCACTTCCATCGCACCTTTCATTGCCGCATAAGCCCCGTAACCCGGCAGGCTGAAGCGGGTCAGGCCGCTGGAAATATTGATGATCCGGCCACCGTCATTCAGCAGCGGCAGCAGGTTTTGGGTCAGGAAAAACGGCCCCTTCAGGTGAATGTTCATCAGCAGATCGAACTGCTCGACGGTGGTGTCGGCAAAGTTCGCATGCACGCCGACCCCGGCGTTGTTGATCAGAAAGTCGAAGTGCTGGCGATCGAAGTGGTTTTTCAGGACCTTCCCGACCTCTGCGGCGAACGCGCCGAAACCTTCACTCCGGCCGACGTCGAGTTGCAGCATGGCGGCGCGACCGCCAAGGCTTTCGATCTGCGCGACCAGCGCCTGGGCTTCGTCGGCGCGGCTGTTGTAGGTGCCGATAATGTCGATGCCCTGAGTCACCAGATGCAGGGCGGTGCTTTTGCCAAGGCCACGGCTGGCGCCGGTGATCAATGCGATTTTGCGGTTCATGGGACGTTCTCCAGAGCAGTGAGTGACGATGGGAGAAAGTTTATTTATCCGCCTTGTGGTGATAAACAGGCTGTAATCGGAATCACTGGTCGGAATAACCGAACAATAGAGAGTTGGCCCCATGAATAAACTGGAACTGTTGCGCTCCTTCGTCCGGGTCAGCGAAATGTCGAGTTTCACCCTCGCGGGCGAAAGCCTCGGCTTGCCTCGTTCTACCGTTTCCGAACACGTCCAGGCCCTGGAAACCCTGCTCGGCACACGCCTGCTGCAACGCACCACGCGCAAGGTTCAGGCGACCCAGGACGGGTTGGTGTTGTACGAGCGGAGCAAGGATTTGCTGTCGCACATGGATGAAATCGAAGGGCTGTTTCGCCAGGACGAAGCCTCGCTGACCGGGCGGATTCGCATCGACATGCCGAACATTCTGGCCCGGCAGGTGGTGATGCCGCGCCTGCCCGAATTCATGGCCCGGCACCCTCATCTGGAACTGGAAATCAGCAGCACCGACCGCCGGGTCGATTTGCTCAGCGAAGGGTTTGATTGCGTGGTGCGGGTCGGCGCGCAACCGGATCAAACGGTGGTCGCTCGTCACCTGTGCGACTTTGCCATGGTCAACTGCGCCAGCCCTGCCTATCTGCAGCGCTATGGTGTGCCGCAGCGGCTCGAAGACCTGGCGCAGCATCGGCTGGTCCATTACGTCGGCGTACTGGGTTCGCGCTCGGAAGGTTTTGTGTACGAGGAGGACGGCAAGCTGCATCGAATGCCGATGAGCGGCAGCGTGACGGTCAATAGTACCGACGCTTACGAGTCCGCGTGTCTGGGGGGATTCGGGTTGATCCAGGCGCCGCTGATGGGGATGCAGGCGTACCTGCTCAGCGGTGAATTGGTGGCCGTCTTGCCGCAGTTCAACGCACCGTCGATGGAGGTTTCGCTGCTCTATGCCCGGCAACGGCATTTGCCATTGCGCGTGCGGGCATTCATGGACTGGCTGGGGCAGGTGATCCAGCCCTTGGCCTGAAGCACGACAAATACCCTGTGGGAGATTCTATGTTGCAGGACAACCCTGCAGCGGTCGATTCGGTCGGTATTCGCTCTGGTTTTTCATCAGGGCGAACGCCACCCGGGCGAGTTTGCGGGCAAGGATTACCAGGGCCTGAGTCTTCTTGAAACCTCTGGCCAGGT